>CAJBSZ010000206.1 GCA_903958395.1 uncultured bacterium | reverse complement strand
TCTACAATGTTGCGACCAACGGCTATCCTGATTTCAATACCTACGCCTACCGCACGACAGCCGACTGGGGCACATCGGATTGTGCGGAGATGTCGATTGCGAGCGGCTTCGAACAGATCCAGCGGTACTTTAGCCAGGCGCATGGGTTGAACAGCTTTGACGGGGCGGGGGCCTTCGCCCGCGCGAACGTGCACGCGGGTGTTGATTATGTGAACGCCTATTGGGACGGCAGCGCCTTTTACTTTGGTGACGGAAACGGTGTGTCTGCGAACAGTCTGGCAGTGCTCGATATCGCCGGACATGAATTTACCCATGCGGTGACGGAGTACTCGGCTAACCTCATTTATTACAGTGAGTCGGGCGCCCTCAACGAATCCTTTTCCGACATCTTCGGCAGTTGCGTCGAGTTCTTCAGCCAGAGGGACGACCGCGCGAGCTATCCAGCCCGGACTCCCGGACAAGCCGATTGGCTTTGCGGTGAGGACAGTTGGCTGGAGTCGACCGCGCTGCGCGACCTCCGGAATCCGGCCAACTCCGCCACGGTCGGTGCAGGCAACGAGCAGCCGACCCGATACCAAGGAACGTACTGGTATTACGGCACAGGCGACAATGGAGGCGTTCATTATAACTCGGGCGTTCAGAATCTTTTCTTCTATCTGCTCTGCGAAGGCGGAAGCGGAACAAACGACGGCCTCGCCTATAGCGTGACAGGAATCGGGATTACGAACGCCGAGCAGGTGGCGTACCGGGCGCTGACAGTCTACTGCACAGACCACACCGACTACCCCTCGGCGCGGAGTGCGTGGCTGTCGGCCGCCCAGGATCTGAACCCGGCCTGGACAAGCTCCGTGAGCGAGGCGTGGGATGCCGTGGGTATACAGGCGGTGACAGTCACGCCGCAGAACGACCCTACCTTTTCCGGTTTTGAGGGAGGCCCGTTCTCTCCCGCGACCTTTACCTTCACACTCATGAACGCCAGTCCGTCTGCTACGGGCTGGGGCGTGAACCACCTGCCAACATGGGTGAGCGTCTCGCCCGAGAGCGGCTCCATCCCTGCATTCGGGTCGCAGACGGTGACGGTCACACCTAACGGTGTGGCGGCTGGAGTGCCTATCGGAACCTACGCGGACACGCTGGTCTTCACGAACACCGCATCTACGGTTTCCGAAATCCGGGCTGTCACCCTGCAGGTGCAGCCGCCAGTGGTCTACGAGTTTAATCTAGACACTGATCCAGGCTGGACTACCGAAGGGCAGTGGGCTTACGGGACGCCACTCGGACTTGAAAACGATCCCTCAGCCGGAGCCACCGGGACAAAGGTTTACGGATACAATTTATCGGGGGCATATTCGAACAATATGCCGGCTTACGCCCTCACAACCCTCGCCATAGACTGCTCGCAATACGATAATATTCAGCTTTCCTTCCAGCGGTGGCTCGGCGTGGAAAGAGCGATGTACGATCACGCGACGGTTCAGGTCAGTATTGACGGGACGGACTGGAGTAATGTTTGGGAAAATAGCGACGTGTCCTTCCAAGACACGTCCTGGGAAAATTGTGCCTACAGTCTTCCGTCCGCATCGGGCCAACGCACCGTTTATCTTCGCTGGCTGATGGGGATGACAGACACCTCGTATACGTATTCGGGGTGGAACATTGACGACATCCGTATCCTAGGGACGTCCACCGATGGTATGCGAGTTGTACCCGGCAGCGACCTAACCTCTCAGGGATACGAGGGCGGATCCTTCTCGCCCGCGGACAAAACATACTT
>CAJBSZ010000205.1 GCA_903958395.1 uncultured bacterium | reverse complement strand
CTGCCCCTTAAAGCAGGGCGACGGCTTCGCCTAACTGCATGGCGTCCCAGACCGCCCGTTTGTGTCGTTCGGCGGAATCTTTGAAAAAGATGGGGTTCTGGCCTTGCGACCAGGCTACGTCAATGTCTGTAATTCCAACGAATCCGAAGGCCGCTTTGAGCCCGTTGCGAATCCCGTCACGGGGATCACCGGGTTCATAGGTGCCACCTGATGACACCAACACCACAACCTTGCGAATGTGATGCAACCCCTTGACTCCGCTCCCGCCAATCGTAAAAGTCACATTCGGCATCAGGACCTGATCCAGCCAGGCCTTCAGAATCGCCGGCATGCCGAAATTCCACATGGGGGTCGTGATCACCAGAACATCTGCCTGGTTGAATACCCCACATTGCTTCCTGGCGTATTGCGCGGCCGCCAGCTCTTTCTCACTCGCCTTGTAGGCCGCATCGAACACCGGATACCAGAAATGACGGTAGGTCTCGTAGTCATAGAAGGGAGGCGGATTGGCGTACAAATCCAATTCAGTCACCTGACTTCCGGGTTGTTTCGCCTTCAACGTCGCAAAAAACGCCGTGGCCAACTGTTTGGAATGGGCTTCTGCGAGCGGTTTCGGATTGGCAATCACATGCAGAACATTCATCGTTATTTCTCCTATTACTGAGCCAGTTTTACCCGTCCCGGGAACGCTGTTGTCAGAGCATTCGCGAGATCCTGACGAAAGGTTTTGAAGTAATCCTGATACTGGACAGAGGGCGTCATCGGCAAAGCGAAAACCTTCATGCAGTTGATTTCTCGCTTGGCGTAGAATCCAATCTCATAATCGGCATTCGGCTGATAATAGCGGATAATGCCTGGCTGACCGGCCTTGAATTTAGCCATCTTGCAACCGAGAGCCACGGCATCCAGCGTCGCACAAAGCTTATCGCGATCCGCCTCGGAAATCGCACTCGCCCCGACGGCCGGGGAAATCAGAAAATAGCTGACGGGTTTCTTCTCCGCGCAGGACGCGCAGGCAAACAGTCCCCCGATGATCACCAAACATAGAAAAATACTTGTTAAATATCGCATAAAACCCTCACAGATTCCCCATAGTCTATCCGTAAAACAAAACCGGTCAATGTTATACCGGGCGCGTTTTCATCCGCATCTTCAGTACCACACGCGCCAGAGAAAAAGTCCCTCGGGCGGCGCGGTGGGAACGCGGGCGGTACGAATTTTCGAGGCAAGGATTTCACGTACCTCATCGAGGGTGACGGCACCCTCCCCTACCCTGAGCAAAAGCCCGGTCAGGCTCCGCACCATCTTGTAGAGGAAGCCTTCGCTGGAGGCTCGGATGAGGATCAGGTTTCCGGTCCGCCGGACGGACAGGGAAAACACCTCCCGGACGGTGCTTTCCACAACACGGTTTGGATTCGCAGTAAAAGCGGCGAAATCATGCCTTCCGACTAGAAGCCTCGCCGCCGCCTGCATCGCCTTTACATTGAGCGGCCGGTAGACCGATGTGGCATAGAACCGCCGGGTGGGATCCATCACGGGGGCGTTCCAGATAAAATACCGGTACTCTTTCTTGATGGCACTGCGACGG
>CAJBSZ010000204.1 GCA_903958395.1 uncultured bacterium | reverse complement strand
TCAATGGGACTTTGGCCGGGGCCTCGCCTGTACCGGGTCAAAAGGCATTGATTCTGCCAACACAGACGGTCATTCCGGAGCCGGTTTCGGGGCAGTCATCGAACTTCGCGGCAGATGGAGCCTTTATTCGGGAATTTTCATATTCAGGACCCACCGGCGGGGCGGTTGTCCGGCGGGGGGCCTCCAACGGCCAGCCGGCCTATTCCGACAGCGACATCAAGTTTGAGGGACTCCCCGGGTTTCTGGAAGGGGCGGACTATCTCCAGTTGCCATCTGCGGACAAGCTATACAGCGCAGTCGATTTGATCGGGTTTGCTGTCAAGCAAGACGGCGTCCTCACCATTGCCCACGATGACCGTCTTCGCAGGCCCGGTTGGCTCTCGGCCGGTTACAAGGCAACTTCCTGGTCTATGAGTGTGGCAGGGGTGAAGATGACTCTTTTTCAGAAGGCTGTCAAAAAGAATGAAATGCTTACACTCGGATCCAATGCCAAGGCTGGCTTACCCACCGCTTGCAACGCCTATATTGTTTTTGTTCAGAATGGTTTGATATGCAAAGTCACTAGTGTCCGGTCAAAAAGCCAATAATTGCAGCTGTTTCGAAGTTAAAGAATCTTCGTTTTGGTTATCGCTATCCATAAGTAGTTGCGTAAGAGGGGTTTTCTGAAAAAGGTTAACACTGATAATCTGTAAAATTGTGTAGAGGGAGGCATCGAGCTTTAGGCGCTTCTTGACAATGGCCACCAGCACATAGATCGACACGGCTATCCAGATTTGAGTTTTGACTGCGTTCTCGGAGGTCCCGTAGAACTTCTTGATGCGCAGATGTTGCTTGATCCATTTGAAGAAGAGTTCGACGTGCCAGCGGCATCGATAGAGCTGGGCGATAACTGGAGCAGGCAGGGCGAAATTGTTGGTTATGAACGTCAGTCGGCGCCCAGTCGCGATGTCTAAATATTTGATGCGACGCAGATGTTCCGGGTAGGCGAGTTTGGGGTAGTAGCCCTCCAGGCTGATGGTCTGGTCGCAACGCACCCCAGTGGTTTTGTCGCAGGCATGGGAATAAACGCGACGGAAATCGAAGTTGGATTTTGGTCGGATGACGAAGAAGGATAGATTTTGATGAAGACGAAACAGACGGGTGAAATCGAGATACGCGCGATCCATGACATAAAAGGCGCCAGGCTCGGGACAGATCTCGTCGAGGATGTTCACATCGTGGATTTTCCCGCTGGTAATGCGGATAAACGAGGGAATCGGCCCGCGCAGGTCCAGCAGGGTGTGAACTTTGACCGCGCCTTTGTGTTGGCGAAATTTCGCCCACGGAAAAACCGAAAGACACAAGTTGATCGTCGTGGAATCCAGCGCGTAAACGGTTTCGTCGAGTTCCACGCCGAACTCGTCCCCGCCATACAACGCTCTGGCCGTGTGAATCAGTTGCTGGGCAAAGTCGGCGTAAATACGCCAATTCCGAATTTCGTTCGCATCTGCCAGCGTGCTGCGACAAACACGCGACCGAAATCCCATGTGGTAAAGTTTCTGCTGCTGGGACTTGAGGCAGGCCTCGATATCCCGCAGCCCTTCGCGATAGGTCAGCTGCGCAAAGGCCATCGCGAGATATTGATCCCAGCACGAAAAGTTCTGAACTTTGAAGTGCCCGTCGTATCGACTGACGCAACTCCTGAAATCGTCGATGGAGATATGCTCCATCAATTGGGAAAACACCGTTCGTCCTGCGTTCATCAATCACCTCTCCTGTTTGGGAGGCGAAATTCTCACAAAATGAGCGACTGGGCTTCAAATCGATGAAATGGATTTCAGATCGCAACATTATGATTTTCAGAAAGTTACGCAACATTCACGATTCAACAACCGGACAGTAGTGAGGTGGTCACACAACGCAGTCCGGTGTCCTTCAGGCGTTCGTTGTCATTCCTTTTGATCTGGTTTTTATCAATCACATTACATCGGTTCGGAACGGTGACGCGGGCAAACCATCCCTGTTGTACAGGCTGGCCACAGGATTGTCCGCCCACGCATATCGCACGACTTTGGGATGGGACACCCCGGGACTGGAGACCACCACCTGTTCATTCTCGATGGTTGCCGTTGCCCACACAAACCGGCCATCCTCGCCAGCTATGGCGAATCCCTGCAGCGCCTCGCCCCGGCAGACCAGCCCCCGCCCCACAAAATCAAATGAAAGCCGCAGGGATGCTCCGTCGCGGCTCACCAACCGGAAAAGCGGGCCACAGGGCATCACCTCGCGCAGTCCGTAGGTTTGATTCAGGGCATTAAACGCCAATCGCAATCCGACGTCCTGCTTATTCCCGGGATGGATGTCGCCTGCATCCCCGATGTCAATGGCGACCGCCATGCCGGTATTCGGCAGCGCCAAGGCCATGGTCTGCGCTTCGCGAAGCTCGGCCCACTGGCTTTCAGAAGGTTGCGCCTGCTGCGCCATGTAGTTGGCCAACTGCACAAAATAGAAACTGAAGTCGCCCTGCCCCCAGGCCCTGCGCCAGTCGCGTATCATGAGGGGAAAGAGCGTCTGGTATTGCCTGGCGCGATCGGCATTCGACTCGCCCTGATACCAGATGGCGCCCCGGATGGCATAAGGCAGAAGCGGAGCAATCATGCCGTTGAACAGGGCGCTGGGCGCGTTCTGGTGACCCGGCCCCACCGGTTCGACGGGGATCTGAACAAGCCCGTAATTCTCCTCGACCGCATAACGCCATGTTCCAGCGAGAGAAATAACCGGATCCCCACCACATGCCGGACAGAACACCTTCATGACGTCCTCAGGCCCCGTCATGCCGCCCGCGTATTTATCGCTATGGACCCGCACGGCAATGACATTCCGCCCGGCTCTGACCAGCTTGCCCGGCACCGTGTAGGTCCTCAGCAATGACCACGAGTCCAGACGATCGGCCATGGTGACACTGCCGACCTGCTCGTTGTTGAAATAGGTGGTGTCGCTCTTATCCGTTGCGCCAATTGCCAAGTTTAAATCCTTGCCCGCCCAACCTGCCGGGATCTCGATGGTCTTCCTGAACCAGAGAATGCCACTAAAGTTGAGACCCTTGCCCTGCCAGATACCCGGCAGTTCCATATCGGCCCAATTGCCATCCGGCTCAGCCGGGCCCGCCCAACCTTCGCTATACTTGGTATTTCCCTTGTCGCTGATCTGCTCCTCAAGCGCTTTGAAATCCCTGCTCCACGCCTCGCGACGTTGAGCCAACCGAGGCAGATCGCGCTCGAAGTTCTCCACAATCCCGCGAAGTGACGGATCTCCCGACAGCGTGCCCCAGCTTGTCCATGCCTCCGCAACCGTTCCACCCCAGGAAGTATTAATAAGGCCGATGGGAACCTTGAGCCGCCTGTGCAACTCACGTCCGAAGAAATAGGCGACAGCCGAGAAGGGCGATATCGTGTCAGGCGAGCACACAGACCAAGCCGCTCCGGCAATATTGGACTCTGGTTCCCCGGAAGGCACGTTGGGCACGGTAAATAGACGGATTTCAGGAAAGTTGGCAGCCCGGACCTCCTCCGCACCGCGATTGCTACCTGCGACCGGCCATTGCATGTTGGACTGCCCGGAACAAACCCACACCTCGCCGACGAGGACATCGTGGAGGGTTATAGGTTGCTGGTTATGTGTTGACGAAATTTGAAGTGTGCGGGGATCAGCGCAGGCAGTCAGGGAATCAAGCATTACTTTCCACCTGCCCTCCGTGTCTGTAATAGAAGCCTTTTCCTGCTCTGCAAACCGCACCGTTACCTTGCGCCCCGGGATGGCTGTCCCCCATACAGGCACGGCAACTCCCTGTTGCAGCACCATGCCGCTGGTGAAAACCGAGGCGATTCCCATGGTTTTTCGTTTCAAATTTCGCGGTGCATTATTCGATTTCTGGTTATGTTTCATAGGTCTGTCTCTTATGGATATTTCCTCTCCGTCCAAGCTCCCTCGACGCTTTACAAAAACGCCCTGAACCTGCGTCTTCAGTCCTCCGCGGAGCTGCGCCGTCGCGCTGCAGCCTGCTTCCGCTGGGCCATGGCCTTGTCGGCGGCCCCGGCATTGCGGCGGGCGGCTTCGGCGTTCTGCTTCATCTCCGCCACGGTCTTGGTCTTAACGCGGGCCGCCCCTTCCATGCTATGGACTCCAAGCTTCTCCTCGGAGGCAAACCGGGCCCTGGCCGCCGGAATCGCCTTCCGGTATTGCGGAAGCCAGCGGGCCTGCGCCACCAGCATCTCGTCCACCATCTGGGAAATCTCGGGCGGGTTGCAGACAGCCGAGGTCAGGGGATCCATCATCACCGCCTGCTTCAACAGCATCACATCCCCGTTCACCGCGGCTTCCACCGCCAGGCGCTGCACGCTGATGGAGGCATTGCAGATGGCCGCGCACCCGAGCGGCAGATCGCCGACCCTGGGAACGCTGATCCCGTTCCCGTCAACATAGGCCGGCACCTCCACAATTGCGTCGTCCGGCAGATTGGTGATACACTCCTTGTTGACGAGGTTGAAGTGGCCGCGGTAGACACGGCCGGTCTTGAGCGACTCAATGATATAGCTGCAGTGCTCATGCCCCCGGGTCGCGCTGGAAAACACCTCAGGCTTGCCCTTCATCCAGTTGGGGAAATCGGTCTCAAACCAGTTGCGCCCCTCGGTGCAGACGCGCAGGTACCCGCCCGTCTCGCCATTGATCCAACTGTCCATGCTGATCCACTTGCCCAGCTCCGCCGGGCGCTTCCGGTACCAGGCCAGGTATTCCGAGACATGGCCGTTCGACTCCGTGGTGTAGTAGCCGAAGCGCCGGAGGATATCAATGCGGACCTTCTCCGACTGGCTGAAGGCGGGATGTTTCTCAAACCCTTCCAGAAGCCGCCCGGTCCAATCCTCCCCCTGGTAACGTACCTGGGTATACCAGGTCTGGTGGTTGATACCGGCGCAGATGATATCCACATCCCTGGGTGTGATGTTGACATACCCTTTCTGGCCGGGCTTGCGATCACCATTCACGAGCAGCTTGATCACCTCGGTGATCTGCCAATGCCCGCCCTGCACGCCGTGACAGAGCCCGAGCGTGGGAACCCCGCCATACTGGATGGCTGCCCAGGTGTTCATGGCGTTGGGATTGGCGTAATTCAGGAACAGGCATCCCGGGGCGGCCACCTCCCGGATGTCCTTGCAGAAGGCCAGGATCTGGGGGATGTTGCGCTGCCCGTACATCACGCCGCCGGTGCACAGCGTATCTCCGACGCACTGGTCGACCCCGTACTTGAGAGGAATATCCACATCGAGCCTGAAGGCCTCCAGGCCGCCGATACGAGTGGTGTTGACCACGAACTCCGCGCCTTCAAGCGCCTTCCGCCTGCTGGTCGTCGCCACGATCCGGGCAGGCAGTTTGTTCGCCTTGATGTCCCGACGGGCAAGCTGGGTGATCATGTCCAGATTCCGGGGATTGATATCCGTGAACCTGAACTCGGCATCCCTCAACTCCGGCACCGCAAGGATGTCCTTCATGAGTCCCCGTGTAAACCCGATACTCCCCGCCCCGATGATTGCAATCTTGACCGCCATGTTCCTGTCCTCCTGATTAAATTGTTAACCCGCCCCGTACTTGGGGCTTCAAATTGAAGAATTACGCCCTACGTCAGAATCCACGTGTCGCGAATCAAATCCATAATCAGTTCTCCGTGAAGTTGTTCCGGTTCCCGGCCGACGGCCGAAGCCGGAAACCGGTACATAAGGAAGGTTTCAGGTGTCAGTCACGCCCCCGCCCGGCGGCAGGCCGGATGGAGCAGTTCAAGGCTTGCTGGCTCATGCAGGTTGCGAACCGCAAACCCATTTCTTCCAGCAAGGCCTGAACCCGGTCGCGTTCCGATTGACGGAACCGGTGAAATGGCTCGGCCATGAAATCATTGCAGATTCCCAGCAGCATCAAGGAGCATTTCAGACCTTTGATGATGGCCGATGAATAGTTGCCGACCGTGTATATACGGCCCAGAGCCAAAACCTGTTGTTGCAACTGCGAACTTCGCAACGCATCGCCTTGGCGTACCGCGTCATAAAGCTCTACGAACAAACGGGGATGGAGGTTGGCCCCTCCGCTGACCCCGCCGTGCCCGCCGGCCACGGTGGCTTCAGCCAGCAACGCCTCCGGCCCGATCAGAATCCGCCAGTCGGGTCGTTGATCTCGGGCTAATGCCAACAGTTCCCGAAAATAGGCGAGATCACCGGAGCTATCCTTGATGCCAATGATATTCTCCAAGCCCATCAAATGCCGCACGGTCTCGGGTTCGATGACCAACTTGGTCATGGATGGCATATTGTAGAGGAAGACAGGCAGAGGACAAGCATCGACCAGATGGTGCATATACTCGCCCAACTCGGGTTGGCCTGCGGGAAAATAGTAGGGCGGCGCCAGAACTACGGCATCCACACCATGGTCGGCGGCATGCCCGGCCATGGCCAGCGATTCCACAAACGAGGTGTCCGTAACCCCCGCAAGCACGGGAACGCGACCCGCTACCAGGCGGCAGACGCGCTCGATCAACTCACGCCGTAATTTGTAGCTGAGACTGGGCGCTTCACCCGTAGTGCCCAGAATAAAGAGCCCGTGAACGCCACCGGCAATGATATGCTCGACGAGTCGCTCCAGACCGGCAATATCGAGGGTATCACGGTCGAGCATCGGGGTGAGCATTGGCGGCACAATGCCCTCGATCATGTTCACGTTGTGATTTTGAGTTCGCATTGGATTTACCTCACTTTGTTGGTTGTTGGTTTAAGCAGCGGACCATCCGTTTTCCGGGCGGAGAAATACCGGTTGGAACTGAGCGTCAGGCCGGTCAATAGAATCACCAAGGTGCCGACGACAACGGTCATGAAACTGTGAAACGGGCTGCGAAAGTCGATCCAGGCTCCGGTGAACTTCGATGAAAATGTCATCCAACAGATACAGAGAACACCGATAATGACTCCCGTTACAGCCGCAGGATTGCCCGCACGCCGGGAAATGAACCCCAGCAAAAACAGCCCTAACATGCCGCCGCTGAAAATACCGGACAACGTCCACCAGGCATCCAAAGCGCTTTTGATGTGGAGCATGGCCAGTGCCGCGCCGGTGCCTGCCACTCCAAAGACAAGACTGGCAATCCAGAGAACCACCAGCGAGCGGCGCTCGGAGGCATCGGGGCGGAAATAGCGCCTGTAAATGTCACAGAGGACCAGGGTTGCCGAGCAGTTGATGCTGCTGGAGATCGTCGATTGTGCAGCCGCAAAAATCGCCGCGATCACCAGGCCCGCCAGACCCATTGGCAGGCGTGTGACGATGAAATGGGGAAATACTGCATCCGCTTTGGCGGCAACGGCGGCCGGCAGCAGTTCCGGTTGTGCCGTGTAATAGCAAAACAGCCCCGTCCCGATAAGAAAGAAGACTGCAGAAATCGGCAGATAGAGCAAGGCGCCCAGCCAGACACTGCGGGCGGCAGCTTCATCTGTCTTTGCCGTTTGGTAACGCTGCACATAACTTTGGTCGATACCGAAATTTTGCAGGTTCATGACGATCCCGTAGAGCAGTACCACCCAAAAGGTCGATTCCCCAAAATTCGAACCGAAACTTCCCAAGCTGAATTTGTGGTTATCGGCGGCAATGGTGACAAACTGGGAAATGCCCGCGGGCATGCCCAGCATGATGACCACGACGCAACTGATGGCGCCGACAATAAAGACGATGCTCTGTAATACATCCGTCCAGATCACCGCTTCCATACCGCCAAAAAGGGTATATACACTCACCAGAAGGCCGGTGACCAGGATAACGATCGGCACGGACCAGCCTGTCAAGGGGGCCAAAGCCAGGGCCAGCAAATACATAATCGCCCCCATCCTGGCGATTTGCGTCATCAGATAGCAGGCGACCGCATAGATGCGTGCCCACGGCCCAAAACGGTATTCCAGGTGTTCATATGAGGACAAGGCCGTTGACCGTCGATAGAACGGAACGAAGTATTTGACGGCAATCCAGGTAGTCAAGGGGATTGACAGGCTGAAGACAAATGCGTTCCAATTGCTGGAATAGGCCTTACTGGGCAACGCCAGAAAACTGATGCTACTCACGTAGGTGCCGAAAAGCGACAAGCCGACGGCCCAGCCCGGGATACGGCGTCCGGCAGCCATGAACTCCTCCGGACACCGGCTCTTGCGTCCAACCCACAATCCCAATACCACAGTACTTGCCAAATAAAGAATCAACACTCCCAGATCGATCATCGGTAATTGCGTATTCACAGGCAGGTTGCCTCCTGCCACATCGCACGCATGGCGGCGCATTCATCCAGTGTCTCAGGAAAAACCGTGGGCCTCAGAATCACCCTAGCGCCGGTTTCCTGAACCCAGAGCCCCAGGCGCCGGATATAGGACTGCCAGGATTCCCCGGACAGGGCAGGCACCCTGCTATAGAGCACTGTCCCGGTTTCCGCGCAAAGCTCCAGAACCTGATGCATGTCATAGCTCTCCGGGTTGCCCAGGTCGATCGCCTTGACTTCCTGCTGGCTGCAAAGAAGTCGCAGCAAGCCTTGGTGTTTCCCGCAGAAATGGACAAAAATACCGCCAAACAGTTCACCCGTGTGCCGGACAGTCGGCAATACCACGCGCTCGATCATTGCCGGCGAAAGCAGAACCGCCGTATCCTCGGACAAGCGCACGCCGGCATGGGGGAAATAGACACCCTGGCAGGTGCCATGTCCATGAATCATGGTGTGAGGTTCTTCGTTCAGGAGCAACTTCACATGCCGGGTCACGTTCACATACAGATCAAGGCAGATATCCATCAATTCCGTAATCCAATCGGCCCGGCTGTCATCCGCAAGATCATAGAGAATATCATCACCGGCCAAGAGGTGGGCAATATCGAAAACTCCCTGGGTGTCGGGATGATAGGCCACGACGTCTTTTCGCCCGGAAGCGCCATGGAACTGGTAGAAACGTGCAGCCAAATCCATCAGCGGCCGATGGACGATATCCATATGCCGGATCGCGCGAATGTCCTCCTGTCCCAGAGGCGGCCCCGGCCACGGCATGGCGCCCTCCGCGAGTTCATAGGATTGCCCGGCGATGGCAGGCACGAAAATCACCCCGAGATTGGGACGCACCGTTGGTATGCCATCCGTGATCTGACCGATGACACGGCTGGCACGTTCCATCTCGGCGGCCCACATCCGCTCCGGATTGCCAAAGCGGTCAATGTAGTTTTGCAAATCGTACAACTCCTGCCTACCGGGCGGAATCAATATCAAGCCGGGCCCGACTCCCTCCCAAAACGCCTCATGCGCTTTGAGCTTTTCAGGCAAAGAAAAACATTCCTGATTCATGTCCTATATCCTTTCTCCGATCCATAATAATCTCTTGGCTCCCTGCCCCGCCTACCTCTTTTCCAGAGGAACGCTGATGAGCATTGTCCTTAGCGCGCACCCAGCACGAGCCGGAATCCGCTGAGGTCATCGCGACTCGAACCACTGAAAAGGATGCGGTAGTCCGCCCTCAGTCCGCGGGGATTGCTGCTGTACCACGAGCCGCCGCGCCAGGCCCCAAAATGGCCGGCGTAATCGGAAGCGCATTCCCACACATTGCCGCCAACTCCATACAGACCCCAGTCGTTCTTCCCGCTCGTCTCCACCGGGCAGGTTACAGGAAAACCGTCGGTGTAGACGGGGGAGCCGTCCATCTTCTTGTCTTGAATCTTGTTCCAAACCCCGGCGCCTTCGGTTCCATGATAGTTCCCGTACTTCGGCGGCATGCCGTTCCCCCAGGGATATTCACGGCCATCCCCGCACTGGGCAAACGCCTGCCATTCCGATTCCGTCGGCAGCCGGTACTGCCAGCCCGCCTTCAGACGACCTGCCTTCTGTTCGCGCTCCGTCATCCAGACCGCATACGCCTTCGCCTCGTCGAAGTTCACATAGACCACTGGCTGGCGGTCGCCGTTCAGGCTCTTTCCTTTGAAGTCCTTATTGTCATGATCCGGCTTCATCTTCCGGTACTCCCCGTTCGTCACCTCGTACTTCCCGACATACAACCCCAGTGCCGAAACCCACACAAACTCCATGCCTACCTCCGGGACCTGATACTCCGCCGCCTGTTGGAACGGGTTATCCTCCCGGCTCTTGGTGTCGGGCGCCGGCGGGGTGCCGGCGGCCAAGACCAGCCAGTTGTACTTCAACGGTTCCATGCCGGTCGCCATTCCGGCGCCCCACTGCAGAAAGCCCTTGCGTCCCTTGCCGTCGTTGTCATTCACCAGCATGGCGAAGCCAAGGACCATGTCGGGGCGCAGTTCGGCCAGACCGAGTTGCGCTGCCGTCAGGAAAAAGCGGTAGGAGGTCTGGACACCGTTACGCTGAACGGCCAGGGGGGTGCCGCCCACGGCGCCGACACTGAGGCGGGACGACTGTGCGCTGTGACACCAGACCTGAGGCCCGTCCGGAGTCAGCGCCAACGCCAGTTCGGCGGCACGTCTTTCGTCCAAATCCTTCCGGCCAAGAACCTGAACGGCGAATTGCACGCTGTCGCCCATCCAGGTCTTCTCGTTGCGTTCGGTTTGATGGAAGACGTCGTCCGTCACCTCGCCCTGAAGCTCGAGCCCCTCCTTCTTCCAGGCCAGGCGGAAGCCGGCCTGCAGATCGGCATCCCCGCCAAAGGCATTCTCTTGCTGACGGTTGTAAGAGTCGGGCGGCAGACGGAGAAGATCAGAAGCGTTGCCGGCAGGCTGGATTTGCACAATGGCCGGAGGAGCATGGATTTTGGTGAAGCGCAGAAGGTCGCTCTCAGGAAAATCGGGCTCATCCCCGTTCACAAACGTGTAGATGGCCACCTCCCGGCCGGTCGGATCCCAATGCCGCGCCGTGCCGTTGGCCACCAGTCCGCGGAAATGGCGGGTAGGAAGATCGCGCGCCGTGGGATTCGTGTCCCATTGCGATTCCAGCCGCTTTTGCCCGTTGCTCCACCAGTGCGTCCAGGTGCTGACGTTGTTGGTCAGGTCGTGATTCCAGCTCCAGAACTTCTCGCCGTTCGACGCCCACAAGGTTTCCTCGCCCTTACGCCGGCCGCTCGCCCAGGTCACCGCCCACTGTTTCCTGCCGTTCTCGTAGTAGTGGGTCTCCACGCCGTCCAGGAGGTAGCGGCCGTTCGGGCAGATGCGCGCGCTCCAAGTCGCCTTTGGCCGGCCGCCGGGATAGTTCTCGCTATATGTCTGGATCCGGCCGCCGCCGCTCTTCGGGGCGATGTCTCCGTCCTTCGAATAAACCCACGCTTCGTTGAATTCGTAGTGCAGACAGGGATGCGTCATGGTCGCCAGCACATGGATCAGGCCGTTGGGCGCCTGGCGCACGGTCGCATACCCCAGCGTCTTGTAAGGTTGTGGCTTTTCGTGATTGAGCGCCACGGGGATCGACTTGAAGTGCCAGGTCTTGCCGTTGTCGGCTGACAACGCCACATACGGCGCTTTCCCGCGTGGCCAGTCGGCGGGCGACGTGAGAATATCGTTCCTGACGATATCGCCGACCATGACCAGCTTGCCGCTGGCGAGCCGACACATGCTCGGACGCTGGTTCCCACCCACCCGCGGGAATGGACTCTGGGTCGCCGCCTGCCAGGTTACGCCCCAGTCCGTGGAGATGTTCTGGGGCATGTAGCCGTTGATGTCGGTCGGTCTTCCGCCGATCGATAACAGCCGGCCGGTCTGGTCCAGCGGCACGATCGTCGAATGATAACCAATCGTCCGCCCGCCCTGGTCGGTCC
>CAJBSZ010000203.1 GCA_903958395.1 uncultured bacterium | reverse complement strand
CCGACGTCAACGGAACCTCGATCGCCCTGGGCGGCGGGACCTTCAACGCGGGCACGCTGACGTTCAACTCCGCGGGCGCGGTGGTGATCAGCGAAGACTCCTCGATGGACATCGTCGGCGTGAACACGGCTGGCAGCGCGAACCTCGACTCCACAGCAGCCATCTCCGACGCGGGCGCGACCAGCGTCGACGTGACCGGCCTGGCCGACGTCAACGGCACGTCGATCAGCCTGGGCGGCGGGACCTTCAACGCCGGCACGCTGACGTTCAACTCCGCGGGCGCGGTGGCGATCAGCGAGGATAGCGACACGGTCCTGACGGGAGTCTCGACAGCCGGTAGCCTGGCGCTGACCAGCGTAGGGACGATCACGGACGATACGGGCGCGAGCCTGACGGTGGCTGGCGATGCGGTTCTTGTGGGCACGGCGATCACGCTTGACAATGCAGACAACGATTTCCAAGGGAACGTCTATGCTCATGCCCTTTCAATAGTTGGTGGAGAAATCGTTCTGAACGACAAGAATGCAATTATTCTAACGGACGTGGACACGGCGAACGGACCGATTACGGTGACGGCTGGCGGGCAGATCACGGCGATCGACGTGGCAAGCCTGACGGACTCCGACGCGAACGACATCACTCTGACGGCGAGCTCGGGCAACATCGTCGTCGGGACGGTGAACGCTGGGACGACGGCTGGCGACGTGACGATGACCTCGACTCTCGGTTCAATCCTGGATAACGTGAATGACGATGTGACGGACGTGACGGGCGACGTGTTGACGCTGACGGCGGCAACCGGGGTCGGCGAGATAGGGGGCACGTGGACGCTGGACACGAGGGCGAACAGCTTGGTCGTGGACGTGACGGGCACGGGCCCGGTCAATATCAGCGAACTTGACGCGGTCACACTAACACATGTGCACACGTTCAACGGTCCGATCACGGTGACGTCGGGGGATGATATGACCGTGGACCTTGTTGACGCAGGTCTAGACACAGTATCATTGACTGCTCAGGGATTGATCATTGACGGAACCGATGCTTCAGTCAATGTCATTGGAAAGTCGATGACGTTCGGTGGAGAGTTCATGGTCGGTTCAGATGCCTTCGGACTCCCTGATCCCTTGGAAATTACAGTTAATGGGGGTTCGCCCACTGACCTCTGGATGAATAACGAGGGTACGGGATTCATCTATGGGTTCTTCAACACGGTTGGCGGTAAATCGCATCTGAGAGTTGGTGCGGCTCGTGGGAGTGGCGCCGTTATCTTTGTCAATGGCATGTATGCAGGCGGTGACCCAAAATATATGGCCCGGTTTGCAGCAGCCGAGGCGTTTGCAGAAGATACGCCAGAACTGAAGTCGCGCCAAGGCGTTTTCGGAACTCCGAACTTTGTTCATGACCAGATGGACATCAATGAGCCTATAGCGATGGGATTGGTCGAATACTTGTTGTCGCAAGGGTATTCGATTGAGGGCGATGTAGAGCTTCCTCCTCGAGTCACCGAGGATATTGAGGCAAGTGGATTAGGTCCTCGTAATACGATCCGCTTCGGGGCAAAGGAAGAAGAAAATAAGGACAAGGAACAGGCTGCAGTTGAAATAGATCCGGCCACATTCGTGACGGTGACATCTCTGAAATAACTGCTTTTTGTTTTGCGAATAATAACCATCAACGGCAGTTAGTCAGGTATAACTGTTGTTGATGGTTGTTCATTTAATGGGGAGGCGGGGTGTCGTATGAAAATGAACTATTCATATCTTTCGTCTTTCGCCTTGACGGATCAAGGGCTTAAGCGGAAAAACAACGAGGATTCCTTCGCAGTTTTTGCGGATCACGGCGTTTTTTGCGTGGCGGATGGTATGGGGGGGGCCGAAGATGGCGAAGTTGCGTCTAAAGCAGCTATTCAGGCCATATCGGATATGCTGAAGCAATTTGATCCAGAGAAACCTCTGGGCTTAAAGGCCATGCAAGCCTGGCTTTGCCACGCGCTGAACGAGGCGTCTTACTGGATGTCTAACCAGACGTTGCAGTTCGGCAAGAAGTGTATGGGGACGACTATTGCAGGAGTCTGTTTTAATCCTGAATCTCCGAATGTTGCAATGGCTTTTCATGCGGGGGATAGTCGAGTTTATCATTTCCATAAAGGCTCGATTAAGCAGGTCACGCTGGATCATAATTTTGCGAATGCAGCCGGCATTGGTGATGAGAATGAGTTAAGTCCTCAATACCGAAACGTTATATTGAGAGCCGTTGGACTTGAGGATACAGTTGATATTGAAATGACGGAATTTAAGGTTGAGCAGGGGGATACGATAATTGTATGCAGTGACGGACTGACTAAAATGGTGTCGGATCAGCGGATAGAGGAGATCATTGCGAACGCTCTTACTGTTGAGGATACGACTAGAGTACTCGTCGAGGAAGCTCTAAAAAACGGAGGAAAAGATAATGTTACGGTTGTCGCGGTAAACATGGGGCAGTTGCCAGAGCCGTTTCCATCTGAACTGTTGACTATGCGTATGCCGCCCATTGTTCATCGGACAAAAACGAGTTCATCAACGAATAATTCTTCAGGGACGCCGGATACGGATCAGCCACCCATTCCGCAGAAAGATATCCTGTGCGTGAACCCAGGCGCTGAGGGGTCTGTACCAGCAACACCCAGCGGACAGAAAAAGAAGATCTCCGCTTTTCTAAGAGATTTAAGCCATAACCCCTTAAAAGCAACAGGCATACTTTTTTTAGGGATTGTAGTCATAAGGGCAAGTTTCCTCGTATATGACGATGGAAATACTAAAAAAGCGTCGAACGCGAGTGGTCAGCCTGTCCGCATGGCGCTGGAGGCGACAAACAACGTAGAGAATGCCGCCCGCATCGCAACTGAAGAGAAGCGCAAGAAAGATGAAGAAGAGCGCAGAGCAGCAGCCGAGCGCGCGGCTAAGTTGGAAGAGAGGCGAATAACGGAAGAGAATGTCGCCCGCATCGCAGCCGAAGAGAAACGCAAGAAGGATGACGAGATTCGCAAGGCAGAAGCCGAACGCGTGGCCAAGCTGGAGGTGAAGCGGAAAGCGGAAGAGAATGCCGCCCGCATCGCAGCCGAAGAGAAGCGCAAGGCAGAAGCCATACGCGTGGCCAAGCTGGAAGAAATGCGGAAAGCGGATGCGAATATGGCCCGTGTCGCCGCCGAAGAGAAGCGAAAGAAGGACGAGGAGAAGCGCAAGACAGAAGCTATTTACGCGGGCAAGCTTGAAGAAAAACGGAAAGCGGATGCGAATGTGGCCCGCCTCGCTGCTGAAAATAAGGCGAAGGACGAAAAACAAAATAGTGAGTGGGAATCGGTGGTGCAGGTGATGGCGCTCGTTGAAAATGAAGGTGCCGTAAGTGCTTATTTTCATTTTATGGGAACCGGCATGAATCCTGCAAAAGTTTCGGAATTTATTGCGCAATATGATGAAGCGCGAGGGGTGTTGGCAGGGTGGCGGGCGCCCACGAAGGAATCGTTGCCCGAATATACAGGAGATATCAAGATATATGTGAATGTGTTGCGCTCTTTTGTGAATACAAAAGCAGTTCAACATCGGAAAAACGAGATAAACAAGGAAGGCTCTGACGTGAATAATGAATACAAGAAAACATGGGAAGCTCTTTTGAATGAGGCTCAGAAACTTTCGAAATCGAATATGGAAGACGGATACAATCGTAAGCGCCTTGTAGCGTTTGTTCATGCGATTGCAAAATATGCCAGCCCCGCGAGACCTAACAACTAAATCCTTTTTGCAGGCTTGTCATGTCTGACGTAACTGGCGTAAAATTTGGTACTTTCGAACTCATCAATGAGATCCCTGGAGACTCGCACGGCGGCCAGGGTTCTGTTTATATTGCTAAATGTACGACAGCTCTCCCGGAGTTGAATGATTTACGTCCAGGGGATCAGGTTGCCCTCAAACTCATGCCGGTCATCCAGGATGAAGGAGGCAAATTATTTAAGCGATTACAAGATCGCGTGGCCGTCCTCAAAGCGTTCCATCATCCAGGAATCGTGCGCTATTATGGGTGTTTTTTAAAAAAAGAACTTGCCCATTATTATTATGTTGTCGTCACGGAATATCTCATGGGAAAGACGATTAAGGAGCGCGTTGTTGACTCCTTGGGCGGACTTGATGCGCCAGAGGCATTTGATATTTGCTGCCAATGCCTGGATGCCTTATG
>CAJBSZ010000202.1 GCA_903958395.1 uncultured bacterium | reverse complement strand
CATTCCCACCCGATCCTGTCCACCGGCGCCAATACTGACGGTGACCCCATCCTTGACATACAATACCGAGTTGCTGATGACGCCGCATTCCACCAGCCAGCCGAAAAGCAGATCCGAGTATTCCTGTTGCGAGGGCATCCGGTTGATCCGGTATTCCTGTCCCTTGTATACCGCCTGGGCGGGCACCAGATCCGCCCGGGTTTTCGTCCGGGGAACAAACGAGGTCTGGACAATCAGTCCGCCGTCCATGAGGGATTTCATATCCACCACCACGTCGCCGGCGAATTCGCTTAACCGGGCCATGTTGCCAATCCGCATCACCCGCAGGTTTTTCTTCTTGGCAAAAAGCTCCATGACACCCGGCCCGAATTCGGGCGCCACAACCACCTCGGCATAATTTTCGATAATCAGGGCCGCCGTGTCGCGATCCACCTCCCGGTTCAAGGCAATCGCTCCGCCAAACGCCGCCACCCGGTCCGCCAGGTTGGCCTTGCGATACGCCTCCGCCAGGGACGTCGCCCGGGCCGCCCCGCAGGGGTTGTTGTGTTTGACGATCACCGCGCAGGGTTCATCCATCAGGTAGCGCAGGATATTCAGGGCATTATCCGCATCGGTGATATTGGTTTTTCCGGGATGCTTTCCGGATTGAAGCAGCTCCACGTCCGAGGCCAGGTGCCGGCCGGGCTGAATGCAGGCGACATCCCCCAGGATTAAATTTCCACCCACCCGCTTGTAAAGCGCAGCCTCCTGGCCGGGATTCTCTCCATACCGCAGCCCCTTCCGGACCCCGTCAATCAGCCACGCCTGCTTTTCATACCCCAGGGTCTGACGCTGCCCGTCCTCCTCGATAAAACTGATTTCCATCCGGGGCGAAAAGTGATCATCCATAATGGTTTTATAAGCCGCCTTGAAATCCTGAGTCGCCATGTCCACCCGCCTTTCCGGAATTGTGAATCGCACCGTTAAAAAGAAGGGTTCCAAGCTACAGGACTCACCGGCGAAACTCAAGGCACATCAAGCCGCATTTCAGCCGCATGAGGACGGCTCGGCATTGGACGCCTCGCCCTACCTGATTAAAATCAAGTGTTACGTGCACGTTAGGGTAGGGCGAACCGTCCCGGTGAGCCGCTGTGGCTGCTGAGTGGCTGTTTTGACGAATCTAGCCCAAGCCCGGCGGGCAGGCAGCAAGGCTTCAAAAGGGCTCCAGCTTCACCGTCCTGATTTTGAGACGATAGCCATAGGCGTGGTTCACCAGAGTCATGGATCCAGGGAAAGAGTCGCCAAAGGTCAGCGTGCTCCGGGAGTGATCCGTCCAGACCTCTTTCCGGATAAGCTGGCCGGTGCTGCGACTGAACTCATGTTCACTGCACGCGCCACGAAACACCAGGCAGTTCCCCTTCTGCTTCACGACGGCAGTCGACGGCGGAACCAGGCTGAAATAGAGATTGCCAATATCGTCACTGATCGCCTTTCCGGCGGCCGCCTGATCGCCACCCGCCGGAATCATCAGCCGCGTGGCTGTCACCCCGTTCGTGCGGGCCACATCAAACAGCTTCACCCCCAACGGCGATAAACACACCACCGCATAATCCCCCGTCCTGCGGTTGACCGTGGCGTAGCCAAGAGCCGTCATGCGGATTGTCGGCCACCACCAGTGCGGCTTGAATTCAAAAACAAGCGTCTGCTGCGCCTTGAAGGAGACCGGGAGCGCTTGCTCATACGCCAGAGGTATCCGGGCCGCCTCAAACGGGGAAACCGGCGGCAGGGAGCGGCAGGAAGCAAGGAGTAGACAAGGAAGAACAAACAAAAACCTGATGAAGTTCAGGGTTCGGGGTTCAGGGTTCAGGCCAAATCCTGAAAGAAGGCTCTTGTACTTGAAATCCAGAGCACAACCACCCTGAACCCTGAACCCTGAACCCTGAACCCTCCCCCTTCCCCCCTGACCCCTGACCCCCATCACTTCCTCCCCCCGAATACCCCATACAACACCGGCACCATCCACATGGCCGCAACATACCCGAGCGACACCCCCAGGGTCAGGGTCAGTCCGATCGAGACCAGAGCCGGATGCCTGGCAAGCAACAGCACCGCCGCCCCCATCACCGTCGTGATCGCCGCAAAGGTCACGGCCATCCGGGCATGCCGTCCCTGGGGATGACGGCACGCATGCAGGATATGCATCCCGAAATCAATGCTGAGCCCGAACACCACAATCCCTGAAATCAGATTCGCCACAGTGAGAGGCCGCCCCATCAGCCCCATGATGGCCAGTAATCCGACCACCGCTGAAAATGCCGGTGACAAGGCGATCAGCGTCAACGGAATGCTGCGAATAAACAGCCAGGCCGTGAGAATAATCAGCAATCCTGCCAGCATCGATGTCCGGATGACTTCCCCCGTGAACGCATCGGAAAGAATGGAGCCCATCGCCGTGCGGGACACAATGAAGGCATCCGTCCGATCCTTCACCACGCGCCCCAGCGAAGTCCCCACCTCCGGGGTGTCGGGAAAGAATGACAACGTCTGGTACCGCCCGTTCGGCGTCTGGATAAAGCGATCCTTGAGATTGACCAGCACCTGGTTCGAGACCGGTTCATCAGTCAGAATCGCCCCGTCATACAGGTGCTCAAAAAAAGGCTCGAAGGCATTGGTGGCGAACCCGCGGGCCGCCCCCTGCTCCGCCAGTAATCCCCTTAACTTCACCTCGCGCCCATCGCGCCAGAATGCCGTCCACGCCCGGGCCCGGTCCGTCCGTGTTTTTCCTGACGGCCAGACCGAGGCCAGACTCACAAACTGGGTGGCTCCTACGGCGGCAACCGCCTGTTCGTAAACCTGATCAGTTTTCTCGCGAACCTCCTCATAGCTGTTCCCCATCACCGCGAGAATAGCCTCTTTCCTCTCGCCCGTTCCCCATACCGCACGAAAATCTTCCTCCGCCTTGAGAATAGCCGGAGCAGTGCCGTCGAGGCGGGTGATATCGCTGTCGAATTTCACCCGGGTCGCCAGCATAGTAGTAAGAACAAACAGGATGGCAAAGCCGGCAAGATATGCTTTTGAGTGGCGGGGAACCTCAAAGGACGGGGAGGGATCGTGTTCTTCCGGAGTCTTCCCCGGTTTGAGGAAAAGGGGCAGGACATAAAGGGCCAGCGCCACCGTCAGGAGAAGGCTGAGAATGCAGAACCAGGCCAGTTGGTAATACCCGGGAATGCGGGAAAAGAAAAACGCAAAAAAGATTGCCGTGGTGGTCAAGGCGCCCGCCGTG
>CAJBSZ010000201.1 GCA_903958395.1 uncultured bacterium | reverse complement strand
TGGCGACCAAGTGTTAGTCACGTTGATTATCCCTTCCAGGCGGATGGAGAACAGGGTGGCGAAGGTCGAATCGTTTGGCAGTGGTCAAGACACTTCGATTTGTGGATTTTCCCTGGCGCTCAAAGATGGAACGCGCATCACTTATCAAGCCGCATTGAATAGTGCGGTACTTCACGCCGGGAGCCTTGAGGCGCGGGCATCGGCACTGTTGTTGACGGAACTTCCCGAAGGCTCGTCCAGCGGCATTATGCTGGATGCCCGGGCCGCACAAGCAGATTGTGAGTTTGAGCTGGCTGGAGGAAATTTTAAGGAAGTGAAAGCAATCTCGTGTCCGGAAGATAAACGATGACAATAGAGAACGCAAATGAATGAATCGGTGATCAGGGCTTTGACGGGGTGGGACTACGGAGTTATCGCCTTTTACCTCGTGTTTGTCTGTTCGATCGGCGTGATCTGTCGCAAACTGAGCAAGGGACCCAGTGACTATTTCCGCGGCGGTGGCAACATGGTGTGGTGGCTGGGTGGAATGTCGGCCATGGCCACGAGCATCAGCACCTGGAGTTTCACGGGCGGTGCGGCCAAGTGCTACAACGACGGGTTCGTGTACCCGTTGACCATGTTGATGACTGCGGTGCCGTCGCTGGTTGTCATGCTCTATTTCGCCCCGCGTTTCCGAAGGCTACGTGTGATTACGGCGATGGAGGCAGTGTTCCGGCGGTTCGGGAGCGGGACCGAGCAATTCTACACGTGGTTCGCGCTACCCATGGGCCTGTTCTGGGGCGGCATCGGCCTCAATACGCTGGCCGTGTTCATGTCATCCGTCTTCCATGGCAATCTGGTGGTGACCCTGATCGTGGTCGGGGTGATTGTGACACTTCTGGCGACCTTGGGCGGGCAATGGGCGGTGTCCTTCGGCGCCTTTGTCCAGGGAATGCTACTTTTCCTGGTCGTAATTGTTGTGGCGTTCTTTTCCGTGAACCTGCCCGAAATCGGGGGCGTGGCCAACCTCGTGAACGTGCTGCCGGAACGGCAGTACCAGTTCGACACCAATATCTCGGGCGCGCTGGTGTGGATGTGGATTGGCTGGTCTATTGTTTCCGGAGTTCTCATGCAGATGGATATGCGTAACAGCGGCAAGTATGTCCGGGTCAAGGATGACCGGAATGCCCGGGGAATGGTGCTGTTGGCATGGGGTCCCTGGATTCTGCTCTTGATCCCGCTGCTGATCCACCTGCCGTCCATTTGCGCGTCGGCGGTCTATCCGGATTTAGGCAAGGTGTTCCCCCAACTCAAGAACCCCGAAGAGGGGGCTTGGCTCGTGATGGCCTTCAAGGTCTTGCCGCAGGGATTGCTGGGGTTGATGGTCTGCGCGTTGTTTTCCGCCGCCGCGGACTCCGCGGATGCCGCGTTGAATTCAAACGCCGGTTTCTTTGTCCGCAATGTCTATATCCACTACATCAATCCCAAAGCCTCCGACTTGCGCCAGGTGGTGACCGGTAAACTTACAACGATGGTATTCGGGGGGCTCACCATTGGCATCGCCCTGATGGTCAATTCCTTGCGCTCGCTGAACCTTTTCGACCTCTTCCAGGTGCTTAATGCCATGCTGGTGCCGCCAATGATTGTGCCGATGATTCTGGGTATTTTTATCAAACGGACCCCCGCCTGGTCGGGTTGGTCAACCGTCCTGGTGGGCCTGCTGGTATCCGTGGTGGCGAAGTACTCGTTTGACACGGTGTGGGTGCAACACCTTCTGGGGGTGCAGCGGGACTTGACGCCGCGCGAGATCGTGGATTCGCAGTTTCTGTTTATCAGCGTGATCACCTGGAGCCTGTCGATACTCTGGTTTCTTGGCACGATCCCGCTATGGCGGTCGAGTTCCGAGGCCCATCACCACCGGGTCGATGTCTTGTTCGACGACCTGGCCCGGCCAGTGGACCACATGGGCGAGGGGGGCGAGGACCAGGATGCCATGCAGTTCCGGATAACCGGGGTGTTGTGCTTGATCCTGGGTGGTTTCCTGTTGTTGTGCATTGCGATTCCCAACCCCCTGAAAGGGCGGCTGACCTTTCTGTTCATTGGGGGTGTCCTGACGGGCCTGGGAGCTCTGCTCTGGCGCATCTATCGCCGCAAGGCGCGGCTCCGCACTATTGATGGCGATAATACGACACCTTCCCGGACCAGGTTGTCCGGGATGCCGCGACATTGAGGGAGCTTCTGTAAGTTTTGAAACCGACAATAAAGGAACAAGAAAACAAGCCATGAAATACGTTGCCATATTCCACGCCAACCTCAACTATGCCTACCTCACGCCCGACCGGTACGAGTTCGTGATCCGCAAGAGTTACGAACTCATCTTCGACGTGATGGAGGAGAAATTCCCGAAGGTGAAGTTCGTCTTCGAGGCCTCCGGCTATACGCTCGATGAGATCGCCAATCGGTGCCCGGACGTGTTGGAGAAGATCAAGCGCGCCTGCCAGCAGGGCCGGTGCGAGTTTATGGGGTCGCCCTATGCGCACCCGATGCTGCCGAACTTCCCGAAGGAGGACGGCATCTGGTCCATCCGGTTCTCGAACGAGGCCTACAAGAAACATCTGGGGTTTGTGCCCCGCAGCTTCTGGAACCCGGAATGCGGGTGGAGTGGCTATGTTCCAGAACAGGTCGCTGCCACCGGCTACGCGAACATGATCGGTGACTTTGAGGCGTACAGCCGCTCCTGCGGCCCCGATGGCAAACCGTTGCGCCCGGAAATCTATGAGAAGGAACACACTAAGGAACGCGCGTTTTATCACTTTGGGTTCAAGTACGATCTGCCCGGAACGGAGCGGGCGATCCATTTTCCGTTCAACAAGGTTGCGGGCCTGCCGACCAACAAGATGAAGATGTTCCTGCGCAGCGACCGGATTGCGCAGTTTGGAGTCCGGTATTTCATGTGGATGGAAGGCTACACCTTCGAGAAATACCTGGCCCTTATTGACCGCTATTCGCAACAGGCCCCCGGCGAGCCGGAAGGAGCGGTCATCATCTTCGCCGATGATGCCGAATATGTGGGCACGAACGGCTGGTTCCGCCTGAAG
>CAJBSZ010000200.1 GCA_903958395.1 uncultured bacterium | reverse complement strand
GCATCCAGCGGACGCGCGGTGAACGGTTCGCGGTAGGCGGGGTAGATGCGCGAGAAGTCGTGAACGATCTCCGGCGTGAAGAGAGTGAACGACGTTGCCAGATCAATCCGCCCGCTGGTGAGGAAGACCATGGTCAGCATGGACTGGCGGATTTCCGGCGAACAACGATGCACCGTCTTGGTGTCGGGGAAATAATTGAAGACCGTCCGGTTCTTATACCAGCGCAGGCCGCCGATGCTGATCATGGCGGGCACGAATTTGTTTGAATCCCCCCAGTTGCGCTGCGTGTCCACGATGCCTGCGGTGACATCCAGACAGGGGCGGCCGGATTCGCCGTTATTGCGTTCGTCAATGAATGCATCCGCACCCAAGCCTTCGCGACAGAGCCGGAAGGCTTCGCGATAGGCGAAGGCGGTGGTGGCGTGGCGGTTTTCAAAGCCACCTTCCGGCCGCCAGCCTGCTTCCGGATAGTCGAACTTGATGCCGCGAATGCCGTCTTGGCGGAGGCGCGTGTAGACCTCCAGCAGGTGCTTCTGAAAATCCGGATCGGTGTAGTCGTAACTCACCAGCGGTTCATGGTGGGGATGAAACACCTGCAAGCGGCTGATGTCATTGAACAGCATGTGGCCCGGGAACGCCCGCGCGTAGTCGTCCGACGGCATACCGACTTGGAAGTAAGTATAGGGAATACCATCTCGTTCCCGAATCGCGGCGCACCACTTGGCGAAGGTGTCGTAAGGCGGCACCAGATGGCCATATTGCGCCCAATGGGCTTCGTCCCACCAGCCTTGTTCGGTGTTGCCATTTTTGTAACAATAGGTGTCCGGCTCCAAGCGAATGCCGACCTTGGTGTATTTGGTCACTCCGGCTTTCTGCGCGGCCTCCAAATCCGCAACCAGCTTTGTGGAATTGTTGATCCCGGGCAGTTTGCTCATGGCCCCCACTGACCAGCCGCAGAGCACCGGGAAGTCGTAGACATTCGGATTGGCGTGATTCGCCAGCCGCATGGCCCGGCCATATTGCTCCAAGGCCACGAACGGATCCGGCGTCGTCACGTCCAGATAAAAAGTATCTTCCGCCCAATAGGTCTGCCCGGCATCCACCAGCCGGCCCACGGGATCTTTGGCGCTGAATTCCAGCGCACCATCTCGCACCGCTGCCCATTTACCGAAATCCTGGTTAGCCAATCCACCCCAGACCACTGTGCGCCGCTGCCCATCCTTCAGGCAGGTGAGCATCAGGCTGTTGGCCGACTCACGAGTCGGTCCCGGTTGGACTTTCGCGGCTTCCGATCCGGCGGAACCGTTCAGCGTCAATACTTGTTCCACAGACTTGCCGGGAAAAAGAGTAGCGCCGGTCATCGGTGTCGAGTTCATCAAACGGATGCCGAAGTCCCGGGTGTTTTGCAGGCCGAAGCCCATGAATACCGCGCCGTTGTTTTCGTAAAGCGTGTAGCTAAACAAATAGCTTGGGGTCGCGGGACGATTGCGGTTGCTCAAGGTCACCACTATCCGCTGGCCTTTGCCAAAAGCATCCGTCACGCCTTCCTGAGTCTGGCTAACATCCCATCCTTTCCAGCCATCCGGCTTGCCCCATTCCGGCCTGCCTGACCTGCGAACGCCGCCCCATCCATCGGCAGCCATGGAGGCATTGTCCAGCACAACTTCCCTGCTCGCGATATCGGTGACGGTAAACTGCCGCCGCTCCAAGTCAATCGAGAGCGCAACCTTTTCGTTCTCCAGAACGACCACGTTGCCGGTCTGCTGCACGTCCACCGCCGCCAATAGATTGCAGGCGCATGCCCAGGCAATGGTGAGTGCGAAACAGGTGGTTTTTCTCTTAACTTTCATAGTGTTCCTTAAGTGTTTTCTCTTCATATCAGTTTTTCCCTTTGAGTTTTTTCTGCTACTTTCAGGGCTTCAACGCTTACCCTGTCAGGAAGTTTCTCACTCAAACTTAAGCGTCACTGCTTCCTCGATTCCGCCATCGGTCTTGACATTCAGGACGGCCTTTCCGGATTTCCCGGGAATACTGCGTAGAACCGCGACGGCTTTTCCGTAAAACAGCGGGTGGGTTGAGTCGGTAAAGGAGTCGTGGCCCATCTGATTGCCGTTGTCCACCCCGCTCAGGCGGGCGGCACCCCCGACGGTGAAGGTCAGCTTGTCCATGGCCAGCGGGCACAAATTCCCGTCTTCATCGGTCATTTCGACAGTGACGTAGCACAGATCCATGCCGTCGGCCTTGAGTTGGCTGCGGTCGGCGGTGAGTTTTAATTTTGTGCCTGCGCCGGCGGTCTTGACGACTGCCTCACCCAGTTTCTTGCCCTTTTGATAGGCGACGGCCTTCAGTTCGCCCGCTTCATAGGGCACCTCGAGCCAACGCAGGCGGTAGTTATCGACGATTT
>CAJBSZ010000199.1 GCA_903958395.1 uncultured bacterium | reverse complement strand
CTGATAATAAGAAAAAACGGGCTGCGAAAAGTTAGTGGCATTGGACGCCTCGCCCTACCCGAAGACATCGATGATCTGTATAGATTTCCAGGTAGGGCGAAGCCTCCGGCTGAGCCGCGTCAATACCGGCTATTCCGGTGAAAATGTACTGTCGTCGGCCTCTTAGGCGAGGATTTGGAGCGAAGGATGGCTATTGACGCGCCCTCGCATTTGTCCCATCTTGGCGCCTTCAAAAAACCTGTCTGGAGAAGGCCATGTCCAAAACTCATTCCCCCATGATCCCGGGTGCCGTGATCCATGGATTCACCGTCCGGAAAATTACCCCGATCCCCGCTCTGCGTGGAACGGCCATTGAACTGGAACATATCGCCAGTGGAGCACGCGCCCTGCACCTGCTCTGCGAGGATACCGAGAACCTCTTTTCCATCAGCTTCCCCACCCCGGCCCCCGACAATACCGGCGCCCCCCATATTCTCGAACATTCCGTCCTCGCCGGCTCGCAACGCTTCCCTGTCCGGGAACCGTTCTTCGAAATGCTGAAGTCGAGCATGGCCACCTTCATCAATGCCATGACCGGCCCCGATTGCACCTACTACCCCGTCTCCAGCAATGTCGAACGCGATCTGTTCAACCTGGCCGAAGTGTATTTCGACGCCGTGTTCCATCCGCTTCTCACCGAAAACACCTTCCGCCGCGAGGGCCATCACCTCACCCCCGCCGACCCCGAAAACCCGACCGGTGCCCTCACCGTCAGCGGCATCGTCTATAACGAAATGAAGGGCGTTTTCTCGAGCCCGGAAAGCAAGCTCTTCTATTCCTGGGTCAAGCACCTCCTGCCCGACACTCCCTACGCCCTGAATTATGCCGGCGATCCGGACTCCATCCCGAACCTGACCTTTGACCAGTTCAAGCGCTTCTATGAAGCCCACTATCACCCGTCGAATGCCCTGTTCTTTTTCTACGGGAACATCCCGACCCACACCACTCTGGAATTCCTGGAACCCCGCCTGACCGGTTACACCCGGCAACCGGCGGTTCCCGTCCCACCCCGCCAGCCGCGCTGGGTCACGCCCATTTCCTCCTGCGATACCTATCCGGTCGCCCAGGATGAATCCCTGCCGGAAAAAACATTCATCACCTTGAACTGGCTCACCGGCAATGCCCTGGATCCCGAACAGGCCGTGCTCCGCCATGTCCTGACTTATGTCCTTTTCGGCAACGAGGCCGCCCCCCTCAAAAAGGCGCTGGTGGATTCCAAACTCGGACAGGATATCCTCGATTGCGGCGACATGGATCTGGGCCCCGAATCCGTCTTCAGCGTAGGGATCAAGGGAAGCGATCCGGATAAGGCCGCCGCGTTCGAGCACCTCGTCCTGTCCTCCCTCAAGACCATCGCCGAGCAGGGCTTGAAACCGGAATGGGTCGAATCCGCCTTCCAACAAACCGCCTATCACTATCTGGAAATCCAATCCCTGTTCCCGCTTCATACCATGAACCATGTACTCAACGCCTGGGTACTCGGAGCCGACCCGCTCACCTTTCTGGATATGGGCTATCATCTTGAAGCCTGCCGAAAACGGGTTGAGGACGATCCCGGCCTGTTCTCGCGCCTCATCATGGAACAGTTGGTCAACAATCCGCACCGGCTCACTACCGTATTGAGCCCTGATAAAACCTGCCAGGCCCGCACCGATGCGGCGTTCGCAGAACGCATGGCTGCCGAGCGCACCCGCCGGACCGATGCCGAGATGCAACAACTCGCCGATGAAGCTGCCGCCATTGAGGATGAAGCCGGAACCGCAAATTCACCCGACACCCTCGCCCTGCTCCCCCAGCTCAAGGTGTGCGATCTCCCCGCCAAACCCCGCCATATCCCGACGACCCTGGTCACCCTTCCGTCTTCAGCCTTCCCCCTTCAACCTTCGCCCGACGTTCCCCTCCTCCGGACCGATGTTTTCTCCAATGGCATCAACTACCTGCACTTCAGCCTGAATCTGGAGGGACTGCCCGACGATCTCTGGCAATATCTCCCGCATTACAGCGACGCCATCACCAAACTCGGTGCGGCGGGAATGAATTACGAAGTCATTGCCCAACGCATGGCGGCCTCCACCGGCGGCATCAGTTGCGCCCCGTCATTCCAGCACCACGCCGGACCGCACGGTCAGCCCGTGCTCACCATGCGTTTCGCCTGCAAGGCGCTCGACAACCAGATCGATCAGGCGCTGACCGTGCTCCGGGATCTGGTCTTTACCGTCGATCCGCGCGACCGGGAACGCCTCCGCGATATCCTCACGCAAAACCGCGCCGGCATCCGGAGCGATATCCTGGAAAACGGACTCAGCTATGCGCAATGCCATGCCGGGCAATACCTGACGCCTGTCGGCCTGTTGGACGAACAATGCCACGGAATTCCCCAGGCAGCGCTCGCGGCCTCGCTCTGCGACCAGTTCGACACCCGGGCAGAAGCCCTCATGGAACGTATCGAGCGGATCCGGTCGTTCATCCTTTCCCCCGACCGCCTGACCCTCAGCTTCACCGGCTCCGACAAAGCCTTCACCGCCGTCCAGTCCGCCATGAAAGACTGGATCCAGGCCATGCCTAATCCCTCCTCTTCTCACATCTCACGCCTTACGCCTCACGCTTCACCTTGCCGATCAGGCCTCGCCGTCCCCACCCAGGTTGCTCACTGCGCCCAGGGAATGCGGGCTCCGAAACTGACCGATCCCCGTTCTGCGGCACTCGTCATCGGCACGCACATGGTCCGGTTCGACTATTTTCTGCCCGAGATCCGGCTCAAGGGAAATGCTTACGGCGGAGGAATGTCCTATAATCCCCTTTCAGGAACCCTCTTCATGACCTCGTTCCGCGACCCGCATGTGATTCGCACGCTGGATGTGTTTGCCAGGACGCCCGCCTTTGTCCGGTCAACCGCCTGGTCGCAGGCGGATATTGACCGGGCCATCATTGGAACGGCCAAAGGCGACGAAAAACCCCTGCGCCCGAGTGAAGCCACCGGCGAGGCGCTGGCCCGTCATTTGCAGGGCGTTACCCCCGAGTTGCGCGAAGCATTCTACCAGGCACGCCTGGCCGTCACCCCCGCCGCCGCACGCGAGGCCCTTCTGGAAGTATTGGAATCCGGCCTGAAATCGAGCCCCATATGCGTCCTCTCCAGCCGCGAAAAATTGGAAGAGGCGAACAGGAGCCTGGGTGCCGGGGCATTGGCCATTACTGATGTGGTGATGTAGAGGCGAACGATTTACGCGCAATCCCCTCACCCCGACCCTCTCCCCCAAGGGGCGAGGGTGCAGAATAGGCAAATCCTAAAGCCCTCTGAGCTACTCCCTCTCCCCTTGAGGGAGAGGGTCGGGGTGAGGGGTATGGTCGGCTTAATTAGCGACCCAGACAGCAATCACCCCTGCGGCAAGAAGAATCACCCCAACCCACAAAACCCTCCGCCTGCGTGAGGCCAACCGATCCAACCCCGGCCCCTCATCATCGTCCGGCACCGGCTTCTCGCGCATATAATCTCGATCGTAAAGTCCCATGGTTAAAACCCATCAAGCGGCAAATACGCCTGCGGCACATTGTTGCCAAACGTGTTGGTAAACCTGCCTGGCCATCACCTGTTTCTCATCATCAGAGAATGGCGGATTGGGAAGTGTTGCGAAAACGTGGTCGAGTATGAACACCTCCACCTCGGCCTGCGTTTGCTCTTTCTCCGTCCATCGTTCGCGATGAGAAATCAGTTTAGTGACTGCATCAAAAAGACTTCGACTTGCCAGTTTGACCTTCTCGCGGTCAACTTTGCTGAGGCTTTCCTTCTGCAACAAACAAAACAAGGCGTATTCGTCCTCGCTGAGCCCTTCCTCGGCGGCACGGCGGCCTTCTGCATCCAACCCGTTCACGAGGTCGACTAACCTGGCGAAAGTTTCTTCAATCGTAACGCGATCCTTATCACGATTGTAGTCCGCAATGATTTCGGAATACTTCTTGTAGTAATCCATCCGCTGCGGATTACGGGCCAGCAACTGTTGCAATTTCTTCTCAACCAACTGCCGGATGTCTTCCAACGCCGAGGCCTTGCGCTTCACTTTCTTTGCAAACTCGTCGCGCAGTTTCTCCAGATTGATCGTGCTCATGTCGAACAGCTTGGAGGCCGTCTGGTCCTCGCCCGGTTTCGCCGCCCGGATGGCATCATTCACGATGCGCTGCAGTTCCTTGAGTAGATCGGTCACATCTGCGGTGTCCCGCCGTTCTTCGAGCTTCTTGTAGATGGCCTCGATGTTGTCATGGCGCACGGCGTAGGCGAAAGCCGACGGCTCCATGATGAGCGCCTTGAAGCGGATAAACACCTGACGTGCCATAATTTCAAACCGGCGCCTACCCTCATCGCGGGAATTGACGACCGCGTCAGCGCCGTCAGCGATGGCTTCAATCCGAGCAAAGCCCTTCGCCCCAGACAACCGGCCGGGATCAAAGCCCAACCCCTTGAGATGGGTTTCCGTTTCTTCAATCGCCAGAAGCAGGGCCTTCACCCGCTCCTCGATCGGCGCGATAATGTCCTTTTCGCCGCCACCTTCGTCCCCGAGCGCGTATTGGGCCAGGGCGGCGCGCAGACTCTTGAGCATTCCGTTATAGTCCACGATGAGACCGAAATCCTTGCCGGGATAGACGCGGTTGGCACGCGCAATAGCTTGCATCAGGGTATGCGCCTTCATCGGCTTGTCAATGTACAGCGTCGACAAACACTCCACGTCGAAACCCGTCAGCCACATGGCGCAGACGATCGCGACGCGGAAGGGATGTTCAGGATTCTTAAACGCCGACTCCACATCCACGCGCTTGCCATCCGCCGTCTCAAATCCCTGCTTCATCAGCGCCCTGTGCGGAATGATATCAACGCCCCACTTTTTGAAGTCGGCCACCTCGTTCTGGCCTTCGCTGATGATAATCTCAATGAGGGTGTCCGCCATCCACTGGGCCTGCCCCTGCAACCAGGCACGCTTCTTGTCGTCGGCTTCAGACCGGGAAGCCACCTGAACCTTTGCCAGTTTTGCCTTCCAGAGCGGAATGATGCGCTGATGCATGCGGCCACAGGTCAGTTTGTCTATGCAGACCAGCATGGACTTGCCGGATTCCCAGCGTGTAGCGCAGTGCTCCACAAAATCCACAGCCAGTTTATCCAGTCGGTCGTCAGCTGTAATAACCTCATAATCCTGGCCCAGCAGCTTCTCCAGCAAAGCCTCCTTGTCGGGATCAAGATCCGCCTTCTCGATGGCATCGGCAATACGGTCGTTGAGGTCGAGCCGGGCGATGCCGAGCTTTTCGCCCCGATTCTCATAGACCAGCTTGACCGTCGCGCCATCCTGCTCCGAACGCTTGAAATCATATTTCGAAACGTAATCCCCGAAGATGCGCTTGGTCAGGTTGTCATACTTGAACAGGGGGGTTCCCGTGAAGCCAATGAACGCAGCATTGGGCAACGCCAATCGCATGTTGCGCGCGAGCTTACCCGCCTGTGTACGGTGCGCCTCATCGGAAATCACGATGATATCGTCCCGCGTACTGTAAGGCTGGAGGGGTATCACGTCCTGATTGAACTTGTGAATCAGGCTGAAAAGGTAACGGTGGTTTTGTTTCAGAAGGGACTTCAATTCGTCACCCGAAGAAGCCCGCGGCGTCTTATCATCTGCCACGCCGCAGCCAACAAACGTTCGATAAATCTGGCCATCCAGATCGTTCCGGTCGGTCATCAGCAGGAAGGTGAACTTGGCGGAGACCGTCCGCCTCACCTTTTCCGTGAAGAAGGCCATGGAATAGGATTTTCCGCTCCCCTGCGTATGCCAGAACACCCCCAGTTTACCGAGATCGGGATGTGCCGATTCGATGATGTCGAGCTGTCGCATGGACTGTTTTTCCGCAACAGTCGCCAATGCCGCCTCATCATAGAGCGCCTTGCCCCCTGAGAATTCCTCGGCGGCAAGTGGCATGGGTATTTCAACCGTGCGATAGGTAAACCGGTTCTCCACCGAATATTCCTTCCGCAGTTCCTCCTGCCGCTGAACTGACGCCACCGCATTGTTCACGCCCAGCACCTGGTGATTCCGGGCGATGACCTTGCGGATCGCGCCCGGCTTGCTCGCATCGAACAGAATGAAATTCTGGATCAGATCCAGAAGGTGCTCGTGCGCAAGCATCCCGTTCAGCAACACCTCCGCCTCCACACTGCCCTTGCCGGACTCCTCATGGCGTTTCCACTCGGCGAAATGCCCCCATTGGCTGGTAATGGACCCATAGCGGGCGCGATGGCCATTGCTTACGATCAGAAAGGCATTGTGATGAAAGGCGTGGGCAATGACGTTTTCGTCCAGATAATCCCGCAGGTTGCCATCGAATCCAGCGCGAATATTCTTATAAACCGCTTTGAGTTCAATGAACACCAGTGGCAGTCCATTGACGAAACACACAAGATCCGCCCGTCGGTTATAGCCCGGTGTACGCAGGCCGGTGAGTTTCAACTCGCGCACGGCAAGGAACCGGTTGTTCGGCGCCCCGTCCAGACCTTTCCCGTTCTGGAAATCCAGCACCCGCGCCCGCGTCTGGCGGAGTTGGCCCTGCGCATCCTTGTAATCGACGGGGACCCCATCACGAATGAACTTATAAAACTCCTGGTTCTGCTGAATCAGCGAACGCGTGAAATCATGCCGAGTCATCTTCTGAACCGCATCAGTGATGGCAGCTTGCGGCAGGAGCGGGTTCAGCCGCACCAGCGCCGCACCCAAATCGCGTTTGAGCACCACCTCACGGGTATCCGCCCGCCCCAGTGTCCCGGCCGGCCCAAAGGTCTCATCATTCCAGGCCGTGACACTCTCCCAGCCAAGTTCCTTTTCCAGATGATCGGAAAACGTCTTCTGGACCAGTCGGTCTTCGCTGTTGATGTCGGTGATCATGGAATGGTTTGGCTACAGATGTACTACGGCGAGGGTGTTTCCTCTTATTCTTTCCAAAGATGTCGCAACACAGTTCCGGTGACACTGCTCAGGCAACCGCTCGTAGCAGGTGAGTGCAACGCGTTTGCCGGAATCGATCCAACTTTGGATTTTTTCAAGCGCCAGCTTTTGCCGCGGAAGGGTTTCGCGAACATAGACGGCGAACAGTGCGTCATAATCCGCCTGCGTGTGCAGTTCCCGTCGTTCATCCGAGGCGATGCCCAGTTCCGGCAAATGCTCATAGCCAATGCCCACACCTTCGCAAGCCTTGCTCAATGTGCCTTTAGAGAACCCGTATTTCCGGCTCAAGGGGTTTCGCCGCACATCATACAGCAACGTCACTCCATCCCGGATCAACCGATTCAAATAGCTTTCAAGCGTATGACCCTCGTAACCAATCGTGCAAAGGCCGGGCCGACTGGCAGCTGGACGGGCCGCCGCAATGGCGTTTAACGCCGCCCTATCACCCGCCAAAACCCGCTCGGCAATCTCGCTGCGGATGGCATAGAAAGGATGACGGCGATAAGCTTCCATTACCAGAGCGTCCCCCCGCAACAACGCATGCCGTCTCGCAAAATGATTCATCCGAAGCCGCACAGCGGGGGCAACGGTCGCAGCAGTCCGTCCCGCCGGGGTAAGCCGCCAAGCCCGCTCTTCATCCTCAAGAAGCCCCTGTTCTGTCAGTCGCCGCTTATCAGCATAGGAGGTGAAGGAAAAACCACCGAATTTATAGGGCACAAACTCATAGGCTGGCGTCAAATCATCCTCACGACAGTAGAGAAACAACAGTTTCTGGAAATCCAGACTGCCGACCTCCCCGCCGAGGGTATCCACCAACGCGAGCAATCTTTTTTGACGGTCAAAAAGCATGGTTCAGGATATCCCGTCTGGCTCTAAATCGCAACATTACGTCACCATGAGTCACATTTGCCTATTGAAGTTCCACCAGAATTCGGGAGAATTGCCCCCAAGTTGGACTGGAAATATCTGGTCGGCGCTGGGCTTCTGGATTCTTCCGGAAGCCCTTCGCATTTATGTCACGGGAATCGTCACTGGCACCGTAATACCCACTTTAATTGCAACTGGGGTGTAGATATCGACGCCCTGTGCAGGCGTATGAATAGATACGAGTAAAGAATACCGGGTTCGTCGATTGACGCGGCCAAGGTGATGCCGCTCACGCCACCACCCCACTGCAGGGTATACCCCTATCAGATTCGAAAGTGACAGATCAACAGCCCGTCCCTCCCAGATGTCGGAATGAACGGACCCAACATTCCGGGTGTTGTCACCAAAAAGCCACCGATCTCGGGGACCCGTAGTACCAGGATGCTCACCATCGTCCCGGGCCTGTTCATTGATTCTGCGAATAAAATCTGTTTCGTTTTCCCCCGGCCCATTAACTTGAAAACGAAGGGCATGCGACGCATATCGATACCTGTCTTTCCAGCCAACTTCACCCGGCCCAGGTTCGATAAAATACGATAAGGTCACCCTCATTTTAACAACAGACGCACCGAGATCACGAAGGACTTCCGTCGGCCAAGGCAAATTGTAGAAGTGCATGTCTTTCGTAACGCGCTGGTTACCGCGCGTGTCGAAGGGTTGAAGTTCAGCTTGCCCCACAAGAGTCAAGGAATTCGCCGCACAGTACAGAGCCCGATCAAGATTTGGAACCCCATAGCCACATATTCTGAGTAACGTCGCAAAGTCTGTTTTCGTTGGTGTAGCCGGGTGTGCCGGCAGAAACTGACTACGCATCGCATCGGTCCACTCGGCTGTATGAACCAGCAGTGCACGAATCGTTTCAGGCCACATATCACGGTAACGAGCTTGTATGGTGGCCGCCATCCAGGAAGCCTGCGCTGCAGCCGCACTGGTCTTATTGAATAAACCAAACTGAGCAATCTGAGGATCGTGGTATGTGGACAACAGCTGAAGGTCATCGGCTTCGATGATGGAATCGTTAGGTCCCTTTGCCACATTTCCCCCTTCGAACACAACTTCAGGCTTGAGAGGCCACTTCCGCCGCTCCCAACTAGTCGAGGTCGTGCTGAATGGTGATAACCCTCCCGACGGAGCAATAGCCGAATAACTCTGGAGTGTAGGCTCCACGATCCGGGTTTTCTCCGTAAATGCACCGACAGTCAAGGCATTCCAGGCCTGGCCAGGATCGTGCACTTCGTTCGTGAGGTTTGATTGTGGATAGTTCCTAAATTCATCAGACCCATCAATATTCCCAGCAGAAATTACAAATAGGCGACGAACATTATCGTCATGTCCGGAAGACATTGCGTCGATCGAGGCAGACCATGATGAGGGTCGCCCTCGATCCCGGCTGTCTGTAGCTGTGACCGCGAGACAAACTACCCGCTTGCGATTCGGAGCCTGAATCTCGACACGGGCCACACCTTGCGCCGTCATGTAACCCCACAGTTTCTTGGGATTCAGGGCAGGCGGAGGCGGCAGAATCTTGGCTGACTCCAAGCGGTGAGTGACATTGACCCGCCCGCCTGAATTCAAAATCGCAAGCAAATCTCCGAATGCCGCTGTGCCTGCCATAAGGGTTCCATGTCCACGGTCGTCATGGGTACCCCATGCAGGATCTACGGCATGGCAATCCTCATCATCCAAAAGCGGCTCAATCAAAACGTGCCCCTTATTCACGCCTGAGTCCAGAATCGCAACAACAACGTCACCATCACCCCTGTATCGGGTTCTCGCCAGTAATTCTCTTACCCGTTCGGTCTGTTCCCGATTCTCCATCTCAATGAAAAATGATGCAACCTCCTTGGCTGTCCGAAGTTCCGCAATATCATCAGAATCTTCAATCAGTCGCTCCAGTTGCTGGCGGCTTGCAAGAATGACAACAACCGCACGTTCTGGAAACTTTATCACCCCTTCGGCCTGCTCCACCTGTCGTTCTCGAAGTAGTGCAACAAAACGCGCTATAACTTCATCACTATCCGAGCTGAGCCAAACCTCTACCCATACTGGCGTGTCACCCGGAAGAGGTTGGGTGTCCAACCAAAAAGACTCCAAAAGGGATCGTCGAATATCCGACACACTGTCTATCAGTCTCGCGTTCTTTGGGTTCCCACTTCGGGAATCATTCTTCACGGCGTAATCGCGCACCTTGTCCAGGAAAAACCTCCGCTTTGCGTGTGGGACAAAGACTGTGGCCAAGGTCTTCTCCTCGCCCTGATCGCCTTCGTGCCGAACATTGAGCAACCGAACACCTGAATCAACGCGCTCCAAACTCTTAATAGTCAAATCGAATCCCGGTTCGCTGACAAAATCCAGGTAGACACCATGCCGATCCGTATGGGCAACGGCCCGGCGTTGGTCGTCTGCAAGCCACGCCTCCTCAAACCTCCGCCGAAGGAGTTCGCTGTGTCCGGCTCGATCTCGAACAGGAAATTGCGGATCTCCTCCTCTTTGCCTCGGGCTGGTGAATGGAACCGCACGGTCTGGACCAGGAAGAAATATGTGCGAATAACGTTCGCCTGGCATGAATAATTACTCCCGCCTCTTCCCATGCGTATCCAGTCGTTCCCGGAGCATGGAACTCAACAGTGCGGTGTCTACCGCCGTCCGATCCGAGAGGATTGCCTGCTTGATGGCGTCGCGGCATGCTTGATCAATCTCCGCATGACTCAGCCCCAGACTGCCGGCGGTCAGGGACTTCCAGGCCATTTTAGTAGCAATGAACGTCCCAAGCACATTTTGCATGAGCGTGGCTCGTTCAGTAGCGTCCGGATTTTCATAATACAGAACATCATCGAAACGCCTATAGAGGGCACGATCGAGGAGTTTCGGACTGTTCGTGGCAGCGACAATGAGACTGTCTGATGTGTCCTGCTCCACAAACTGTAAAAACGAGTTCAGGACCCGCCTCATTTCCCCGACATCGTTTTCCAGCATCCGCTCTCCACCGATAGCATCAAATTCATCGAAAAAGTAGACGCCCGGCTCCTCCTCAATCAGGTCAAAGATCTGCCGCAACTTGGCGCTTGTCTCGCCCATAAACTTCGTAACAACCTTATCCGCCTGAATCGTGAATAACTGCAGCCGCAACTCATGCGCCAATACCCTGGCCGTCATGGTCTTTCCAGTGCCAGGGGGGCCTATCAGCAAGATTTTCCGGCGATGCGACAACCCGTGCGTCTTAAGTTTCTGCTGCTGCCTGTACTCATGGATGATGCGATCCACGCGCGCCTTGATGGCGTCTGGCATAACGAGCGCCGCCAGCGGTGCCTGCGGTTCGTCTGCCAACACCAACCCTTGAAGATCCTGAGGAAACTTCATCTGAATGATCGGTGATTGGACCTGTTTCGCCTTATCGACGATCAGGCGAATATCATGCGCAAGCTCCCCATGCCCCTGCTGGGCCTCGTGAGCGGCGACTTGGAGCGCTATTGTAAAAAAGCGCTCCGACTCGTCGCTGAAATGCGACCGAATCAATGATTTAATCTGTTCAGCTGTAGCCATATGAAATCACCATCTCAAGGTCTCTTAGTCCGGATACTACAACCAAATACCTCATGGAGGCAACCGCATCGTGATGAACCTTGCTACCCCCGAAACCTCTCGGTTTCATACTGCCATTTCCCCACTCATCAGCCGCGGCAACAGCAGATCGCGCGCAGCACGGAGTTTTTGGTTTTGGTGTTGTAAGTTCCTGGTTTGATCAAAAATGGGACAACAGTACTCATGAAACTCACGAAACAAAGTCGCTGTTGGCTTAAGAATCTCTAACCCTTCAAACTTTGTCTTGCTAACATTACCCATTGTTGCCCCACCACCAATGGCTTCCATGGATTCTTTCAGATCTTTGAAGGCGAAAAAACAGTAGTAGAGGTATGATTCCTCCAAAGGAATAACCGCATTAATTTGTTGATTGAATTGTGACTTAACGGATGTCAGAGAAACAACACCAATAGTGCCTATGCAGGAAATGAGGAGAGTATTCTTAGGAATGAACTTTCGAGGTTGTGTATTAGCGCCCTTCTCTGTGAGACTGGTCTCTGTAGCGGTGACGAAAATATTCCCATGCATATCTGGCGTTTTTACAAACGGAATGGTTCCCCCATAATTATCTAAATTTTTTGTGCTAGGGGTCTTGCCTGTGATGACTGCTCCCAAGTTACCGACACGACACTTGCCCCACCCCTCCGGCACGCCGTTCGTAATGTGGGTGTGTTCGTGGCCGGGAAAGCGGAGACGGACAAACCATTCCTGATAAAGCAACCGCGCCGCCTCCTCCAACAACCCCATCCGCCGCCGATTGTTCTCGATGAGATCGTCGTAGGAGGAGAGGATATCGGCGATGCGGAGCTGGAGTGATAGTGGAGGAACGGCGATCTCGAGTTTGGCTAAATTCTGCCGGGGTAGATGCTTAATAGTAGCCCCAGTGAGAAATTCTGAGAAACGCCCGATTTTCCCCATCTGGAGAAACGAGTAATACAAAAAGCGGTAGTCAAGACAGTCATGCGGACGAATGCGGTGCAGCGCCTTCTGAATCATCATTCCAGGTAATTGTTCTCTCCATATAGCACATCGCCCAGGTTCCCCACCTTCGCACATGACTATATCGCCTAACTTCAGTCCATATCGCTCCATCTCGTCGGATTCAAAGCGCATGAGTCGTAGGTCTTTGAGATCGAATTCTCCCCATCTGACATTAATATTGGCCAAATACGGAAAGGCTTCCCCCCTGTTTTTCTTCTCATCCAACATCTTTCCAAGACAGAAGTCGGCAACTTGATCCAAACATCTGCTTTCCCACCTCACACCCCACCCTCCAGCAACATAGCTATCTTACTTTGTGCAAGAGGTTCTTGCACAGATAGTGATTGGTTCTTCATATCCCCAACCCCTCAAAATTCGCCTGTATCTTCGTCGCCAGCGTAACTGCCTCCTGATTCAGGTCGGCCAATTCAATGTGGATATCGCTCAGCGCCTGCTCGAAATCGAAATCCTCATCCACTTCCGCTGGGGCGACGCCGACGTAGCGGCCGGGCGTGAGACTCCAGTCGGCAGTTTCAATGTCCTTCCGGTTCACGAGCTTCACCAAACCCGGCACGGCCACGAGTGTCGCATCGGGAAACCGCGAAAGGAGCCAATGCGCCTGGCGCTCGAAATAGGCGGTAGCCTTGAGTTGCTCCACGATCTCCTTGCGGCGGGCGTCCAGTTCCTTTTCCAGTCGGCCGATGGCGCGGCCATCCCACGATTCATGCTCCTTGGCCTTGCCGTCCTTCTCCGCCGCGTCAACCAGTCGCGTGGCCAGTTTGAAAACCAGATCCACATCCTTGACGAGGTCACGGCAGGCGGCGGCCAGGGCATCGAGCGCGCCGAGCAGTTTTTTCTGCGCGGATAGTTTCGGCTCGCAGGATTTCTTCCACTTCTTCGCAATCCGCTTGTTCAGGTCTTCCAGCCCTTGGAAACATGCCGTGGCAGCCTCATCGCGCTCTTTCACCAGTTCACGAAGCGGCGAATCCTTGGGCAGCGTCTTGAGGAATGTCTCGGCGGATTCCACCAGCGCGTCATAGGCCGTTCTCAGAGTGGCGGATTTCCCGGCAATGGCGGCGGCTTCAGCAAGGGTTCGGTCGAGGTATTGCTGGACGAGGGCGATGAACCGGTCGGTCTGCCCGCGATAGAGCCAGACAATGGCAGTGAGGTTTTGCTGTTGCTCCGGAGTAAAGTCGTAAATCTTGCGCGTCACCTTCCGGTAGATGTTCCTGGCGTCAATCATGAGCACCTGGTCGCGGCGTGCCGCAGGCTTGCTCTTGTCAAAGTGCCACAACTCGCAGGGCACGGTGCGGGTATAGAAAAAGTTAGAACGGATGGAGATCATCACATCCACATCGCCGGTCTCAACCAGTTTACGGCGGACATCCGCCTCGCCGTGACCCGCGCTGCTGGCTTGGGAGGACATGACAAACCCGGCCCGGCCGGTCTTGTTCAGGTAACTCCAGAAATAGGAGATCCAGAGGTAATTGCCATTGGAGACTTTCTTCTCCTTATTGACGCCCGGCAGGCCAAACGGCAGGCGCCGGTCTTCCTTGACCTTCTCGGCATCCACCTTGTCCACATTGAATGGCGGATTGGCCATGACGAAGTCGCACTTGCCATAGAGTTCGTGCGGATCGACATAGAAAGTGTTGGCCTCCAGAAGATCCCCCTCCAGCGCATGAACGGCGAGGTTCATCTTGGCGAGACGCAAATTGCTGGTCTTGTACTCATGGCCGTAGAAGGTGACGCGGTGGGGAGCGGTGTCGCCATGCCGTTCGATGAAATGGCTGGACTGGACGAACATGCCGCCGGAACCGCAGGCGGGATCGAAAACAATCCCATGATCGGGCTCGATCACGTTGACGAGGGTCTGGACCAGGGACGGCGGCGTGAAGAACTCGCCGTTATCCTGAGCGCCCTGCATGGCGAACTTCATCAGGAAGTACTCGTTGATGCGACCGAACACATCGCCCCCGGCGGTGCGGAGCGTCTCGCTGTCGAAAACACGCAGGAGATCCTCAAGCAGGGTGTTCTCGAACTTGGTGTAGTCCTTGGGAAGCTGGCCCTGGAGCGGCTCGAAATCGCGCTCGATCGCGTTCATGGCCTCGACCAGCGCCGTGCCGAGGTCCGTCCCCTTGGGCAACTTGAGCAGTTCGTCATAGCGGGCCTCCTTGGGCAGCAGGAGCGCGCCGCGCTTCTTGAAGTCGGCGGCGGACAACGGGCGCTTGGGCATCTTGCCGGCGGCCTGGTCTGCCTGGATTTCGAGGAGGGCATCGTTGTAGCGATTGGTGGCGTGGCGCAGGAAGATGACACCCAGCACCGGCATGCAATATTCCCCGGCCGTCAGTTTGGAATTGGCGCGGAGATTATCAGCAGCGCCCCAGAGATCGGTTTCGAGACGGGCAATGCTATCAAAGGATACTTCACTCATAAGTGTGCTGAATTTAACAGGGCCTATCGGTGGGCGCCAGTTGAAAGCAGGGAAATCAGACTGGTACCGTGCCCGCTTCTTCCGTTGTCCCCTCCTGCGCCGCTGGAACTTCCGGTTCCGCCACGGCTTCTGACGGAGGCGGCTCAGCAACAACCGGCTCTTCAACTACAGGCAGGGGTGCGACGGGTGGTGGTTCAGCGATCACTTCTGGCGGCGGAAGAATCACCTCGCCGGGGACTGGAGCCGGGACGGGCTCTGGAGCCGGTTCTGGAACCGGGGCTGGCGCGGGCACTGGTGTTGGTTCGAGCACCGGCGCGGGCTCGGGTAGCGGCACGGGTTCCGGCGTCGGTTCGGGTAGCGGCACGGGTTGAGGCTCCGGCACGGGCTCGGGTTGCGGCTGAACGGGCGGCTCAATCACCGGTTCCGGCTCGGGCGGGGGAATTATCACCGGCGGCAACTCTGGTTCAGGGTCAGGTTCGGGCGTCGGCACTGGCTCAGGTTCGGGGGCTGCTGCTTCTGCCGTTGGTATCGGCTGAACGGATGGCTCCACCGCCGGTTCGGGTTCCGGCTCGGGTTGCGGCGTGATTTCCGTCACCGGTTCAGGGGCAATGATAGGGATCGTGACTGGCGGGACAATCTCCACGGGTTCAGGCACCACGGGCAAAACCACAGGCGGCGCAGTGACAATGGGCGGCGCGACAACGGGCACGGGGGCCATAGAAACTGGGTGACTCATTGGCGGCGGTGCCACTGTAACCGGCGGCACGACGACAGGAGGGCGATTGACTGGCGGCGTCGGGGCGGGCAAGGGCACCGGTTGTGTCGGCGGCACGGTCGCTTTTGGCGCGTCTCGAACAGGCACCGCTTCCTTCGCTGGTGCCGGGGCCGCCACGGGCACCACTTCGGCGGCCACCGTCACATGCCCGGTGGCCATCTCGCGGGCGGCCGAACTGGGAACATAACCCATCTGGCGAATCATGTCCGTGACCCGCTGACGGGTGGCCAGGCTGATTCCCACTTGATCCGCCCGACCATTGACGATCAGCGAAACGGTGGTCTTGGAGACTCCCGCCGCCGCCGCCACATCCCGAATTCTCACACCTTGCTTTATCCGTAATTTCGACATCTAAACCGGTTTAGATCATATATTTCGGAGGAAGTCAAGACAGTCAAGGAAGCACAAATCCTCGCCTAAGGAGCAGACGGCAGTCTATCTGCATGAGACAAACCAAATATTCACGCGGCTCTGGCATTGGACGCCTCGCCCTACCCGAAGACATCGATGATTTGTATAGATTTCCAGGTAGGGCGAAGCCTTCCAGCCTTCGTAGCCCCTCCGGCGGAGTAGGCCCGGCT
>CAJBSZ010000198.1 GCA_903958395.1 uncultured bacterium | reverse complement strand
GGCGCTGCCAAGGATCCGGTCGAGGCGGCCGCATGGTATCGCAAGGCTGCCGGCAAAGGACACGAGGAATCCCGGAATGCCTTGCGCGAACTGGAGAAATGAATCTAGCCTGAATAATTCATAAGCTACTTTCGCCAGCGGTCGGTTTCCTGTTTTTGCGCTCTTTTTCAGTGATGATAAGCCTGCCTAGGTCCTGTCATCTTCATTTTCAGCCGAGATTCGCCGTTTTCAGGCAAACTGCCCCCTTTCCCCCGTTGTGACAGCGGCCGGGGCAGCCCTTGGGGAAGCTAGGTGCCGCGGAGCGCGGCAGCGAGCTCGGCAGTTCGCCTGAACAGTGGCGCTGCCGGACTGGCGGCAGGCAGATGGAATCGGATAAAGGTCTTTCCAAATTCGACTCTGGCGGCGACTTTCAACAACCGGAGGCGGATGGTTTCGAAGGTCGCCTTGGCTAGCTCGGTTCCCTTCAGGACTGTGCTGCGGAAGGAGTGCATGATCACATAGGCGGCGGAATGCAGGAAGAGGCGGAATTGGTTGGCCAACGCGGAGGTGCAACTGGTTCGGGATGACTTGAGGAAGCATTTGTGTTCCTTGATCATCAGCTCTGCATTGCCTCGACCGCAATAAACCGTTTCGTAGAGCATCTTCGCCCCAGCTTGTTCCAAATCGGTGACGATGAAGCGGGAGTCGGTCCCCATGGTTGTTGCCTCGACGCGGGCGATGATGCGGCGTTTCTGGTCCCAGGTTCCGGCAGCATAGCTGAACGAGTGGAAGCCCCGGAAGGTTTTCCAGTCGTTCTTATAGTGGGCGGTGGCACGATCGATCAGGGGCTGGACCTCACGGACCAGAACCTGGTTGGTGGCCATGCCAAGCACGTAGTGAACGTGATTGGCTTCAAGCCAGTCCAGAACCTCAGGCTTGGTGTGATGGCTGTCGGCACGGAAGATCAACGGTACCTTGGGAAAACGCAACCGAATTTTTTTGACGATCCTTTTCAACAGTCCGATGATCTCGTCCTTGGTCGGCGTCTTGCCAGGGCGAAGCAAGGTGGCGATCAGTTTTCCGGTCATCCCTTCGTAGACGTGGAAAGGCATCAGGCAGTATTCATCGTAATGCGCATTGAAGAGGGCCAGCTGCTGGGCGCCGTACACACGGTTCGTGGTCGGATCCATGTCGATGATCATGCAGGGCGGCGCCGAAGGATAGCTGTTCAGGAAATTCTCGATGAAGGCGTAGAACAGGCGGATCAGATCGCGCTTGGTCACGTTGTTCTCGAAACGGGTCATTGTCGGTTGCGAGGCTAGGGATGTCTTGCCCGTCAGTCGTCCCACGGCAACTTTCAGTGCCAGGTCGTCCTTGAGCTTGTCACAATCGTTGGCATCCTCGTAGCCATGGCAGATTTGCACCATGCGTTGCATGATCAGATCCCGAACCGGGTGATCCACCATCGGCGCGAACCGATCGTCCCGGATGACCGAAGCCATGGCATCGACAATGCCATTGGCGCCGGCTACCTCGCGGATCAGCAATGCCCCGCCATCCGAACTCATGTCGGGCTCGTCAAAGGCGGCCTGGATGCGGAGGCGACCGGCAGGGGTGAAATCAAAGGGAAGATTTTCGAAAGCGGCTTGGTGAAGGGATGTGGCTTGCATTATGGTAAATCGACCGGTGTTTTGGTGTGTTTGTTTTAGAGGTAATTCAATATACAGCAAAACACCCGGTCATTCTTCTTGCAAGTAGTTGATTGTTAATAACTTATATAAGACTATTCGTCAGCGCGCTAATTGGCCTATGAATTATTCAGGCTAGTTCTATATTGGGAAGTTTTAAAATCCCAACGGGATTTCATCTGATAGCCCAGGGTTGCGCCAAAGGCGCTACCCTGGGGTTCGGAAGAATAGAAATCCAACCCTGAAAGGGTTGAATCATGGCG
>CAJBSZ010000197.1 GCA_903958395.1 uncultured bacterium | reverse complement strand
TCGCCCCCGAAGGTGAACGGCCCGGGAACGTGTGCGGAAATCTTGACCATCCCGCAGCCTCCCACCTTGCTGCGCACGGTCATCGACCCGTCCATCATGACCAGCGTCAGGGTGTCCTCCGCCTTCGGGACGTCCAGGATCCCGTTCAGTTCAACCGGATCCACGCCCAAGGCGCGGACCGTATCCCCGTACCGGGAACCAAGCAGATTGACAGACGCCTGACCCCGCACATTCACTTCGGCCGACAACGCCTCCAAATTCGTCCCCCCATAGGCGCACAACAGGGCAAACGAAAAACGGAGCACCAACGAGAACCGGCGATTCTGTTCCTTCATGAATTCTTTCCTTTCCTTACCAAGTAAACTTCCATTCCACAGGAATTCTAATCGGAATCATATCAGCAAATTCCGGAATAATTGATCAGCGGAGCGAAACCAGGGAATCCGGGTTTATTGCAGCATCAGGAGTGTGCCGCTCTTCATCACACCGGTACGTCCGACAAGGTGGATCTCGAGCGCATCACGAATCCCATTACCATCAAGGTCGGAGGTCATGCCTGGAGGGATATCGGTCGTAATCCGCACAGTGTCCAAACAGGACGAATAATCCGGATTATCAATCAACAAGGAGGAATACGTGTTTGTGTTTGCAGGAAAACTCAAGCCCTGCGCCACCAAGTTGCCCGCGACAAAGACAGCGAACGTGTTCGTGGAGAAATCCTGACAAACCGAAATCCGGGTATAGCCATTGCTCGTGATCAAAGTCGGCGTCACTTTATCCAACTGGTTGGAGCAGACATACCACCCTCCGCCGGCGACCGCCACCACGAGATAGCCGTTCGTATTGGCATACGCCAGAAAACTGGACGTATTCGTCTGCGGCACCGCCGGCTGCAGTCCGATAGTCGGCATGAATTGAAAATCGGTCCAGATCTTGAGATTGGGGGCGGCAGTCACCGTGTTGGTCACAACCACGGACGCACCCATGGCCAGCGCCTTGGAATTCGCGTAACCAACACCGTTCGTGACATAGGCCGCCGTGCTTGATGCCTGCCAACCATTCGTGGCCATTATAAACGACTGACCGACAGCATACGACTCAAAGTCGTCGTAAAAAGCAACCCCTGCCCCGAAAGAGACCTCAGCCGCAATCGCAATCACCGAAAAAAACAACATTCTGTTCCACTTTGTCATCTGAATTTCCCTTAGCAATGTGATCAATTTAATTGGCACCTATCTGATTGTGTACACCGATCCACAAGGCGGCCATCGCAGGACGCAAACAGGCACGTTATTCGTTTGATACTGAACCAGACCGCCACTCCCCGAGAAGGCAAATGCCGCCACATGGTAAGGCATTCCATAGACAAAGTTATTCACCATCACGTTGGAACCCGAGCCGACATAGACGATGTAATTTAAATTTCCCATGTCTGAACCGACGCCACCAAAGGACGCATTCGCGGTGTAGTTACTGCCATCCACCGGCGCGGCATCCACCGGCGCCCCCTGCCTGACCACCACCATCGTTCCGGTGCTGCTCGCGTCGACTGTCCAGGAAATGATGAACGTCTCCGCCCCCACGGCAACATTCGTAAGCACCGACACCTGCATCGGCTCGGCGTAGAACTCGCTATTCGTCGAATAGGCGATTCCAACCAAGTTGCTCGCCCAGCCGCGGACGTAATAGTGCTGCCCAGGGCTGAAACCGGCCACATTCGTCGTGAAACTGAATGGCGCGTTGGAGGAACCCTGGAACACGGTCATATGGGCTGTGGGATTGAGGTTCGTATCCCACACCGTACCCCAACTCGTAACCGCAACACCGCCACTATTGGTAACGCTATCGTTCAGGGTCGCGACGTTCGTGCCGACAGCCGTCACGGTCGGCGCCGCCAGCCACGGCGTATCGTAGAGGTTCCCCTTCTGCGCAATCTCCACCGCATCGGCAGTCCCGTCCCCGTCAAGATCGGTTGTCAAGTCAGCCGGTAAATTAGTTTTGATCAGCACGTCATCCAGATACGCCGAACCATGCATATTATCGGCGATCAGGGACGAATAGGCACTCAACTTCGTCGGCGAGGTCAACCCCTGGGCCACCAAGTTGCTCGCAATGAAGACCGCGAACGTTCCGGCGTTGAGATCCTGGTAGACCGTAACCCGACAGAAACTATTGCTGTCGAGGGGAGTCGCGGGACTGTGGGCGGCATCCAGATTATTGGAGCACACAACCCACCCCTGGTCTTTCACGGCAACCACCAGGTAGCCATTGGTGTTGACATACGACAGGAAGCTGGAGGTGTTCGTGTCCGGCGATGCCGGCGCCACCCCCCATGTGGGACGGATGTAAAAATCCGTCCAGATTTTCTTGTCCGTGGCGCTGCTGATGCTATTGGAAAGCACCGTATAGTCCGGCAGGACCACCGCCTTCCCTGCATGCGCCACCGATTGCACCATCACCGATCCAGCCGAAGCGTTCCACCCGTTGAAAAGAGCATTAAAATTCGTCATGGGCTCATTATCCGCATAGCCATCGAAATTATCGCTGAAGGGAAGGGGCATGCCATTCAACAAGCCCCAGGTACTGGCGAATGCGGTGAATGTTCCACTCCTGACCACACCCACCCCAATGGCCACCAGCTGCGCATTTGTGAAATTAATCTGCCCCGCCCCCACGAAATTTAGGTTTGTCACCACAAAGGAGTCGTTCCCGGCTAACGAAAGCGTTCCCACAACCTGCGCCGTGGTGGAGGTCAATGACATCCCACTCGCCATCGCCACCTGCCCGCTCACCGTCAGCGTCGTGCAGGAAAGGGCTTGGGATAGCGTCACCGAGGCACCCGCCGGCACCGTCAGACTAGTGAGGGTGAAGGCGTCTCCTTCGAACAGCACATTCGACGGATTAACCGCCAGCGTCACAGATTCTCCTGAATAGGTTCCGGCAATCACATGAATCACGTCGCGGGGTCGCCAGGCCGCCAAGGCGTTGGTGATGCTCAAATAACAGTTGGCGAGATTGGTCTGGCCCGAACTGACATACAGACGCCGCGAGACATAGCCATAGGCATTCAATTCATCGGCATCGGGCACAGCGTCACCATTACCATTGGCCGTAAGCGAGACACTGTCATAGTTCGTCTTCACCCAAACGTCATCCACCCAGCAATTACTGTGCGTATTTTGAATGACAAGCTGGCTGTTGGAGGGCGCCGATCCCACAAAACAAAAATCCTGGACAAGCAACTGGTTGCGCAGGAAAACCGCCTGGGTATGTGTGTTGTAGTTCTGCCAGACAGACAGCAGCACATAACCATTGTCCACGGCACTATTGGTAGCCGGCATCACCGCAGCGCCCCACACATCGTTGGAACACACAAGTGCCCCCCCGCTCGGCCCGTACACCGAGACATACCCATTAGAGTTGAAGTAACAAACGAAACTGGAGCCATTGGTTGCCGGATCCGGGGCGTCCAATCCAAGCCTCGGCTGGATGCGCAAATGGGTCCAGACCGAAAGATTGGAATCAGCGTTCAGCGTATTGGACAACGCCACGGATTCCCCCATGAACACACACTGGCTGGCACCGCCGCCGTAGGCGCCGCTATTCGTCACATACGCCGCCGAACTGGAGGCCTGCCAGTTGCTGATGGAAGCCACAAAAAAATTCGTCCCATTGGCGTAACCCTCAAAGCTATCCTGAACGTTAGGCACCCCCCCATACGAGGTTGAGGCGGCGAAACCGGACAACCCCAACACCAGCGCGCTCCATCTTATCAAGCCATTGTGTGTCTTCATTTGCCCCCCCCTCTGGTTGACCTGAAGCTTGTATTATTTGATGATTATGCTCGTCCCTCTGGCGGGCACGGTCAACTGCAACTGCTTACCGACGATGGCGAACGTATCGTTTCCGCTCCCGTTCAAGGCGGCGAAATCGGAGACGCCGAATGTCGTGTTGCTTGTCCACTCGACCAGCACAAAGGTGCCCGGCCTTGTCGCATTGTGCAGATCGAAGAAGAACTTGGAACCAGTCCCCTTTGTGAAGACGCCGTCGATGTAAAGTTTGTCCGCCGCATTGCCGTTACCCAGATCCCAGACCCATTTCGAGCCATTCGTGCTGACGCTATTCCATGTCAGATTGGTACAGGAAATCGTGAGCGTGCCGATACCGCCGTCGCCGGGTGCCACATGCCCACTGATAAGGGTAGTCTTATAATAACCCGAAGGTGTTGTTCCCATGACGAACATACCCGTTCCGCCTAAGGTCGCTCCTTCATTCACCTGCAGGCCCGTATTGTCTCCTCCCGTGAAGTTCCGATTTGTCCACGTGCAGTTGCTGATCAACGTGGCGTTTGTGCCCACGATGATTTTTCCGCCTTTTTGTCCACCGTTCGGGTTAAAGTTCGAACCTAACGGGCTGTTCTTAACACGCATCGTCCCGCCATTGGTCGTCGCCGCGAGAGTCCATGATAAGGAGCCATAGACGTCAGCCGATCCTCCTCCTGTACTGCTACTGTAAACACCCTCAGCAATTCCACCCCCGTCGCCAATATTGAGGGTCGCGCCGTCGAGCATTAGAGAGGGACTTGTCCCACTTACTACATTAAGCTGGCTTATTGTCAGCGCGTGAGCGCCGGACACAGTCGTAGTTGTGGAACTCCATAATACCATCGGCCCACTGGTGCTGCCGATAGAAGCGCTGTTGGAGACGGTTAAATTGGCATCTTTTTCGAGGAGCAGCGTGTTGGTTCCCTGAAAGCGGAAATATGCGTTGTTATTGTTAACAGGATCCGAAGCCTGACTCTTGTATACAAGTCTCACGTTATCGTTAAAGGCAAGCTTCAGGGCTGCTTGGTTATTGGTCTCCGTTGACGCGTAGTTGACCACGCCCGAGCCAGAGAAAGTCGCACCTATACTAAAGCCAAGAGATTTTGTGAAGTTGATCGTAGCGTTGGTCATATTAAATGTACCGCCACTGTTAACGATACTTAAGCAAGTGAGGGTTGAGCCATCGCCCAAAGCGTTGAAAGTCCCACTAGCAAACTCGTTACTGCACGTGACCGAACACCCCGCGTTGACAACGAGCCCTGTACTACCATTGCAGACCAGACGTAATCCTGCGAAAGCAATATCCCGCTGGATGAGAACCCCCCCGACACTTCTCATGTCCGCATCCACGTTGACTGATCCGCTGCTGCCTGTGGTAAACACGGCCCTGTCTGTGGTTGTGTCATTAGCTGGAGCGGCACCGCCGACCCAGTTCGCGCCAGTCGTCCAGTTCGCGCCAGACGTGCCCTGCCAGATTTTATCCGTGCCGGAAACGGTCATCACACACACCACGCTCACCATCGCCGCCATCCATAATGTAGTCTTCATATCAACTCCCCTTTCTTGGCCTCAAAGTTTCAAACCTATAAAGAAAACAGTCCCCCTCACGCCACAAAATCCATATACAATCGTTTGCATGTTAGCACTGCGCGTGAAGGTTGTCAAAATATTTTTTCTTCCGGGCGCAAGGACGATCCGGAGGATCCCCTTGGCGAACGCTTCAATGCGGGCGTGACCGGCGGACGGCGTGGGTGGAAAGGTGAGCTGAATCAGGACTTTCAGCTCTGGCCAAATAGCGGCATGACGTTTTACATATTCCTTTTCAAAACCGGCTTGAGAAACATTTTAAAAGTTTTACGTTCCATGTTTTTTCAGATCCCAGAAAACTTCTTTACATCTTTATGTAATAATTCTCGCACCAAAATATACTCTTAGCGATCCCCTTCTCTTGCCCTGGCATTCTGTGTCCGAGTTCGGGCCTTTAGTCGCTCGTTCGCCTTTACGATGCAGGATACAAGCTCCGGGTTGCGCTCCAGCGTGAGGTCGAAACGCTGCGGGTTGTTCTGATCCATTGGGCGGTCGGATTGGTAGCACCACCAGTAGGAAAGCTGCACGCCGGCATCAATCACGCCATTAAGCGTTTTCTCAACCCACGGCTTGGCGGCTGCTCTGTCTGAATAGCTCTCGAAATAGTTGGGCGTTTCGTCCCAGATCTTCCTGTCCGTCTTTGGCTTAGGCACCAGTCCGAGCTCGCCAATCATCAAAGGCTTCCCGATGCGACGGGCAATCTCCATCCAGCCTCGGTAGTTGAGGAATGTCTCGCCGCCAGCCCCGTCCGCGATAACGTACCCCGGCTTGTTGTTCATGTACGAATGCACGTCAATCACGGCCACCGCCGTCTTCGCGTAGAGCAAGTCAAAACACTTGAATTGCTCCTCGAATGAGTCCTTCTGCCACGAGCGACGTTGGTATAGGTTCCATTGCGCCTCACGCATTCGCGATCCTCCGCTGTTGACGAGGCGCAACGGATCAGTGGCTTTGATGCGCTTGGCCACGTCGTCCACGAAACCGGCCACATCCTTGAGCGTGGGCATGCGTTCTCCCTTATAGATACGGTCCGTGCTGCCGATGTCTGCTGAGAGCGTCGTCTCGTTACCGACCTCCCATATCAGCACGGCCCTGCGGTGTTTGTAGCGCGCCACCGTCTCGTCAATGTACCGGTACAACAACTGCCGCCCGCGTGACTGCGGCTGCGTCATCAGTTCGCGCTTTTGTTCCTCGCCGTGGACCCAGCCCTTGACCGTCACTAGTTTGGTATCGGTGAATGCGCCCCCGGCCAGTGACCAGACAACGCGAATATCGTGCTTGTCGCAGAGGTCGAGCGTCTTGTCGAGCGCATCGTAGAGCAGCTTGCGCTTGTAGGGATCCGCGTAGGACTCCGGTCCCGCCGGCCCCCAAGGCAACGCAAAGATGCGAATGGTGCGAAACCCCATTTCGTGCAACTCACGCAGTGCCTTGTTCTGGGCCTGCAACATCGGGTTGTCATCGCCAAGGGCTTTGCCCGCCGCAAGCTGATCGTACAGTTGCCAGAGCAGGTCGAACTTATTGAAGCTGATCTCGGAAAACGGGTGGCCATCCAGGTAGAAACGACCGTCACGCACCGAGAGGACATCGTCCTTTGTCAAAGGCGGGCGATTCTCACGACCGGCCCCAACGCTGATTTGAAGGCAACCGACGAGCAGGGCAATGCTACATGCAACGGTTTTCCATATCATCTTTTCACCTCTCGCTCACTCAACTATTCAATGGGATATAGGGGTTACATCGCAACATATTACAGCGGGCTTGGCATCCTTCTTCTCCGCCACAAGCTCGCCGTCGATCCACACCTCAGCAGTACCCGCAATCACTTTGAAACAGATTCGCCCGCCGTTCTTGCAAACGGCGGCCGGCCACGCACAATCGTTTGTATAATCGCGCTGCACCTGAAGGTTGTCAAAATATTTTTCCTTCCGTTAATTTGTTTTGGTTGCTACCGGCCGGAAACGGCTGGCTCCAGGGGCCTGTAAATTTGTTTTTTACGGATTGGCACGGGCATCCACGCCAACTTTCGAAGTTAGCGTCGAAGTTATTTGACAAACGTTGGCATAAAGGTAATGATGACAGCCAGACTAAACGCAACGATGACACGAGTGGGCTGTTTCATAATTGGGTATGCATTTCATTAGCCTCAAAACGGGAAGGTTCAAATGCCATGCGTAACAAAACCACACATTTGTGGTAGTTGTTGACCATGAAGACAGTTTACATTCCCATGTTGCCATCGCCACTGAACACAATGTGGACTATTTGGCTACAAGGAAGAATTCAAAGAGATGGTAAATACCTTAAACACAATGATTCTCTCTAGCTTCACCCATCCAACCCTTTCCATCGTTTTAATGGGTGTGTCTGTTTTTTTGGCCGGCGAACCAAAGCAGGCGTCCACGGCCAAACCCAATGTTCTGTTCATCCTGGCCGATGATATGGGCTGGGGTGATCTGAGTTGTCATGGCCATCCGCAATACAAAACCCCGAACCTGGATCGTCTGGCCAGTCAAGGTATTGATGTTCAACAATTCTATGTTGCCGCTCCGATCTGTTCACCCAGTCGTGCGGGATTCTTGACCGGCCAATCACCGATGCGTTACGGCATTCGTATGCCCTACGCTTTGGACGTGAACATCAAGGAGAACCAGCCGGACTGGCTGGATCCCCGGGCCCCGTCTGTGGCGCGTCTGCTGCAGGGCGCCGGGTATCATACGGGGATTATCGGGAAATGGCATTTGGTTGAGGAATTTCAAGGACGGATGGTGGATGCGCCGACTCCGGCGGCCTACGGTTTTAATGAATGGCAACTCATGCGTGGGCCCTGGGCTCCCGCCCTGGACAAGGATTTCAACCATCAGGTTTACCAGGCTGCGGTTGATTTCCTCCGGGATAACCGGCAACGCCCATTCTATTTGACTGTGACGATGCACGAGACGCACGTGCCTTATCTCCCTTCAAAATCAGCACTCCAGGCGGTCACTGATTTGCCGGAAATGCAGCGGAAATATGCCGCCTCGGTCATCGATGCCGATCGCGGAATCGGCCGGATCCTGGACGCCTTGCGGGAGCACAGTTTGGAACAGAATACCCTGGTGCTATTTTCCAGTGATAACGGACCGGCCAGGCGCAAGGACGATCCGGAGGATCCCCATGGCGAACGCTTCAATGCGGGCGCGACCGGCGGACGGCGGGGTTGGAAAGGTGAAGTGTATGAGGGCGGAATTCACCAGCCGTTTATTGCCCGCTGGCCTGGACATATCCCGGCGGGTAAGGTTGACACGGTTAACGTGCTGGCCGGGGTCGATTTTTTACCGACCGTCTGTGCCGCCGTCGGGGTTGCTTTGCCTGCGGATTACAAGGGTGACGGCGAGAACCGACTCCCGGTTTTGACCGGAAAAGTGCTGCCGCGCACGACACCGCTCTTCTGGTATGCCGCTGGCCAATACGCCGTACGAGACCAGCATTGGAAATTGGTTACCGGCAAGAATGGCAAACCAGCGGAACTGTTCGATATCGTGGCGGATCCCGGCGAAAGCCAGGATTTGGCGGCAAAACATCAGGAAATCGTCAGGAAATTGGAAGAAATGTTGCGCGACTGGCATGCCGCTTTGCCCACCAGTCCGGATCCGGCGTGCCTGTCCAAAACGCGTGTGGTAAAAAGGTAACGGAATTCAAAATCAAAACGTATAACGGCCCGTCAGAATGACATTGCGACCCGGCTCATTGCAACCTGAACCATGAATGCGATAGTCCTCATTCAAGAGGTTTTCCACTGCGAGCGACAGAGCCAGGGAGGAGGTTACCTGAGAGCCGACCCGAATCCCGAACACCGCATACCCCGGGGTTCCACCGGGCGGGATCCGCTGAGTATCACGCTTGTCATCCGCCGACAACTTGTCCGCCTTCTCCGCCGCATCACACACCCCCTCAGCCCAATACTTGGCATTCCCCGTCTG
>CAJBSZ010000196.1 GCA_903958395.1 uncultured bacterium | reverse complement strand
GGCTCCATGCTTCAAAAACACCAACTAAACAGGTTCAGCAAGATGTTTCCAGATTCAAATATCCCTCAGGATTCCTGTCTCCATGCTCCCCAATCACACGCTCCCTCCCGTTGGTCGGGAAGCGCGTCCTACAATAATCCACATTGTAGGGCTGGCTTCCCCGACTCGAAGAGGGCGGGGAGCCTGCGTCAAGGAAATTGTTTTGTAAGTTAAGAGGTCAGTAAGAGGTTGACTTCTTTTTATTAGTTTCATATCAATATGAATATCTGTCGCTACAAGTGATAATATTAATATGCATCTGATTTATCCGAATGATCGCTATAGGGCTGAAAATGAATGAACATAACCTTTGAAATACTCGAGCAGCATAACTACTGGCATGGCGAAACCATCCGAACTGGGATTCCGCGCAAAAGCTACCAGGATCGAATCCTGGCCTTTTCCGGCAACCGCCTTGTCAAGGTTATGATCGGCCAGCGTCGGACCGGGAAAAGCACTATCCTTAAACAACTCATCGAAAGTTTAATCAGCCGGGGAGTCAACCCGGGGAACATCTTTTATCTGGACAAGGAACACCTTGATTTCGCGGATTTAACCGACAGCAGGCAGTTAGATACGCTCATCCAACTGTACAGGAAACGCCTAGCCATCAAGGGCAAGGTTTACCTGGTGCTGGATGAGATCCAGGAAATTGCCGACTGGGAGAAGTTGGTGGCTTCCTACGCCCAGGATGACCGGCAGGAGTACGAACTCTATATCACCGGTTCTAATTCCCATATGCTCTCGTCGGAGTTGGGAACCTACTTGAGCGGCCGTTATGTTCCCATCGCTGTCTTCCCCCTCTCCTTTCAGGAGTTTCTCACCGGCTATGGCAAGCAACCCGACAAGGCTGGATTGCTTGCCTATCTGCGCCAGGGCGGGCTTCCGGAATTGATCAATCTCGAGAGCGGGGAAGCCAGGAGGCATTACGTCATGGCGCTGCGCGATTCAATCCTGTTGAACGACATTGTCAGGAAATTCGACGTACAGGATGTTGCCCTTCTTGAACGTCTATTTCACTTCCTTTGCGCCAACATCGGGAGCCTCTTTTCCATCAATAAGCTTGTGAACCACCTGACCAGCACCGGGGCGAAGACCAATTTCGAGACCCTCTCCCGCTACGTTTCCCATTTGGAACAGGCGCTCCTGATACACAACTGCAGCCGCTACGATATCAAGGGCAAGGATATCCTCTCAGGCGCGAGGAAGTACTATTTAAACGATCTAGCCTTTCGGGAACACCTGACTCCGGGGTTCGACCCATGCCTTTCACGCCGTCTGGAGAATTGTATCTATCTGCACTTCCTTGCCCGGGGATATACCGTTCATGTCGGCGCAAGCCGCGATGCCGAAGTCGATCTTGTCGTCGAAAAAGGAACGGAAAAAGCCTACGTGCAGGTCTGCTATCTGCTCGCGGATGCACCCATCATCGAGCGGGAATACCGCAGCCTTGAAGCCATTCGTGATAATTTCCCGAAACTGGTCATATCGATGGATGATGTTGAGTTCGGAACTCGCAACGGGATTCGCCACCACCTCGCTTGGGACTTTCTTGTATCAACCGACCCCAACCTGCATTCTGTAAATCTGTGAGCTGATCACCCGCCCAGCCTGGGGCCGGCGGTCTCCGCCGGTCATCCGCTACCGGCCGGGGACCCGACTACGCCAAGGCTACGTCGGGCACGCACCCGGCTCCAAGCATCCTCAGGACATACACCATGCTTCAAAAACACCAATGCTGAACGGGTTCAGCACGCTGTTCCCCGGCTCTCGAATGTTACCCAGGATCCCCCACCCAAGTTCCCCGACTCCTTCGGATCGGGGAAGCTCGGCCTATCCCAAAATAATGCGCCGTCAGCTCTACGGATGAAACCCGATGGATTTCCGCGGCGAATCTGGCGGGGTCATAAGCTCATTTAGCACTGTAAATACAGTCTGGAACTGCTGGTCGAACTTCTTTTCTAGCTCAGCTATCTTTCGCCCCAGCATGTCGTTCGTCTCAAGCATCCGCCGAAACTCAACAAACGTACGCATGATGGCAATATTGACCGCGATGGCCCGATCACTTTTAAGAAGGCCGGAAAGCATAGCCACGCCCTGTTCCGTAAAAGCCATCGGGGCATGGCGCAACCCCATGCGGTCTGAAATGGAGGTCACATTTTGTGACCTCCATTTTTCGAACTCCTGCTGATCCAGAACAAACATGAAATCCTCGGGGAATCGCTTATGGTTCCTCTTTACAGCCTGCTTAAGGGCTTTCGTCTCAACGCCGTACAGCGTGGCGAGATCGCGGTCAAGCATGACCTTCTGATTTCTAATCAGGAAAATAGCATTTCGGATCCGGTCTTCCGGAATTATGGCAGAAACACTTTTAGTCAACTTCATTCGTCCATCATGCCCGGTATTTGATTTGAATAGAAACTACACTAATACCTAGACATTGTCTAGTTGTTCTCTATAGACAACCTTTTCCCCGCGGAATTTCCCCAAGCTTCCCGACCTCTTCGAGTCGGGAAAGCTCGGCCTACACCGCGCGCGTCAAAGCTCATCCTGCCGGACCAAGCCAGAAACCCCTTGCCCAGCGCCACTCCTCCTGTATACAGTCCGCACATGACCCTTTTTGACATTCCCGAGAAGCACTTTGAAGTGGCCGGAGTCTGTATAGGGTTTGTCGGCCCAGTTCTGATTCTTTCGCAAATCCGCGCGGAATTGATCAGCGCCACCCCGTCCTCACTCTCCCCCGTCTATCTGGGAGGCTTTTTGGCTCTCTATGGCTTCTGGTTCCTCTACGGATTCCGGTTCCGGCGCCTGGCGGTGTGGCTGGGGAACTTGATCGGCATCGTCCTTCAAATCGGCCTGCTCGTGATCGTGCTTTTCAAGTAAAGACGTCACAGAGCGGCATCTCCTCAGCGCAAATACTTGAAATAGGCCGAACAGGTTCCCTCGGTACTCACCATACAGGGACCCACAGGATGGTCCGGGGTACAGG
>CAJBSZ010000195.1 GCA_903958395.1 uncultured bacterium | reverse complement strand
GCCATTTCCCCTGTGTGATGCAAGACGGATATAGGTTTCTTTTCGGCCCAGTTCGCTCACGGCGACTGGGCCGTTCTCTTGGTATCGATCTGGTGCCTCTTAAGGTTTGCACCTATGATTGCCCCTACTGCCAGGTTGGGGTGACGACCCTGAAAACTCTCGAACGGCGGGATTATGTTCCCGTGGCCGAGGTTCTGGCTGAATTTGATCATTGGCTTGCCCATGACGGACAGGCTGATTGCATTACCCTGGCGGGCGGGGGTGAGCCGACGCTCCATTCCCGGTTCGGCGAAGTAATCGACGCGATAGGCGCCCGCACAAAACACCCTCGCATCCTGCTCAGCAACGGTTCTCTTTTCTCCCTGCCTGAAGTCCGTGCTGCCGCCATCAAGGCGGAGGTGGTGAAAGCGACGCTCAGTGCATGGGACCAGGCGTCATTTGAACAGGCCCATCATCCCCATCCTGAGTTAAGGTATGACACCTTTGTTGGAGGACTCACGGCGTTGCGACGGGCGTTCAAGGGGGAATACTGGCTTGAGGTCTTCGTGGTTCCGGGCGTGAATGATACTCCCGCCCAGATGATCCGGATTGCCGATATTGCGCGTCTCATTGCTCCCGACCGGATCCATCTGAATACGGCCGTTCGTCCTGCGCGGGATGGCGAAATCCTTCCTGTTTCAGTCTCGAAAATGGAAGAGTTTGCTCAGTTATTCAATCCCGTGGCTGAAGCGGTGGGTATATCCCAGACCCCGACCCAGCCCCAGACCAAATTGATCACACAGGAGGAATTGGCCTCCCGGATCCTCTCCCTGCTTCAGCGACATCCCTGCACCGTGAGTGATATTTCAGCCACTACAGGCCAGTCTGTATCCGAGGTGGAAGAAGCACTCAAAAAATTGCTGAAGAGCGGATCCCTTCGCATCGAAACCCAGGACGCCATGAGCTATTTCGTGGCCAACTCCCCTGAACCCTGAACCCCAGCCCCTTCTTCCTCCCCCGCTACTCCAGCCGCGGGTTGAGGTATCCCGTGAATGGATCGGTGATTTTCTGTAGATACATCAGTAGTTCACGATCGTATTCGGTATCGGCATCGAGCCCCATTTCCCGGTAGATTCCACGAAGCCTGTAATAGCTTTCCTCCGCTTCCTGTGCGCTGGAGTAACGGTGCGAGGGTTTGGGGTGAAGGAACCGCTTGAGCAGTTTGACCAAACGCTTGCTTTTGCGAATATGCTCGGGAAGCAGGGCTTCCATCCGATCCATCAGGGTCATTTTGAATTTCAAAAGTTCGGCATCCGGCATTTCCAGGCAAGCTTCGAGGGTTTCCCCGCAGAGCATTTCCAGGGCCACCAGGCCGGCGCTGAACAGGTCGCTTTGGGCAAGGCCAGGTTCTAGCCGGTGAGTTTCGGGCGCCATATAAATGGGGCTTCCCAGCAGAATGCTGACCTTTTCACCCAACTCTACAGCCCGACCGAAGTCCACCAGCTTGACCGAGCCCATCCGGTCGATCATGATGTTCGACGGCTTGATGTCGGCGTGCAGGTAATCCGCTTTATGAAGCACCATCAGACCCAGCAGGATTTTGCGAAGAATGTAGAGGGCCACGCCTGGCTGGAGCATGAACCGGGAACCTTCCATCCGGAAAAGTGTGGTCATGAAATGATCCCATTCCTCATCCGTGGACTGGCTCCGGGCAATGGCCAGATGCGTTCCACCCAGAAGGAACTGAAGATCGATCCCGTCAATAACCGCCATTTGGAGATATCCGATTCCGTTGGCCTCGTCGTAGGATTCGCGAGTGACCAGGTTGTCGCTCTGGACAGGTTGGAGCTTCGAAACCTGGCAGGCCAACCGCCCCATGTCCGTCCAGTATTTTTCAACGGAAGAATAAATGGTTGGATCGTGCAATTTGACCGCATGTCTCGTCAGGCTGCCGCGCCCGCCCTGCCGCGTGGCAAGAAAAACGATTCCCTGGCGGCCTTTCCCGAGTTCCCGAGAGAAAAGGTAGGGGATGGGTTGGCGGATCGTTCGATCCCGGATAATGGCCCTGTAATGGGAGGCCAGAGTGGCCATATCGGGGTCGCCGGCAAGGGGTGCGGACGCCGGTATGGGCTCAAGAACCGTCTCCAGATTATTCGTCTCAGAATGGTTTTGATGTGAGGTCATGTTTTGCGCGAAAGCGTAACATACTGTATTCCGACTGGCAATAACGGTGGTAATGGCCTAGAGTGTTCGGCTGTTTGAATTTGGCCCGCAAGGGTCATGAGCATGGTGGTGCGGCCAGATGAGGAATTAAGCGTATGCAGTGGTTATTAAGAAAAATTATCGGAACGAAAAATCAGCGCGATGTAAAAAAAATGCAGCCGCTGGTTCTCCAGATCAACGAGCTCGAGGCGCAGTACCAGTCGCTCGCAGAAGCTCAGCTGAAGGCCAAGACTGAGGAATTCAAGGCCCGCCTGGTCAAGGGGGAGACTACGGACGACATTCTGTGCGAAGCCTTTGCCGTTGTTAAAAATGCCTGTCGGCGCATGGAGGGAACCCGGTTCGATGTCTGTGGGCATGAGCTGACTTGGAATATGGTGCCTTTTGACACCCAGTTGATGGGTGGGATTGCGCTTCACAAGGGAAAAATTGCGGAAATGGCAACCGGCGAAGGTAAGACCCTGGTGGCCACCCTGCCGCTCTACCTGAATGCCCTGACCGGCAATAACATCCATCTGGTCACGGTAAATGATTACCTGGCCCGCCGCGATTCGCAGTGGATGGGGCAGGTATTCCGGTATCTTGGACTTTCAGTCGGATGCATCCAGAACACCATGAATTCCGAGGAGCGCCGCGCCGAGTATGCCAAGGACATCACCTACGGAACCAACAGTGAATTCGGATTCGATTATCTTCGTGATAACGGCATGGCCTGGCGTCCCGAGGATCAGGTTCAACGGGGGCATTATTTCGCGCTGATTGATGAAATTGACAGCATTCTGATTGATGAAGCCAGGACCCCGCTTATTATTTCCGGGCCCGCCCCGGTTTCCTCCAACCAGTACCTGGATCTCAAGCCCCGGGTGGAGCGGCTCGTCCGCCGTCAGTCCGAATTGTGCAACCGCCTGCTAGTCGAGGCGCGCCAGACGATTGAGGAGAAGAAGGATGACCTGGCCATGCAGAAGCTTTACCAGGTTCACCATGGCATGCCCAAGCACAAGCAGCTGATGCATCTCCTGGAGGAGCCGTCCGTCCGCCGGCTTCTGGAGAAGGTTGAAGGCATGATGCTCACCGACATGTACAAGGAGCAGGCCCGTGAATTGCGTGAGGAATTGTTCTTCAATATTGACGAGAAGGGGCATGATGCCACTCTGACTGAAAAGGGATGCGAGGAGATGAGTCCTGCCGATCCCGAGGCCTATGTCCTTCCCGACCTTATTTCCGTTATGTCCGATCTTGATGGCGACACCTCCCTGACCGAGACCGAGCGGGCTCGGCGCCGCCTCGAGTACCAGGAGAAAATTTCCCTGCGCAGCGAACGGATCCACAATGTGGATCAGCTCATCAAGGCCTACTGCATCTATGAAAAGGATGTCCAGTATGTGGTGCAGGAGAACCAGGTGCTCATCGTGGATGAATACACCGGCCGAATCCTGCCTGGGCGGCGGTGGAGCGACGGGTTGCACCAGGCCGTCGAGGCGAAGGAAGGTGTCAAGATCGAGCGGGAAACGCAGACGCTCGCCACGATCACGATCCAGAACTATTTCCGCATGTACAAGAAACTGGGTGGCATGACCGGTACCGCGGAAACCGAGGCGGATGAGTTCCATCAGATTTACAAGCTGGATGTGATGGTGATTCCGACTAACCGGCCGGTGCGGCGCGTTGATAAAAATGATGTGGTGTACAAGACTCAGCGCGAAAAGTTCAAGGCCATTGTGGATGAGATTACGGAGTGCAATACCCGGGGCCAGCCGGTTCTGGTGGGCACGATTTCAGTGGAGACCTCCGAGCTGGTAAGTCGGATGCTGAGCCGCGCCAAAATCACCCACAACGTTCTGAATGCCAAGAACCATGAGCGTGAGGCTGATATTGTGGCCCGCGCCGGGCAGAAGGGCGCCGTGACGATTGCCACCAACATGGCCGGCCGCGGTACCGACATCAAGCTGGGTGAAGGCGTCGTCTGGCTTCCACGGGAAACCATTCTCTCCCAGGAAACCTTGTCGAGCAAGAAGGACGGGAAGACCCTCAAGGATCGGCTACTCGAAAATCCTTGCGGCCTTTATGTCATCGCTTCCGAGCGGCACGAATCCCGGCGTATTGATCGTCAGTTGCGCGGCCGCTGTGCCCGCCAGGGGGATCCCGGCATGTCCCGGTTCTATGTCTCGCTGGAAGATGACCTGATGCGGTTGTTCGGTTCCGATCGCATTGCCGGCTTCATGGAGCGATTTGGCATGGAAGAAGGGGAGATGCTGGAACACCGCCTGCTGAACCGGTCGATCGAGACTGCCCAGCGCCGGGTGGAGCAGCAGAATTTCTCAATTCGCAAGCGCACTCTGGAATATGATGATGTGATGAACAAGCAACGGACGATTCTGTATTCGTTCCGGGGTGATATCGTGCGCAGCACCGAAACACGGGAATTGCTTTATGACGTGATTTTTGAAGTGATCTCAAGCCATGTCGAGGAGATGCTTAAAGGTGCAAAAGCGGATGCCTGCGAGGCGTTTCTGATCTGGCTGCACTCAACCTTCCCGATTTCCGTGAAGCGCGAGGAACTGACCTTTGGCAAGGACGATCTCGATGCCGTGACGGAGCTGATTTTTAACAAAGTGCGGGATGCGTATGAGGTGAAGGTCGCCGCCGACGGCGGGGAACTCATGCAGAATGTCGAGCGCCAGGTCATGCTGCAGTCGATCGACCAGCATTGGCAGGATTATCTCCGGAGCATTGACGGACTCCGGCAGGGAGTCGGCTTGCGTGCCTACGGGCAGCGGGATCCCCTTGTGGAGTACAAGCGTGAAGCCTACGGCATGTTCGCAACCTTGATGGACGATATCCGGGAGGAGATTTGTGAAAAGATTTTCCGGGCGTCGGCCCAGATTCTGGCCTTTGAACGGTTCATGCGACAGATCCCGACCCAGACCATCCACGATGGTGTTTCGGTACTCGGGCATGGTGGCGAATCCACCCCGGAATCCTCGCGTTCCGCCGTGCGGGGCGGCGATGCCGTCATGCAGGCTGCCCTGAAGGCCGCCTCCACGCCGGTTCGGAGGCAGGTTGAAAAGGTTGGTCGAAACGATCCCTGCCCCTGCGGAAGTGGAAAGAAATACAAGAAGTGTTGCGGGGAAAACGACTAAGTTTTAATGGCGACCTTCGAACATGCCAAGGCCTGTGTTCGCCAGTATTGGCGGTGGGGAGCCGCTGTGCTGTCGGGACTCCTGCTCGCGTTGTCGTTTCCTCCGTTTGAGTCCGCACAAATCGCCTGGGTGGCACTGATCCCTTTATTACTGGCGCTTTTGCAGGGCGTCGGTAAGCATCGGGGCGAGATATTCAGGCCGAAGCCGTTCTTCCTTCTTGGATTTACCTCAGGCGTGATCTTCTGGCTGGTTTCCATGAGCTGGCTGCTTCGTCTGTTTGAGACATCCCCTGCGCCCGCCATTCTGATCGTTCTGGGGTGGGTGGGGTTGTCGGCCTACTGTGCCTTGTATTGTGGCGTCTTTGCCATGTCGGTCGTGTGGGTGGCCCGGAAAATCGGCACGGAGAAACTCTGGCAGACCCTGCTTTTGACGGTGCTGATTCCCGTGTTATGGGTGGGAGGCGAGATGGCGCGATCCGCCTGGCTCACCGGGTTTCCCTGGAATCTGCTGGGGATCTCCCAGTACCGGAATCTGATGCTGATTCAGTGTGCACAGTGGGTCGGAGTGCCGGGCGTTTCCGCGCTGGTTATGGTGGTGAATGCCGGAATAGCTTTTACGGTGATGCGTTATTTACCCTCGGGAGCGGAGAAGAAATACCGGCCTAATCTGGAGCTTTTTGTAGCCCTGATGGCAATCGTTCTGTGCTTTCGATCCGGAATGGGTCTGATCCGTCAGTTCACCCCGGGGGAGGGTGGGGTGTCGATTGCGGGGATTCAACCTGCGATTCCCCAGGTGAAGAAATGGTCCCAGGAACAGATTGACCTGATTCATTCCACCTTCCGACGTCTGACCGGTCAGGCGCTGCAAGAGGGAGACACGCGACCGGATCTCGTGATCTGGCCTGAAACGGCAACTCCCTATTGTGTCACCGAGGAGGGGGAATCCAAGGAACTGGTCTCCGAGTTAAGTCGACGGGGTGTCTCCATACTCGTGGGCTCTATGGATGTGATCAATCTGGGGCTCCAGACGCTTTGCTACAACGGCAGTTTCCTGTTTCAGACAAACGGGCTCATCGAGCGGAGCTACAAGAAACAGCATCTGGTTCCATTCGGGGAATATATTCCCCTGAGCGACGCCATTCCAGCGCTGGCGTCGCTGGCGCCCATGGGATGGAATTGTTCTCCCGGCCGGGAGGCAACAGTCTTCACACTGGGGAATCCGGCCTGGACATTCTCGGTCATGATTTGCTTTGAGGATATTATGGCCGGATTGTCCCGGGCGTTTGTCAAGGCGGGTGCCCGGCTGTTGATCAACCAGACGAATGATGCCTGGTTTGACCGTTCGGCTGGCCCTCTTCAGCATCTCAGTCATTGCGTGTTCCGGTGTATTGAGAATCGGGTTCCCGCCCTCCGGGTGGCCAACTCAGGGATTTCATGCTTGATCCAGCCGACAGGGTTGATCGTGGAGCCCACCCGGAATGAATGGGGCCAACCTCCGGAATCCCAGGTGTCACGCTGGCAGGTGTCGCTTCCCGGCAATGACTTTGAACCTACAGTGTATACCCTTTATGGCGACTGGCTGTTTGGGTTTCCCTGTGAGGCGGTTGCGTTGATGGTTTTTGTGGGTGCGCTGGGTGCCGCGAAAAAGAAATCGGGTGCGTTATGATGCGAGTTGTATTTTCCGGGCCCGGTGAGCGCAATGAGATGGGGCGCGCTTTGATGCTGGGGATGAATTTTGCCGTGGGAATGGCGGTGTTTTCGTTTTTGGGCTATTTCATTGACCAGAAACGGGGGGATGGGGCGATTTTCTTTACGGTGGTCGGCATTGTGGCGGGATTGGCCTATGGTGCCTATGAGGTCTGGATTGTGATCCGTATTCTGAATGAGCAGGTGAAAGCGGCAGAAGATAGAAGAAAGAAGACAGAAAGCGAAAAATGATGCTTCTGGATTGCACGCGCAGGATTTGGTGGGTGGCCGTGGTGGTGTCGGGACTCCTTGGGGCGGTCATCGCGTGGGGCGTGGTTCCGGAAGTTTCGTGGGCGGCTGTGGCGGGCGGGTGGGGTGTGGCGGCGCTAAATTCCGTCGCGGCACGGGGGTTCAATCGTCGCGCCATGCGGGGCTCAAAGGGGGCGTTTGTCGGATGGGGGATTGTGGGCAATGTATTCCGGATGTTGACCTTAATGGGGGTCTTTGTTTACACTCTCTTTTCACACAAAGAAGAGCGCGGCTCTTTCTTTATTTCAGCGTTTGTGGTGATTTTTATTCTGATGCTGGTGGAGGTGAAAAGCCTTTTTCAGTCTCAGGCAAATTCAAGGAGTCGGATTGAGTGAGGTAATCCAAACGAATGCGGCGGCGGCCGTGACGATGGTGCAGGCCCGTAGTGAGGCCGTTCAGACTTACATGATGCACCACGTGATGGATTCCTCCCGCTGGACATGGCTTCCGAACGTCCATACCGAACTTCCCTTCCATCTGACCGTCAATGGCGTGATGGTCATTTGTGTGGCCGTACTGATCGCCCTTGTATTCGGGCTGACTGCCCGTCGTGCGCAGCCCGTTCCGACGGGCCTTTTGAACGTCCTGGAGACTTTTGCCAAGTACATCCGGAACGAGATGGTGATTCCGTTTCTGGGCGAAAAGGATGGAACCCGGATGGCGCCGATGTTCTGCACGCTATTTTTTTTCATCCTGGTCATGAATCTGGCCGGGCTGATCCCCTGTTTTTACACGGCGACGGCGAATCTGGGCGTGACGGCGGCATTGGCGCTGGTCACTCTGGGATTCATGATTATCGGGGCTATTTTCCGGACCGGGTTTATTGCGTTTTGCAAGGGGTTTGCTCCTCCCGGGGTTCCCCGGCTGATGTTGATCATGATCGTTCCCATCGAAGTGCTGAGCATGTTCATCCGCGCCATGGCCCTGGCCATCCGGTTATTTGCCAATATGCTGGCGGGCCATCTGGTGATTTATTCCCTACTGGGCATGATCGTGATGTTCGGTTTTTATGCAGCCCCGGCGCTTCTCGGGGCGTTGGGTATCTATTTGTTGGAGGTGTTTGTGTCGTTCCTGCAGGCGTATATTTTCACGCTGCTTTCCGCGATTTTCATCGGGGAGCGGTATCATCCGGCGCATTGAGAGTTTATGAGATGGAGTAGGTTTTTTTAACAGAAAGGATACGTATTATGTTAAGCGGTTCAGTAGCGGGTATTGGAGCGGGTTTGGTTACCATTGGAGCCGGGCTCGGCATCGGGTTGGTGGGGGCATCGGCGGTGGGCGCGATGGCGCGGCAGCCTGAGATGGCCGCCAAAATCCAGGTGACCATGTTGATCGTGGCCGCTTTGGTTGAGGGAACGGCCTTGTTCTGCGCGGTGATTTGTCTTTTGGGAAAGTAAACCGGCATGGAAGCGGATCCTCATACTCAAGGAGTGGTTGAAGTCCCTCCGGCATCGGCCCACGGGGCGGCGCCGAATGTGATGGACGTGTCGGCCCCGATGATGATCCTGACCTGGGTCACCTTCCTGTTGCTGGCCCTCGTGCTGTACAAGGTTGCCTGGAAACCGATTCTGAAGGTTCTGGATGTGCGGGAGAAGTCCATCCGGGATGCTCTGGAGCAGGCGGAGAAGGCGCGCGCGGAAACCGCTGCCACTGAAGTTCGTAACCGCGAGATGATTCAGGCGGCTGAACGCGAGTCGCGGAAACTGGTTGCGGAAGCACGCGTGGCGGCACAGGAAACAGCCCGGCTGGTGCAGGAAAGGGCGGAGCAAAAGTCGAAGGCCTTGCTTGAGGAGGCTCGCCGGGATATCGAGGCCGCCACCGGGCAGGCTCGGGCTGCCTTGCGTCTTGAAACCACGGAATTGGTCATTGAGCTGGCGGGGAAAGTCCTGGCTGAGAATATGAACACGGAGCGGAACCGGGCACTGGTTGCGGACATGACGAAGGAGCTGGATCGCGCATGAAGCTTCGCTCCAGAGCGGCTCATCGTTATGCCGCAGCCTTGCACGATCTCGCCCGGGGCGCCCATGCGCTTGAGGCGGTTTCAGCCGACGTGGCGAAGGTGAGTGCCCTGCTCTCGGAATCGGGTGAGCTGCGGGAATTTGTCCGTAATTACCTGATCCCCAGCCAACTCAGAGCTGGGGCGGTCGCGGCATTGTTCCGGGATTGGGTTCATCCGCTGGTGTGGCGGTTTTTGCGTTTTATCGAGTCCAAGCACCGATTTGGGCTCTTGGCGGAAATGTGTGCCGAATTCCAGAATCTGGAGGAGATCCGGAAGGGGATTGTACGGGGTCGGCTGGATTCCGCTTTTGCCTTGTCTCCGGATACGGTTGATCATATGGCCGTTCAGGTGGGGCGGCGGATGGGAAAACAGGTTTTGTTGGAAATGACAGAAAATCCCGACCTGCTCGGCGGATGCCGGCTGCAGGTAGGCGATACGGTGTATGACTACAGTCTGGCCGCGCGGTTGCGTCTGGTCAGGCAAACGATGATGGCCGGATAACGGCAAGGTGGGCGTATGGCTGATTTAAGACCCGAGGAAATTGCGTCAATTCTGCGGAAACAACTGTCCGAGTTTGACCAGAAGGTGGATATATCCGAAGTGGGCACGGTGCTGAGTGTCGGGGATGGCATTGCCCATGTGCATGGCCTGGCAGGTGTGATGGCCGGCGAACTCGTGGAGTTCCATGGCGGTCTCACCGGGCTGGCACTGAACCTGGAGGAGGACAATATCGGCGTGGCGGTGTTCGGGGAAGACCGCGAGATCAAGGAGGGCGATAGTGCCCGCCGGACCGGTCGGATCGCTTCCGTTCCCGTCGGAGAAGCCCTTGCGGGACGCGTGGTGGATGCGCTGGGAAGGCCCATTGACGGCGGCCCCGCCATTCAGGGCGCGGAAATGCGGAAAATTGAAGTCAAGGCTCCGGGCATTATCGAGCGGGCAGATGTTCGGGAACCGCTTCAGACAGGAATCAAGATTATTGATGCCCTGACGCCGATCGGGCGTGGCCAGCGTGAATTGATCATTGGTGACCGGAAGACCGGCAAGACCTCTCTGGCGATTGATACCATTATCAATCAGCGCGGCGAGAACGTCATGTGTTTCTACGTGGCGATCGGGCAGAAGCGTTCGACCGTGGTTCAGGTGTGCGAGAAGCTGAAGAAATACGGCGCCATGGAGTACACCACCATCATCGCGGCAACGGCCTCGGATCCCGCGCCCATGCAGTTTCTGGCGCCTTATACCGGATGCACCATGGCGGAATATTTCCGGGATAGCGGGCGTCATGCCTTGATTGTTTTTGACGATCTGACCAAACAGGCCCAGGCGTATCGCCAGGTCTCTCTGCTCCTTCGGCGTCCGCCGGGCCGCGAAGCATTTCCCGGGGATGTATTCTATCTTCACAGCCGGTTGCTGGAACGGGCCGCGAAATTCAGTCCGGAAATGGGGGGAGGAAGTCTCACGGCTCTGCCGATTGTTGAAACCCAGGGCAGTGATGTTTCCGCCTATATTCCGACCAATGTGATTTCCATCACGGATGGTCAGATTTTCCTGGAAACCGATGCGTTCAATTCTGGCCAACGGCCCGCGGTGAATCCCGGTATTTCCGTCTCCCGCGTGGGCGGTGATGCCCAGTTGAAGGGCATGAAGCAGACGGCAGGCTCCCTGCGTCTGGAACTGGCGCAGTATCGTGAACTGGCCGGATTTTCCCAGTTTGCCTCCGATTTGGATGCCGCCACCCGAAAGCAATTGGACCGGGGCCGTCGTCTTATGGAATTAATGAAACAGGGTGTCCACGCGACCATTCCGGTGGCCAAGCAGGTGGCCATCATCTATGCGGGGACGCAGGGCTTTCTGGATTCGATTCCCGTGACCAAGGTCGGGATGTTCGAATCAGAGTTGTTTGAATCCCTCGACCGCGAGCCCTGCGACTATCTGAAACTGTTTGCCAGGGAAAAAGCCATGACGCCGGAAGTCAAGGCGGCGTTGGAAGCCGTGCTTAAACGGTTGTCTGTGAAATCAGCCTGATCGGATATTGTCCCGCATGCCCACGCTTAAAGAATTTAATGTCAAGCTGACCCGGCTCCGGAGTACGCGCAAGTTGACCAAGACCATGAAGCTGGTCTCGGTTAATAAATTGCGGCGTGCCCAGGATGCTGAAAAACGGGTGGAACTGGTTGCCCAACGGATGTCAGGAATTCTGGGCCGCATGGGTGCCGCAGTATCGCCTGGCGAGCATGCGTTGGTGACGCCCCGCAAGGCTGTGAAGACCGTTTTGGTTTTACTTATCACATCCGATCGGGGATTGTGCGGCGGGTTCAACAATAACCTGATCAAGGCAGTTTCGGTCTGGATGCGGGATCAGGAGACCCGTGGCCGGGCTGTTCTTATGAGTTTCTGCGGGCGACGGGGCTATTCCTTTTTTAAAAGCAGGGTAACTGTTGAGCGGTTTTATGAGGATATCATGGGACGTCCGGATTTTCAGAATGCCCACCGGATCGGGCGTGCCTTACAGGCGGCGTTTGTCGGCGGCCGTGTCGATGAAGTCTATCTGGCTTATAATGCGTTGCAGGGGGCGATGTCCCAGAAGCCTTTGATTGAGCGAATTGTTCCGATGGATCTGACGACCCTGAACGCGGGTCTTGGAAAGAAGCCGGTTGCAGGCTGGATTCTGGAACCCAATCCACGGGAATTGTTGAATGCCCTGTTGCCGCGGATTGTGAGCCTGAAAGTCTATACGTCGTTGTTGAGCAGTTCGGTCGGCGAGCACAGTGCCCGTATGAAGGCCATGGAGCAGGCGAGTTCGAACGCCGATAACCTGATCCGCCAGATTACCCTTCAGCGCAACCGTGCGCGGCAGGCTGCGATTACGACGGAATTGACTGAAATTGTTGCCGGCGCCGAAGCGCTGAAGTGAAGATGTAAGATGTGAGAGGAAAATGCTATGAGCCATGACAATACAGCGGTTAAGGGAAAAGTGGTACAGGTGCTTGGCCCGGTGGTGGATGTTGAGTTTCCGGAGAACCAGTTGCCTCCCATCTTGACAGCGCTTCAAGTCACGAATCCCTTTATCAGCGACAAGCCCTGGAACCTGACCCTGGAAATCTCCCAGCATTTGGGAAACAACCTGGCCCGAACCATTGCCATGGATTCCACGGATGGCCTGGTACGCGGGATGGACGTTCATAACTGCGGGGAAGGCATTACGGTACCGGTCGGCCCCAATACTCTGGGACGGGTGATGAACCTGCTCGGAGAGCCCATTGACAACGCCGGACCTATCGAGAGCGAGACGCGCCTGCCCATTCACCGGCCCGCTCCGCGTTTCGAGGATCAGGACACCAAGGACACGATTCTGGTCACCGGAATCAAGGTCATTGACTTGTTGGCGCCCTACAAAAAGGGCGGCAAAATCGGTCTTTTCGGGGGTGCGGGTGTCGGCAAGACGGTGTTGATCCAGGAGCTGATCCGGAATATCGCCACGGAGCACGGCGGGTATTCGGTCTTTGCCGGAGTGGGGGAGCGCACCCGCGAAGGAACCCAGTTATACCGTGAAATGCGGGAATCCGGCGTGATCAAAAAGACATCCATGGTGTTCGGGCAGATGAATGAGCCCCCGGGTGCCCGTGCCCGGGTTGCGCTTTCGGCGCTGACTGTAGCGGAATATTTCCGGGATGAGCTCAAGCAGGACGTATTGCTCTTCATCGATAACATTTTCCGCTTCACACAGGCGGGATCCGAGGTGTCCGCATTGCTCGGGCGCATTCCGTCCGCCGTGGGATACCAGCCCACGCTGGGAACGGATATGGGCGAATTGCAGGAGCGGATCACGTCCACCAAGAACGGGTCGATCACATCGATCCAGGCGGTGTATGTGCCAGCCGACGATTATTCTGATCCCGCACCGGCCGCCACGTTTGCCCATCTCGATGCGACCACCGAGCTGTCCCGGGCGATTTCCGAGCTTGGAATATATCCCGCTGTGGATCCGTTGGCATCCACCTCCACCATTCTTTCGCCCGATATTGTCGGTGAGGAACATTATCAGGTGGCGCGCGGGGTTCAGGAAATCCTTCAGCGTTACAAGGAACTCCAGGACATCATTGCCATTCTGGGTATGGATGAATTGTCCGAGGAAGACCGGCTCACCGTGGAACGTGCCCGGAAGGTTCAGAAGTTTCTCTCCCAGCCGTTCTTTGTGGCGGAGCAGTTTACCGGCATGAATGGCGCCTATGTCCAGTTGGCCGATACCGTTCATTCCTTCAAGGAAATTCTGGAAGGCAAGCATGATAAGATTCCTGAGCAGGCCTTCTATATGGTTGGAAATATTGAGGATGCACTCAAGAAGGCCCGTAAATTGAGCGGGGGCGCGGCATGACGTTCCGGTTCCTTCTGTCCACGCCCGACAAGACCTTTTTCAATGGGGTTGCCGACAGCGTGATCTGTCCCGGCCCCGAGGGGTATTTCGGCGTTCTGGCGCGTCATGCCCAGATGGTGGCCGCCGTCGGAATCGGTATCATCAAAGTTGAAGCTGAAGGCGTTTCCAGGCTGTTTGTGGTGGACGGGGGCATCGTCGAGGTTACTCCGGAAGAGACGGTTGTCATGGCGGATCTCGTGATTCCCGCAACCGACCCTGCCGATGCCGAGGAGAAGCTGGAAGAGACCAAGACGCTCCGTACCGTTCCGGTCAACATTCGTTGATTTTCCTGTTCCCCTTAGAGTTCAACTAGGTTTCGTGTGGGGAATAGCGGATCGCTGGTGACATTGATTCCGAGGCGCTTTAATCCCGCCTCGTCGCCTGGCGAGGGGATATGGGTGGAGTGCATTTCGCAGCCCTGTAATTCCTTGAGGCTTTCCATTGCGGCCTGGGATGTGGGGTTTGATGTGGCGCTGATGCTGAGTGCGATCAGAGTTTCATCCAGTGTCATGCTTTCCGTTTTGCGACCCAGGATGTCGCGCTTCAGGGTTCCAATGGATTGTGTGACATTGGGCGGGAGCAGGTGAATTTTATCCGGGATGCCGGCCAGGTGCTTGATGGCGTTCAGGATGACGCTGGAGGCGGCGTGCATAAGCGGTGAGTTCTTGCCGGTGATAAGGGTGCCATCGGCCAGTTCCAGCGCTGCGCCGCAGAAAATTCCCAAATTACCTTTGCCTGTTCCTGCACCGTCGATAGCGGCCTGGCGGGCCGGGGAGACCACGCGGCGGTCTTCCGGGCGCAATCCCAACTCCTGCATCAGTCGCTCGGTGCGTTGAACCGCCTCGGCGTCGGCGGAGCCCATTACGTATTCGCACGAGTAGCGGAAATGGCGCCGGATAACTTCTTGCTTTGCAGCGTCCCGAACCACGGCGTCATTGCTGATCCCGAAACCTGCCCGGTTGACGCCCATGTCCGTTGGGGAGCGATACATAACCTCGCCACTGATGCGCTCAAGGATGCTTTTGACGACGGGAAAAACTTCGATGTCCCGGTTGTAGTTTACGCTGGTTTTTCCGTAGGCCTCAAGGTGGAAGGGGTCAATCAGATTGACGTCCCGGAGATCGGCGGTGGCGGCCTCGTAGGCGGTGTTGACGGGGTGTTTCAGGGGAAGATTCCAGATGGGGAACGTCTCGAACTTGGAATACCCTGCTTTCCGGCCCCTTCGGTGGTCATGATACAGCATGGTCAGACAGGTTGCCAGTTTCCCGCTTCCCGGGCCCGGCGCGGTGACGACCACTAGCGGCTTTGTGGTTTCAATGGCCAGGTTGGCGCCATAACCGGCATCGCTGACGATCAAGTCCACGTTGGAGGGGTATCCCTTGGTGATGCGATGGGTGTAGACGCGGATCCCGCGTCGTTCGAGCTTGTTCTTGAATTGGTCGGCGGACGGCTGGTTGTCATAGCGGGTTATGACTACCGCTGTGACATTAACATCCCAGTCGTGGAGGTCATCAATGAGTTTCATGGCGTCGGTATCGTAGGAAATTCCGAAGTCCGCCCTCATTTTCTTTCGTTCAATATCACCGGCATAAATACAGAGAATCACTTCGGCTTTGTCCTTGAGCTGGTGAAGAAGTCGCATTTTGACATTGGGGTCGTAGCCTGGGAGAACACGGGAAGCGTGGTAGTCAAAAAGGAGTTTCCCTCCGAATTCGAGATAAAGCTTGTCGAATTGATTGACCCGTTCAAGGATGGCGGCGGTTTGTTCCCGGAGGTAGAGGTCATTGTCAAAGCCGATCGTCTTGCTCATGAGTATATCCTTGTGTTGTGGACTGTCGCATATCATAGGAGCCGGTATCGGGAATGTCCAATGTGGTGATGCGGCATTTTTGCCGCCTGATTGAGGTGGGTAACAATACGCTCTTGTTCTGGGTTGGAGGCGCATGTTAGCTTTTCGGCTTGGTGAAACGGTTATGAAGAATTTCAAGTGCAATTTGAATTTAACAGAAATTCCTCACCGCTATTCCCGGCAGGTTCTTTTCGCCGGAATTGGCGCGGAGGGGCAGGTGGCCTTATCGGCATCTTCAGTGGCTTTGGTTGGATGTGGCGCATTAGGAACCTTTCAGGCCTCAATTCTTGTGAGAGCCGGAGTGGGGGCGGTGCGCGTGATTGACCGTGATTTTGTTGAGGAAAGCAATCTGCAGCGTCAGATTCTTTTTGATGAACAGGATGTCAGGGAGTTGTTGCCCAAGGCGGTGGCCGCCGAGCGAAAATTGCGGCAGGTGAATTCCCTGGTCAATGTTGAGGGGATTGTGGCCGATGTTAATCCGTCTACGATTGACCGGCTATTATCTGGGGTTGACCTGATTCTGGATGCGACGGACAACTTTGAGGCTCGTTTTCTGCTCAATGACTATTCGGTGAAGCATGGCATTCCGTGGGTTTATGGGGCCTGTGTGGGGGCAGAGGGGTTGACCTTTTCCATTCTGCCGGGGGAGAAGCCCTGCCTGCGCTGTGTGTTTGAAAGCGCTCCTGCGGCAGGGGTGTCGCCAACCTGTGACACAGCGGGTGTCATCGGGCCGGTGGTGGGGTGTGTGGCCTCCCTGCAGGTTTCCGAGGCATTGAAAATTCTCACCGGGCATAGGGACCTTGTGAATCGACGAATCACGCGGATCGATCTGTGGGGGAATCAGTGGGCGTGCGTGGATCTGCCACCTCGCAATGAGGATTGCCCCTGCTGTGGACGGCGTGAATTCAATTATTTGGAGGGGGCGGCGGGCTCTGAAGCTACAACCCTGTGTGGCCGGAATTCGATTCAAATCAACCGACGCGACGGGACGCCGCTTGATCTGGCGGCGCTGGCCAGTCGACTGGCTCCGATTGCGAAACTGGAGGGGAACCGATTCCTGTTGAAGATAACCCTTGAGGGATACCAGTTGACCGTGTTCCCGGATGGCCGGGCGGTGGTCACCGGAACAACGGATCCGGGTGTGGCCAAGTCGCTTTATGCCAGGTATGTGGGAGCCTGATGATTTACCTCGACCATGCCGCCACCTCATTTCCAAAGCCCGAGCGGGTATTCCGTGCCATGGATGACTTTGCCCGGACATCGGCCGCCAATCCCGGGCGGGGCGGACACCATCTTGCCACCGAGGCAGAGGCGATGCTGGAGGATACGCGCCGGCTTCTGGCACGGCTGTTCGGATTTTTCAGGCCGGAGCGCGTAGTTTTCACCCTCAATGCAACCGATGCCCTGAATATGGCCATCAAGGGAGTCCTGAAACCCGGAGATCACGTCATTACTTCGATGCTTGAGCATAACTCAGTCTCCCGGCCTTTGAACCGCTTGGCGAAGGAGGGGGTGATTACGCTGACCCGGCTTGAAGTCGGTTCGGATCATCGGATTGATCCAGGTGATGTGGAACGAGCCTTTCTCCCGGCGACGCGTTTGGTGGCGATTACGCAGGCTTCAAATGTTACCGGAACGATTCAGCCGGTGGACGAGATCGGGAAAGTGGTCCGGCAACGGGATGCTCTATTTCTAGTGGATGCCGCACAAAGTGCCGGGGTAATCCCGATTGATATGGGAAAGGCCTCCATTGACCTGCTCGCCTTTACCGGGCACAAGGCACTCTTGGGGCCGACTGGTACTGGGGGCTTACTGGTGGGGGAACGAGCTCACGTGACGCCCTGGCGGGAAGGGGGCACCGGTGGTGATTCTGCTGACCCTGTTCAGCCTTCAGCATATCCATACCATCTTGAGGGAGGGACACCCAATGTGATGGGTCTCGCAGGACTTCGCGAAGGGGTCCGCATTCTGATAGAGAGTGGTGTCGAAACTATTTTGCCTCATGAACGGAAGTTGCTGGCCAGCTTTCACGCCGCCCTTAGAGATCCTTCAAAGTTTCAGTGGTACGGGACTGAGGGCGGAGTCGGGCTGGTCAGTCTCAATCTCCCCGGACTCGCCCCGGTCGAACTGGCTGCTATTCTGGACGGCCAGTTTGGCATTGCAGTGCGTGCTGGCATGCATTGCGCCCCCTATGCCCACCGTCATCTCGGCACATTTCCAGACGGCACAGTCCGCCTCAGCGTGGGATGGAAGACCACGGAGGAGGACATGAAAGCCGCCGCCCAAGCGTTCAACGAGATTTCAGCTGATATCTAATAGCCCTGCACGACTCAGCCTGCTGACCTCAGGGCCTGGTCGAGATCTGCCAGGATATCGTCAATATGCTCAATGCCGATGGAGAGGCGTACGAGTTCGGGTGTGATGCCGCCCTCCTTCTGCTGCGCTTCGGTAAGTTGGGAATGGGTTGTGGTCGCCGGATGAATCGCCAGACTCTTTGCGTCACCGACATTCGCCAGCAACGAAAACAGTTTGAGGTTGTCGATGAATTTCCGGCCGGCGTCGGCACCGCCCTTGATGCCAAACACGACCATGCCGCCGAAGCCCCGTGAGAGGACTCTGCGGGCAATCCCATGGGATGGGTCATCCACCAGGCCGGGATACCGGACCCAGGTGACGGATTTATGGTGTTTCAGGTAATCCGCAACGGCCAGGGCATTCTGGCAATGACGCTCCATCCGGAGCGCCAGGGTTTCAATTCCCTGCAGGAATACCCATGCGTTATCCGGGGAAATGCAAGCGCCGAGGTTTCGCAAAGGAACTAGTCTCATGCGAAGAATATACGCCAGCGGCGCCAGAGGGCCCAGTTCCGTTGCAAAACGGATGTTGTGGTAACTGGCATCCGGCTCGGACAACAGGGGGAACTTCCCGCTCGTCCAGTCAAATTTCCCGGAATCCACGACAATGCCGCCGATGCCGGCGCCATGGCCGCCCAGCCACTTCGTGAGGGAATGCACCACGATATCGGCTCCCTGTTCAATCGGTCGTTGCAGGAAAGGCGTACTGAAGGTGCTGTCCACCACGAGGGGGAGCCCGTGGGCATGGGCTACTTTGGCAATGGCCGGAATATCGACCACATCGAGGACGGGATTTCCGATCGTCTCGACAAACACCAGCTTTGTCTTGGGCGTAATGGCCTTTGCAAAATTATTCGGATCACGCGGATCCACGAAAATGCATTTGATTCCCAATTGGGGAAGAATGTCATGGAACTGGGTATAACTTCCGCCATAGAGGTTGTTGGCCGAGACAAATTCATCGCCCGCCTGGCAAAGGTTGATGATGGAGTAGAAAATGGCGCTGGTTCCTGAGGCCACGGCAAGCGCTGCCGCTCCACCCTCGAGGGCTGCAACCCGTTTCTCCAGCACATCCTGAGTCGGGTTCATCAACCGGGTGTAAATGTTCCCCAGTTCCTTGAGGCCGAACAGATTCGCCGCATGTTCAGCGTTTTTGAAAACATACGAACTCGTCCGGTATATCGGTACCGCACGCGATAAGGTCGTCGGATCAGGCTCCTGCCCGGCATGAAGTGCCAGCGTTTCAATTTTATTGGTCGTGATGCTCATATGATTTATTCCTTTTTTTCAATGTCTTTAGATCAACCGATTCCTTCAAAAAGCACGGTGGACAGATAACGCTCGCCTGCGTCCGGAAGAATCACAACGATGGTCTTGCCTGCGAATTCGTCGAGACGGGCCAGCCGCACGGCCACCGCCGCCGCCGCGCCGCAGGAAATTCCTACCAGCATGCCCTCTTCCCTGGCGAGCCGGCGAGCAAAATCGACCGCCTCGGCGCTATCCACCAGTTCAACTCGATCCACCATGGAAAGATCCAGGGTGTCGGGAATGAAACCGGCCCCGATGCCCTGGATTTTGTGCGGACCGGGTTTCAGATCCTGACCGGCAAGTTTCTGGCTGATCACCGGGCTTTCCCTGGGTTCCACGGCCACCGAGATAATTTTTTTACCCTTGGTATTCTTGATGTAGCGTGAGATTCCGCTGAGGGTACCGCCGGTGCCGACGCCCGAGACTAGCACATCGATCTGGCCATCGGTATCATTCCAGATTTCCGGGCCTGTGGTGGATTCATGGATCGCCGGATTGGCCGGGTTCTTGAACTGCTGAGGGAGGAAATAGCGTGCGGGATCCGACGCGGCAATCTCCTCGGCTCGCTTGATGGCGCCCTTCATGCCTTCCGCACCCGGAGTAAGGACGAGGGTGGCTCCGAAGGCGGCCAGGACGCGACGGCGCTCAATGCTCATGGTCTCGGGCATGGTCAGGGTCAGTTTGTAGCCCCTCGCGGCGGCGACATAGGCCAGTGCGATTCCGGTATTGCCGCTGGTGGGCTCGATGATCTCCACACCGGGTTTCAGAACGCCACGCTTTTCGGCATCCCAGATCATGGCCGCTCCGATACGGCATTTAACCGAGTAGGCCGGATTGCGGCCTTCGATTTTGGCCAGGATGGTGGCTTTCGCGCCCTGCGTGACATTGTTCAGTTTGACCAGCGGGGTGTTCCCGATGGATTGTGAGTTGTCTGCATATATCTTGCTCATTTTCGTCACCTTTCTATTCCCTTGTTACCGTTAGTGCGGAATCCAAATCCGCGATTAAATCGTCTGCCGCTTCCAGCCCCACGGAGAGCCGGACCAGGCCGTCGGTGATGCCCCGTGCGAGGCGTTCCGGGCGTGGCATGGCAGCGTGCGACATCATGGCCGGATAGGACAGGATGCTTTCCACGCCCCCGAGGCTCACGGCGGGAAGTGTAAGTTGGGTTTGCTTGAGAAGCTTGAGAACCTCTGGCTTTCCCTGAAGTTCAAAGGAGATCACCGCGCCGCTCCCACTGGCTTGACTCTCATGAATGGCCCGGCCGGGATGAGTTTTGAGGCCCGGGTAATGAACCGCCCCCACGGCGGGATGACCGCTCAGCCAGGTCGCCAGGGTTGCGGCTGTTTTTTGCTGGGCATCCATGCGGACGCCGAGAGTTTTGATGCCCCGTTGAACCAGCCATGAATCCTGGGGGCCCAGAATAGCGCCAAAGGCGTTCTGGATGGCCCTGAGATGATGCCCTACGGTTTCTTCGCGGGTTACGGCGACGCCGGCAATTAAGTCGCTGTGTCCGCCCAGGAATTTGGTTGCGCTGTGCACCACAATGTCAAAGCCGAGTTCCAGGGGGCGCTGGAGATAAGGAGTCATAAAGGTGTTGTCAGTGATGGCCAGCAGGGTGTGTTCCCTTGCGATTTTCACCATGGATCGAAGATCGGTGATGTGAAGCAGTGGATTGGTGGGGGTTTCCACAAACAAGGCCCGGGTGGCAGGCGTGATGGCCTTGCGAATCGATTCAGGATTGGTGCTGTCGGCGAAGGTAACATCCAGTTTCCACTGTTTGAACAGACCCGTCAGAACGCGGTAGGTTCCGCCATAGATGTCCTGTCCCACAACCAGATGGTCGCCGGGCTTGAAGAGAAGGAGCACCGAGGAGGTGGCAGCCATTCCAGAAGAGAAGGCGAATCCATGGGTGCCGCCTTCCAGAAGCGCCAGGGTATGCTCCAATGCCTCACGGGTGGGATTTCCGCTGCGGGCGTAGTCGTAGGGTCCCGGATGTTCTGGATCCGGCTGGGCAAATGTTGAGGTCTGGTAAATGGGAATACTGGATGCTCCGGTATAGGGGTCGCGGTCTTTCCCGGAATGAATCAGTTTTGTCCGGGTGTTCATAAGACCGCCTCTAGGTCATGGATCAAGTCATTCACATCCTCGATTCCGACTGACAGGCGCAACAGGCGGTCGTTGATGCCAAGCCGGTCACGCGTTGCGGGATCCATGTCGGCATGGGTCTGGACGGCAGGATAGGTGATGAGCGATTCCACGCCGCCCAGACTTTCGGCGAACAGGAATACCTTCACTCCCGAAAGAATTCCGGCGACGCGGGATGCCGCATCGATTTCAAATGAAATCATGCTGCCGAATCCGATCTGCTCCCGATCCAGGATATCCCGGCCGGGATGATGCGGAAGTCCGGGAAAGCGAACGAGTTTCACGTGGGGATGCGAGGCGAGCCAGGTGGCGACCTGAAGGGCATTCTCCTGCTGTTTTTGAAGGCGAAGGGGGAGTGTTTTCAGGCCCCGAATGACCAGCCAGGAGTCCTGCGGACCGAGGATGCTTCCGATGGCATTCTGGAAAAAGCCTATTCGTTCGCCCAGTTCGGCAGTGCGGACCACAACGGCTCCGGCTACGACATCATTATGACCGGCAAGAAATTTCGTGGCGCTGTAGACCGCGATGTCGGCCCCCAGTTCGAGGGGTTTTTGAAATACGGGCGTGAAGAAGGTATTGTCGACGATGGTCAGGATATTCTGTGCGCGAGCCCATGACGAAATGGTGCGGATATCGGCGATTTTAAGCAGGGGATTGGTTGGGGTTTCAATGAAGATTCCCTTGATTCCGGGTGACTGTAAAGCCTTCTGAACCGCCTGTAGATTGGACGTATCCACATAGAGTGCGTCCAGTCCGAGGGGGCGAAATACCTGTTCAAAGAGACGGAATGTTCCGCCATAGAGGTCTTCCGTTACAATGAGGCGGTCGCCGCTATGGAACAGATGAAGTACGGCATCAATGGCCGCGAGCCCTGAGGCGAATGCAAATCCCTTCACCCCTCCATCCGCAGCGGCCAGAGTCTCTTCCAAAACAAGGCGTGTTGGATTAGACGTTCGGGAATAGTCAAAGCCAGTACTTTGTCCCAAGCCAGTATGGCCGAAAGAGGCCGTCTGATAAATCGGAACAGAAATGGCGCCGGTTTTCGGGTCTTTTCGATTTCCCGCCTGTGCCAGTAATGTTGAAAGATTTGATTTCATAAAATTACTCTACTCAATTGATAGACAATGTAATGTATTTTTATATTTTTGTCAACAGAAGGGTAAAATATTATCTTTTCTTTACTCTATCGATTTTCTTGTGATAATATTCAAACAATCTAATTACGGCAAGGATTGATTC
>CAJBSZ010000194.1 GCA_903958395.1 uncultured bacterium | reverse complement strand
TGACCGCCCTGTTGTGTGGCCCACGCTGACCGCCTCGGAGGCGAATTTCCGGCCCTGGGGTTTCGTCGGCAGCCAGAACTCCATCATGGGGTGGTCGGCACGCCCCCCCACCTGCAGCATCTCGAAGGGACCGCCGTAGGGTTCCGTGGAGAACTTCAGGCCATCGGCATGGCAGCGCTCGGCCAGCCGGCCATAGTGGGCGTCGGCGAAGAGGTCGCCGATCGTGCGCCGGAAATCCCAAAGGAACTGTTCGGTCTTCGCCAGATCGCCCACCACACGTCCGGTGAGCACCGGCAGATACCGGGTCAGGTCATAGCCGCGCCGCGCCTTGAAATCCTGAGGAAACTTCGCCGTCCAGTTCTGCCACCCGGCTTCATAGCTGTCCACATGGTAATAGGCCAGCGCCTCCTTCGTTAACGCCGGCCCCAGATCCTTGAGCACCGGAGTGACACAGGCGTCGTAATGGAAATCCGAGACCTCGCGGCTGAGCTTGTCGCACTCCAGACCGTCGCCGCCCAGCGGCGCGGGCGCAATGTGGACGCCCGTGGGCGTGTAGCCGAGCCGTAGAATAGTCCAGCGTCCCGCCGGAACCGACCAGGCCAGCGTGCCGTCAGCCCGCACCTTGCTGGTGAGATCAACAACCTGGTCAGGCGCAATCACGTCAGCCGGGCCCGGTTTCACGTCATCCGACTGGGCCGCGACGGGATCCGTGGCGAAACCCGCCTTGCAGGGCCAGTCGGACACGCGGAACCCGCCCGACACCGTCAACTGCTCCAGATGAATCTGGGCGCCGGGTTTGCGCCTGTTAAACGACAGCCGGAATTTGGCCGCCCGGACCGGGGCAAAACTCGCCGAGCCGAGCTGCGACGAAAATGGCCCGGAGGTATAGTTCTGAATCGTGGCAATACGCCGGAACCGTCCGGTGGCCTCGTCCCACACCGACCATTCAGCCCCCACCGAGCCACTGCCGCGCGCGGCGCGCACGAACACCGACCGCACCTCCACCGCCTGTGGGTACACAAGATCAAATTCCGCAGGCAGTTCCGCGATTGTGGACGAATCCCCGTCCAGGGCGGCGGCCCCCTGGGACAAGACCTTGCCCTCGGCATCCAGAAACCGGGGCACAGGCAAAGCCGAATCGTTTGCAGGCGTCGGGAATGCCAGCACCGCCGCGTCACGGTAGCAGTTCAGCCGGTTAGGCGGCTGGGCCAGGGCGGCGGCGAACTCGCGTGGCCCTTCCACGGTCGTTTCGCTCCACGTCAGTTCCTGCATGCCCCGATCGGGAGTGATCCAGGGGCCGCCGCTAGCCGACCAGCCGGGACAGTGGAAGCTAACCTTGATCCCGCGCTTGGCCGCCTCGCTGACGGCCAGCTTCACCAGGTCATACCATTCAGGGCTGCGGTTCGAGACCTTGCCTGCCGGATGGATGCCGATATCGAACAGCAAGACACCGCCCACGCCGACATCCTGCATGCCCTTGAGGTCCGCGACGATCCCCTCGCGGGAGACATTGCCGTTCATCCAATACCAATAGCACCAGGGCCGGGATTCGCCAGGCGGCTGGACAAAGCGTTTCACCAGCGCCTCTTCCGCCCATAGCAGATCCTGCGCACCGCAGAAAGCCAAAGCGAGAATCACCGATTTCACAAGAGTTATTGAACGCATCGCACACCCTTTCATGGATTCATGGAGTATATATACGCCACCAAGGCCCTCGCCGTCATGTCATCAAAACTGATGACAAGACATCCAACTCGGCAGGGTACCGGATGGCCTCTACCGGCGGGGGACCGCCGGCTCCATGCCATGTTTGGACCGACTTGGAGACGGCCATCCTTGGCCGGTAGAGAATGGGAGCCAAACTGGATGTCTTTTGTGGGGACAGGGGCTTATTTCAAAGGCTCGGTTCCTTCAGACAATACCTTCAGGTAGCGGTCGTAACAGAACAGGCGGTTACGTTTTTGTCCCGTGACTTCCCTGACCAGACCGATTTCAATCAGTGCGTTCAATACCTTCGAAACGGAACTTGGCACAATGTTGGTTGCCTGCGTAATGCGCGCGACATTGACAACCGGCATCCGGCAGAACTGATGAAATACCATCCAAGCGTCCGATTTCGAGCAGAGCCTGATCCAGCCCTTCTCTGAGATTCCCCGATATCTGCAAGGGCGGATTAGGCGGAAGCCGTTGAGGGACAAAAGCTTTCACCGTCTCGCCAACAGTCGATACGACGACGTACTCACCGGTCTGTTGTCTCTTCATGGAGTATTTTGCTAATCGAATTAATGCTTATTATAAATTTCAATAAGCCCTTATCGCAAAATACCAATGTCGCGTCAATCAATTCGATTTTGATACGTCTGCCGAAGGGGGGCTCAAATGCTGCACCTCATCGCAGATGCACCAGAGCCCTGCCAAGAAAAATTGTTCCGCTTGTCTGTCGTTAAACTGCGAGTATAATGATTTTCATGAACAAGGCGGAATTATTGGGATATCTTGAACGATTGGATATGACACTTTGGACGGGAGATGGCCAATGACCGCCCGCGAACGCCTGCAGTACGCCTATGAACTGGCTTTCTATCCGCCCCGGCTGAACGAGGTGTGGCATCGGATTGCGAAACAGCCCGAGCAAGTCGGGAGTGAACTTGGCGAGTTACTGGATCAAGCCTGGCTCTTGCATCAGGGGTTGCCGGAGCGGGGCTATGCCTCCCAACGCGCCTTGAACAGATGCGCACCATATACACTGCATATCAGAAACAAACACGACAGCTTTTTCATCATCCTCAGTTCTGCGATAAGAATCAGAGCCTGATGCGAGATGAATTCGCCCCCTGTCAGCCGGAGTTGTTGACCCGGAACGCATAGGTGCCGGACAAAACCCGGTAAACCGCGTATCCATCGGCTTGACGAAGGAACTGCACGCCCGGCGCCTCGGCGGCGGCACGGTCGCCTTCCTGCACCACGTCACCCACCCCCGCAGGCACATACACGGTGGCGGTAGCGTTGACCGGAACCGTCACCTCAAGCCTGAATTCCTTCCCTGGCTCCCGGGTCCAGGCCGACGCCACGAGCCCCCGCACCGTCTCCAGCTTCGTCCGGACATGGGTCAGATCACCCACCGGATAGGGTTTGACCGTAAATTCCCGAAACCCGTCCTTGACGTCGCGGATCCCGGCCAAATGCTTGAAGAACCACTCGTCGATCGTGCCCATGAAATAGTGGTTGTTCGACCGGGGGTACATCCAACATTCCCACATCGTCGTCGCCCCCAGCGACAACTGGTGCCCCCACGAGGGATAGGTGGTCTGCATCGCGACTTTATAGGCGATAGGCGGGGCAGACGCATCTAAAGTCAGCGAATTTGTTCTCATTGACAGTGAGAACTATTGTTGTTATTCTCTCATTTATAACGAACACATGGAGGATGGAATGCATAAGGCGCTACTCAGGGAAATCGTTCTTGAACAAGACCAGGCCCGGAAGGACTTGCATACCGGCATTTCCCGGACAGCACTGGGTGTTGCAGCGAGCCACGCCGCCCTCCCCCATGCCGTGGTGGTTTCGGGGGTACGCCGCTGCGGCAAGTCGACCCTGTTGGATCAGGTCATCGGACGTCTTTATCCGCAAGGCGTCTATTACCTCAATTTCGAGGATGAACGACTCGTGGATTTCAGCGTCGAGGATTTCAACCGCCTCTACGAGGTATTTCTCGAGCTATTCGGGGAACGCAGCACCTTCTTCTTCGATGAGGTCCAGAATGTTCCGCAGTGGGAAATGTTCGTCCGGCGAATGCAAGGCAGGGGATGCAAGTTCTTCATCACCGGATCCAATGCCTCCTTGCTGAGCAGGGAACTGGGGACAAAACTGACCGGACGGAACGTCAATGTCGAGTTGTTCCCCTTCTCGTTCACCGAATATCTTACCTTCAAGGGAGTTTCGCCAACCTCAACAAGCTTGTCGCTGACCACGGAGCGGGCCGCCATCAAGCGGCAATTCGACGAGTATCTCAGGCATGGCGGGATGCCGGAATTTCTCAAGTACCAGGACACCACGATCTTGAAGCGTGTGTACGAGGACATCCTTTATCGGGATATCGTGGCGCGCTACGGCATCAAGCAGGTGAAACCGTTACGGGAACTCGGGCTTTACCTGTTAAGCAACCTCGGCGGGGCGTTTTCGTATAACAATCTGAAGAATGTCCTGGGCGTCGGCAGCATGAACACCATCAAAAGCTATGCTGACTACCTGGAAAACTGCTATCTCGTATTCCTTGTCGGCAGGTTCTCGTATTCCCTGAAACAACAGTTTGTGGCCCAGAAAAAGATCTATTGCATCGACAATGGACTGGCCGATGCCGTGGCGTTCCAATTCTCAAAGAATAAGGGAAAGTTCCTGGAGAATCTGGTATTCCTCGCGCTCAGGCGAAGATTTCCAGACATCTACTACTATAAGACCGCGAATAACTTGGAAGTGGACTTTCTGGTCAAGGTAGGGGGCAAGGATCTGCGGTTGATACAAGTGTCGGACAATCTTGACCACGCCAAGACCCGGCAACGGGAAATCGCCGCCCTGGTGATGGCCATGGATGAACTTCATCTAAAGAAAGGACTTATCCTGACGGATGACGGCGAGGAAGACATTCTCTCCGAGGGAAAAACCATCACCGTAAGGCCCGTATACAAGTGGTTGCTGGAAGAGGCCGAAGTTCAGGGTTACTAGCCCCATCAACAGTTCACCACTTACCCTCTCTTACCGACCTCCTTCTTCAGGAATTTCCCTTTGCTTCACCATGATTAACGAGTAAGGCAATATGCATGAAGACAACCATAGATATACCTGACTCTCTGATGGCGCGCTGCAAGAAGGTGATTGGCGAACAGCATGTGACCTTTCGGAGTCTGGTGGAAGAGGGGCTGGACCGGGTACTCGAAGAGCGAATCCATCGCAAACCGTTCAAGCTCAAATCCATTCCCTTTCGCGGGGGAGGGTTTCAGCCTGGATTTGACGAGGCGAGTTGGGATCGCATCCGGGATGCGGCCTATGAAGGGAGGGGCGGATGATTGCGGTGGACACCAATATCCTCGTTGCCTTTCACCGAATCGCCGCAATCTGCCTCGAACACCGCGTGCATTGCCTGTGGACAGCGGATCGTGATTTCACGCGCTTTCCGACGCTCAAATGCCGGAATCCGCTAACCTCTTGATAACCTGATGTTGGTCAAACGCGTCAACCCCGGTACTGCCGTGGCGTCACGCCGCTGCTCCTCTTGAAGAGGCGCGCGAAATAATCGGGATGGCTGAACCCCAGCCGCGCCGAGATCTCCTTGACCGACAGTTGCCCGCCCAGCAGGAGTTCCCTCGCCCGCTCGAGGCGCCGCTCCAGTACGTATTGCCACGGGGTCTGCCCCGTCTCCTCCTTGAAGAGTCGGCAGAAATGGAACCGCGAGTATCCCGAGGCCGCCACGAGCTGATCCAGACTGTGGCAGCCGTCCCCCACCAGGCCCGCCAACCGGCGCGGCGGCATGACAGGCCGGTGGCGAAGCCAGACCAGCACGTGGAGCAGGTTGTGGAGATTGCGGGCCGCCGTCCAGGCTCCATCCGGTCCCCCTTCCGCCAGCCCCTGAACCAGCACGGCAAAGGCATCCTGGACCTTTGGGCTGCCGGCAACAGGCCGTACCGGCGAAGCGGCGGTAAACCCCGCCGCCTTCATGAGTTCCCCGACCTGCCGGCCCCGGCAATGCGTCCAGTAAATGGTCCAGCCCCCCGCCTCACAACCGTAGCCATGCCCGATGGACGCCGGACAATAGAAGAAGTCGCCCGCCTTGACGTCAAAGGTCTTGTCCCCCACCCGCAACCACCCCGCCCCGTCGACGCAGGCAATCAGGACCGACTCGTCGATCACCCGGTGCCGCAGGGCATGTGAGGTCACCTGCCAGTACCCGCCCATGACGCACCACGCCCCGAGGAGTTCCAGCGACGCCTCCCGGGCACACCCGTAGGCCCGCAACACGGATGGTCCGGTCACCATGTCCGCGCGGTCAGACTTCATCGCAAGATCCTTGGCTTATTAGCAAGATTGTCATGTTGATGACGGATAATCCTTAATGTTATGGCTATTCACATGGGTACGTAAGTCGCAATAATATCCCATGAAGGAGACCCCTATGTCATCATTTTTCCTGCCGGATCAAGACCTCTCCCGCCTGCGGACGCTGGCCGCCCGCCAGGCTGAACTGGCCTCGCTACCCGTCATGGCCGCGCGACAGAAACTCTGGCAGAACGTCAATGACGGCGTGCCGGGCGCCCGCCCGCCCTTCGCCATGGAGAGCTGGACCTTCGATCGGGATTTCCTGCCCGACAGCCTCCTCCAGTGCACCAGCGACTACGGCCGCACCCTGGAGCGCACCTTCCTCAGGCACATCCGCCACCATGAGATCCTCAACGACGATCATGTCTGTCCCGACACCCTCGATATGGGGTGGCATGTCTGGCTCAACGAGTTCGGCATCGAGATCAAGACCGACCGGGTCAAGGACGCGGAAGGGGTGGAGACGGGATATCATTTCCAGCATCCCATCAAGGACCTGTCCGCCGATGGCTACGACATGATCAAGCCCGCCGCCTTTGGCGTCAACCGTGAGAGCACGGCCGAGGAAAAAGCCACCCTAGAACACCACTTCGGCGACCTCCTTCCCGTCAGGATCCGCAGCAACACCTTCGGCCACAACTGCCTGACCCAGCGCCTGATGAGGCTCATGTCGATGGAAACCCTCTTCATGGCCCTGTACGACTGTCCCGACAAGGTTCACGGCATCATGGGGCTGATGCGGGATAACGCCATGCGCATGGGCCGGTGGGCGGAACAGGAGGGCCTGCTCGTCCTCAACAACGAAAACCAGTGCTCCTGCGGCACCTGCTTCAACTTCACCACGCTCCTGCCCCGGCAACCGGTCGCCCCCGGCCAGGTCAAACTCTCGGACATGTGGTCCGCGATGGACAGCCAGGAAACCGTGGGGGTATCCCCGGCGCTCTTCCACGAGTTGATCTTCCCCTACTATCGCGACCTGGCGGCCCTGTACGGCTTCGTCTATTGGGGGTGCTGCGAACCCGCCGACCCGATCTGGGAAACATCCCTGAGCCACCTCCCGAACCTCAAGGCCGTATCCATCTCGCGGTGGGCCAACCAGGAGTACATGGCCGAATGCCTCGACGGCAGCGGGATCGTCTTCTCCCGCAAACCCAATCCCAACCTGCTGGGCGTGGACGTGAAGCTCAACGAGGAGGCCTGGCGCGGGGAAATCCGGGGAACCTTGCAGGCGATCCGGGGGCGGACCATCCCGCTTCAATTCGTCGTTCGTGACGTCTATTCCATGCACGGGAACCTGGCCAAGGCCCGGCGCGCCGTGGAACTCGCCCGCGAGGAAATCGATCAAGTTTACGGCCCATCACCTGCGGC
>CAJBSZ010000193.1 GCA_903958395.1 uncultured bacterium | reverse complement strand
CAAAGATTGTGCATATCAATCGGTGAACGGGTGATATCCGCCCGTTGAAAACTTTGGAGGGCCACGCTTTGTCGTGGCCGGGGAAAAGCAGGACGCGACAAAGCGCGTCCCTCCAAAAGTGGTGTCTATTTCTTCTTCCGTCCAGGGCTCTTCGCCGCTTTGGGTTGCGCCTTCGGATTCAGCGCAATCAGAGGATTCGCGGCCGAGACGGTGACGGTTGCCGTGGATTCGGCAAGTTCCGTTTTCAGATCCCGAACCGTGCCGTCAAAGGAATCCTTGCTGCCCGGCTTGATCTCCTTGACGTCCGTAGGCAGGCCGATCTTGTCGAGAATGGCGATGAAGGGTTCGGGGTCGAGTTCCTCCACGTTGACCATGGTCTTGGGATCCCAGATTCCCTTGGCCACCAGCATGGCGGCTGCCACCGGGGGAACACCTGCGGTGTAGCTGATGCCCTGGGACTCGATCTCCTTGTAACACTTGTGGTGGTCAGAAACCTGATAGATGAAGACTTCGCGCTTCTTTCCGTTTTTCCAGCCCTTGACGAAATTCCCGATGCAGGTCTTTCCCGTATAGCCGGGCGCCAGGGTTTTGGGATCGGGAAGGAGCGCCTTCACGACCTTCAGGGGCACCACTTCCTGGCCGGTGGTTAGCGTCACGGGCAGATGGGACAAAAAGCCCAGGGTTCGCAGCACGGTAAACACATTGATATAATGATTGCCGAAGCCCATCCAGAACCGGATGCTGTTGGCGTTGATGTTTTTCGACAAGGAGTGCAGTTCATCGTGTCCATTGAGATAGATGGGGCAGGGTCCCGCCACCGGGAAATCATAGACACGCTTGACGGAATGGGTCGGGTATTCCTTCCACTTCCGGTTAATCCAGGTCCAGACCTTGATGAACTCGCGGAAGTTGATCTCCGGATCAAAATTGGTGGCGAAATACTTGCCATGGCTGCCCGCATTGACGTCCATGATGTCAATGGTATCGATCTTGTCGAAGTAGCGCTTCTGGGCCAATGCGCAATACGCATTCACCACGCCGGGATCGAAGCCCACGCCCAGAATGGCCGTCAGGCCTTTTTTCGCGCAGCGGTCTTTCCGTTTCCACTCGTAGTTGGCGTACCACGGAGGCGTTTCGCAAACCTTGTCCGGATCCTCGTGAATGGCGGTGTCCAGATAGACGGCGCCGGTTTCCAGGCAGGCTTCCAGGACGGACATGTTAATGAACGCGTTGCCGAGATTGATCACGATTTCGGACTTGGTCGAGCGGATCAGCTTCACGGTTGCCGGGATGTCCAGGGCATCGATCTGACGGGAATACAGTTTTTTGGATGGATCCTTGAGGTGTTTCATCCGGCGGACGCTCTCAATGATCTCGTCGCACTTTGAGCGAGTGCGCGATGCAATGCAGATGTCGCCCAGCACGTCATTATTCATCGCCGCCTTGTGGGCTGTCACATGGGCCACTCCGCCGGCCCCGATAATCAGAATGTTTTTCTTCATCAATAATCCCTTTCTTATGAAAGACTTTCGAGATAATCCTTGTAGCTGAAACGGCGCACGGTTTCCAGCTTTCCGTTTAGTCGGCGCACGCAAATGGACGGCATGGGGAGTCCGTTGAACCAGTTTTTTTTCACCATGGTGTATCCGGCGGCATCGGCCAGACGGACGATCGAGCCGGGTTTCAGGCGCGTTTTGAGAGAATATTGCCCGAACACGTCACCCGCAAGACAGGATCGTCCGGCCAGCATGACAGGGTGCCGGCCAGGCCCGGGCGAGTTGACCTTCGGGCTGGTGCGATAGATCAGGTGATCGAGCATATGCGCTTCCATGGAGACATCCAGGATCGCGACATCCGATTCATTGTGGACCACGTCCAGGACGGTGGTCACAAGTTCCGCGCATCCGGTGATCGCGGCTTCGCCAGGCTCCAGATAGATTTGGACTCCGAACTCCTGGCTGAACTGTTTCAGTTTCCGACAGAATTGATGCAGGGGATATCCGGCTTTTGTAAAAGACAGCCCGCCACCCAGGCTGACCCATTCCATTTTTTTCAGGAGGGGGCCATATTTCAGGCCGATCTGGTCAAGGGTTGAAGCGAAACTCTTGAACTCGTCATTTTCACAATTGAAGTGGAACATGATTCCGCTGAGTCGGGAGGCCACCTTCATGAGGTCTGTCTGATTCGTCACACCCAGGCGAGAATAGCGTCGGGCTGGATCGGCAAGGGCAAAATGCGAGTGACTGATTCCCGGATTAACCCGCAAGCCCAACTTCAGGCCACGCGTCTCGGGGGCAAGTCGTTTCAGTTGAGAGAGAGAGTTGAAAATCACCATATCGGCAAAGGTGCTGACCTCGCGGATTTCCTGCCGGGTAAAGCCGACACTATAGGCATGCACTTCTTTTCCGAATTTCTCGTAACCCAGTCTGGCTTCAGGAAGGGAGCTGCTCGTTGTGCCATCCATGTATTTGCGCATCAGGGGAAACACGGACCAGGTCGAAAAGCATTTCAAAGCGAGAACGGACTTGGCGCCTGAGAGGTCGCGAACCTGTTTGATGATCTTCAGGTTTCGCAACAATTTCTTCTCGTCGATCAGATAATAGGGAGTCGTTGGTTTCATGTCGGCAAGAAGGTGCCAGAGCAGCGGCCGGAAAACAAGCGCGGCGTTATTTAGCGCTCAAATACTTGCGTTCCTCCCCGCCTTCCGGCATCCTTCGTATTTATTATGAAGAGAAAAGCCAAGACACTTGCGAAAAAGGCCCTGCAAAAACTGCCTGCGCCAAGGGGATGGGCCACGACCGATGAGGATGAAATCCGGATGCGCCAGTATCGGGCCGCCAATGAGACGATGGACATTCAGGCGCTCAACAAGGACGATACCTATTATTCCACTTTTGCCCTTAGCGCGAAGACCACCCTGAATCCGTATCGTGTGGAAATCCGCTCACTTGACCGTTGCGAGAACACCTGCACCTGCCCGGATTTCCGGGTGAACGGTCTGGGAACCTGCAAGCATATCGAAGCGGTTCTGGCCAGACTACGCAGGAAAGGCGCGAAGGCGTTTGACGCCGCCACGGCGGAGGGGCCTTCCCGCGCCGAGGCGTATCTGGTGCGCCGGGGATCGGTGCCGGAAGTCCGATTGCTTCTGCCTGCGAGGACGCCAAAGGCCGTGAAAATCTTCTTCAGTCCTTTTTTTGGCGCCGATGGACGGCTGTTGGGGGAGCCGTGCTCCGCAGTTCCAGCCTTGGTTCGGGCATGGAAGCAGGCCTCCGAGAAGATTCGTCTTTTCGCCCGCGTTTCCTTGGATGTCGAGGAGTGGGCCGCCGACTTGGCGCGCCGTGCGGCCCGGGGCCGGGCGCGGGAGGATTTTCTTACTGACGTGAAGGCGGGCAAGCGCTCGATGGACATGGTCAAACACAAGCTATATCCCTACCAGCAGGACGGTATGTTGCACCTCGCGTTCGGGGAACGGGCGCTATTGGCCGATGAAATGGGTCTGGGCAAGACCGTGCAGGCCGTGGCGGCTTGTGAATTGCTGCGGCAGTTGCGGGGTATAGAACGGGTTCTCGTCGTCTCCCCCGCCTCGCTCAAGGCTGAATGGGAGGAGCAAATCGCGAAGTTCACCGGTCTTCCCGCGAAGGTTGTGTGGGGTAGCCGCCAGAACCGGCTGAAGGCCTATCAGGAAAAATCCTTCTTCTATCTAACGAACTATGAGCAGGCCCGCGCTGATGTTGCCGACATGAACCGCCTGGTCGCTCCGGATGTGGTCATCCTCGACGAAGCCCAGCGTATCAAAAACTGGCAGACCCAGACCGCCCAGAAGATCAAGCAGTTGTCGAGCCCGTACGCTTTTGTGCTTACCGGTACGCCATTGGAAAACCGGATTGACGAGGTCTATTCCATCGCCCAGTTTCTCGATCCATCCATTTTCGGGTCCTTGTTCAGGTTCAACAGGGAGTTCTATGAACTTGATGAGGATGGCCGTCCAGAAGGTTTGAAGAATCTTCCCGAGCTCCACCGGAGGCTCCGCCCTATCATGCTGCGGCGCCGGAAGGACGAGGTGGAGGAGCAACTACCTGAACGAACCGTCAAAAACTATTTCGTCGGCATGGAGCCGGAGCAACGTTCCCGCTACGCCGAATTCGAGTATGAGGCGGCCAAATTGATCTCCATTGCCAAGCGGCGGCCATTGTCACCTGCGGAAATGGAGAAACTCCAGCGCGTGCTGGCCTGTATGCGCATGGTCTGCGATACGCCTTTCATCCTCGATCCCGAATGTCGCATTTGCCCGAAACTCGGGGAACTGGCTGAGATCCTGGAAGACGTCTTATCTGGCGGCGATAGCAAGATCATTGTGTTTTCCGAGTGGGCGCGGATGCTGGAATTGGTCCGCGACCTAGCGCGGGAGATGAAGCTCGAGTTTGCCTGGCATACCGGCTCAGTGCCGCAACAGAAGCGGCGTGCCGAAATCAACCGATTCAAGCAGGATTCCAACTGTCGCTTGTTTCTCTCAACTGATTCCGGTGCCACGGGATTGAATCTTCAGGCGGCCAATGTGGTGGTTAATTTGGATCTGCCTTGGAACCCGGCCAAACTTGAACAACGCATCGCCCGTGCCTGGCGCAAACACCAGACCCGCGCGGTACGGGTTATCAATCTGGTCGCCGAGGATTCGATTGAGCATCGCATGATTGACATGCTGGCGCAGAAACAGCAACTGGCCGACGGTGTGCTGGATGGACGCGGCGACCTGGAGAACATCAAGTTGCCAAGCGGGCGGGCGGCATTCATGGCGCGTCTGCAATCCCTCATGGGCGACAAGGCCCCCGAACCAGCGCCGAGACCAGCATCGCAGGCCAAGCCCTCCGCATCTCCTTCTATTTCGCCGGAAACCGTGTTCACGCAAGACTTGGTTGCCCGGCTTGGAACCCGGCTGGCGACCTTGGAGTACCGTGTTGGCGGCGGTGGAAAAACGGTGTTGATGGCGGTGGTGGACGAGGTCGAGCAAATCCGGCCTATGGCGGAACGGTTGCTGAAGGATGCCTTTGGGGGTGGTGCAGCGGCCCCCGGCCTGGAGGTGCTGGATCGTGCCACCTACGAGACGATCCAGCGCCTGATCGAGCAGGGGCTTCTGCACCCCGTGGCCGGCGGAACCCGGTTATTGCATGGTGGCGAGGCCGCTATGGAAACAGGCCGTGCTGTTCGCGAGCGAAAACTGGGCGAAGCGAGGAAGGCCATGGAGCAGGCGGAACGGAAGCGCCGGATGAGCGACGTGTTGAAGGTCGGAGGATTCTGTGTTGAGGCTGTGCCGCCCCTTCGCGAGGCTGTTGAATGGGCACTGAAGGCTATTGTTCGTCTAGCCGGGGACGGCGCGACGGCGGAAGCCGGCGAGACACCACTATCCGCATTGAAGGCGGCCGTGCGCGGCATTCTGCCAGATAACGCCATGGAAATGGCATCCCGGTTCCGGGCTTTGGCATCCTCGCCGGAAGAACCCGGCGAGGCCTTGGCGGAGGAATTATTGAAAGCTGGTTCTGAGTTTGTCGAGGCTGTGCAGAAAACCCTCGCCCGCGCCGCGCTGGAATGAAGGTTGCATTAGATTTTGCGTGATCGAAGCAAGAGGAACGAGTATAAGTTGACTTATGAAACTTCGAGAAGCGATATTAAAAGATGTGGAAGCACTGGATGCATCGGATGTTTTGGCGTTGCATGGTGTTATTGTCATGTTGAAGGCACACCATGTTCCATCCCCCGCTTCCTCTATGGCGACGGCCTATCTCAAAGTCCGCCGAGCTTTGCGGTCGTGTGCCGGATCTTTGGGAGATGATGTCATCCAAATGAGAGACGATAGGATATGATTCTGTTTTTTGACACATCGGCTCTCATTAAGTTGTTTCACCAGGAGGCCGGGACAGAAGCCGTCACCAGCCGGACTTCGGACTTTGGATGCCCTTCATCTTGCAGGTTTTTCCGTGATCGCGGAGGCAGACTGGAATTTTGTGACTGCGGATTCAAACCAAGCGGATGTATGCCGATTGTTGGGGTGGCGGGTGATTAACCCAATAGCGGACATTAAGGAACCGATAGCCTGATTTGATTAGAATCATTGCGTTTTATCGGCCCGCGCTTTTGACACCGATACAATGTGGCGGGTGGTTTTGGTGAAGGCGCCGGTGAATGCCTCTTTGGGGACGAGGCCGGTTTCGATGGCGGAACGGACTTTATCCGGATCAGGGGAGCCCACCAGGGCTAAGACTGGGCTCAGGGTGTCGCTCAGCTTGGTAAGGTTCAGTTTGATTTTGCGGATATCCGGCGCGAGAAGGGCGGGATAGCGATTTTGGAGCCGCGATTGTAGCATCTCTTCGTCGTATTTAACCGTGACATGGGTTTGGCAGCGGACCTTCAGCAACTGGCCGTTCAGAGTCGGATTCCAGACCGATAACTGCTTTTGGCTTAGAAAGTTCGCCAGAGTTTCCTGAAGCCGCCCCTTTTCCTCTTTGAGCTGCTGCTCCTCTTGTTGGATCTGGAGATAACGCTTCAGGACAGGCTCAATTAGCAGGTCTGGAGTGGCGGTTGTCATATCGGCTTCCTTGTAGCTGTAAAATGCCTTGATTCACGGCAATTATTAATACTAAATTAGTCTTCTGTTTTTCAAGGAGAGAATGATATGAATGAGAGCCTTTCCGATTTCCCGAAGATTCAGTGTCCGTTCATTCGACAGACATTTCCCATTAACAAGGATCATTTCAAACAGCGTGGCCATAAACACGGGTTGCGCGGGCCGGAGGTCTATCTCGCCGTAAACAGGGTGAATCCGGGGTACGAGTGGGTATTTGACGACCCGGACACAATCGCTGTGGAAAAACTCAACGGAACCAATATCAAGCTCAAGACCGAGAAGGGCCGGTTGGTTGCCCTGCAGAACCGGAAGAATGTGATCGATCCGTTGCAGATCATCAGCGGCAAGACGTTTATTGTTGAAGGGATTTTCCGAGCCATTGGCAAAGGCTATGTGCAGCCGGAGGGGGAGCAGGCCGGTGAGTGTCTCGGGCCCAAGGTGCAAGGCAATCCCTACAAGCTGGCTTTTCATGAATGGTACCCCTTCGAAAAGGCCATCAACGATCTCCGGTATAAGTCATTCCACGAGCACGAACGGAATTTCGATAATTGGAGTTCGTGGTTCAAGGACTGGCTGCACTCCCGCTATTACCAGAAGAGCGCGGCCAAGCTGGGTCTTGATGACAAGGTATTTGCCGAGGGTGTGGTGTTCTACAACCTCAAGCGGAAAGCCTTGAATCAAACCTATATGGCCAAGCTGAGACGCGACATGTTCGATTGGTTCTATGAGGGTATTGAGATCTATGGTTATGACAAGAAGGGGCGCGATGAGGCTGAGGATCAGCAGGCCTTTGATTAGACGCATTCCCGGCCGGGGACGACCGGATCCATGTTCCTTTCCTGGAGTCGGCGGTCTCCGCCGGTAGAGGATGAAAGGCCTGAAAGACCGCCATCTCCAAGTCCCATGAACGCCGGGTATGGACATTTCCCGGCGGGAAGGCATATAGTCGCGCCATGCAGAGACGGTGGAT
>CAJBSZ010000192.1 GCA_903958395.1 uncultured bacterium | reverse complement strand
CTCCTGTTGAACGGTGAGCCGGTTAAGTTGGTGGGCTTTAACCGGGTGAGCGACAGCCGGGCGACGGGTAATACCGAGCCTGACTGGCTGGTGCGCAAGGATGTGGACCTGATGAAACGCTGTGGTGCGACCATGACCCGGATCATGCATGTGCCGCAGGCGCCCAACCTCCTGAATTATGTGGACGAGAAAGGTATGCTGCTGATTGCGGAAATCCCGGTCTTCGGGCGTCATGCGGAAATCAAGCCGGACAACCCCGTGACGCAGCAGTGGATGCGCGAGATGATCGAGCGGGACTATAATCATCCCTGCATCATCGGGTGGAGCATGGGGAACGAAATGGAGGGACATTATGAGTATGTCAAATCCATGATTTCCTATACCCGGAAAGAGCTGGATTCCAGCCGGATCCTGACCTATGTCAGCAACAGTGCCTATGGTCCGAAGGCCAGCTCCACCAACGAGCCGGTTGCCACTGCCGATCTCTCCTGCAATAACCGCTATCCCTTCATGAAGGGGGACGTGGCGGCGACAGTGCGTGAGCGCTGGCCGGACAAACCCCAGTTCTTCACCGAATTCGGCGAGTGTCAGTTCGGTGCCGAGTCTGGTTCGATCATAACGAACTTGAACGCGATATGGGCTTCGTGGATTGCTTTGCACTCAGATTATGTGATCGGAGCCTCGCTCTGGACCTTTAACGACTACCGGAGCGATTACAAGAACACCCCGGCCTCGGGAAACCGGGAATGGGGTGTGGTGGATGAACAGCGCCGCCCCAAGGCCGCCTATGAGCAGGCACGGCGCCTGTTCAGTCCGGTCCGGTCGCTCACGGTCACCAATGGTCAGGTGCGGCTCGAACCGAGGGCGGTTGGCGAGATTCCCTGCTACCGGCTTCGTGATTACAAGATCATCTGGACGCGAGGTGATCAGCGGGGGGAGATTGACCTGCCTGTGATCGAGCCGGGTTCCGCAGTGTGGTCAACCCCTTTGCCGGTGAAGGAGTCGGGTGTCCACGTCGAACTTGTGACGCCTACCGGCTATACCGTGCAGGAGTGGGGGAATATTCCCACGACCCCGGCGTATGGCGCGGAGACGAGCGCCTCCGGGAAGGCGTCCGAACTCGATCTTGGTGCCATGATACAGCCGGTGCCGATGTCGGCACGATTTTCCGAGCCGGGTTACTTTGTTTGGTGCGGTGCGCCAGTCAAGGGGGACGATGGTCGGTATCATCTCTATTACTCGCGCTGGCCGATCGAAAAAGGTTTCTTTCCGAGCTGGGCGATTTGGTCGGAGATCGCGTACGCGGTTGCCGATAAACCGTTGGGTCCTTACAAGCACGTTAACGTCGTTTTGCCACACCGAGGCAGACAGTTCTGGGATGGCACCACGACGCACAATCCGAATATTCTCAGGAAGAACGGGAAGTATTATCTTTTCTACATGGGCAATACAGGAGATGGCCAATCCTACCCGATGCACCGTAATAATCAGCGGGTCGGCGTCGCCGTCGCCGATAGGCCCGAGGGCCCCTGGAGGCGGTTTGACAAGCCGATTCTGGATGTGAGCGACGACAAGGACGCGTTTGATTCCCTGTGCGTCACCAATCCCAGTGCGACGGAACGGCCCGATGGTGGCATTCTCCTTATTTACAAGGGGGTCAGGATTGACGCAGGCAAGGTTATGGGCGGCCAAGTGCGTCACGGTGCCGCTCTTGCCGATACCCCGGAAGGTCCCTACACCAAGGTGTCCGGCCGGATTTTCGAAGCCGACGATGCCGATTCCGGAAACCATTGGATGCTTGCCGAGGATCCGTTCATCTGGTTCAGCAGGCGATATGGGAATCGGTATTATGCGGTGGCCCGCGATGCGGTTGGCAAATTCAGCGGCTCCAAGGACGGAATCGCGTTGTTCGAGTCCCTGGACGGTCTGCACTGGAAGTCCGTTTCTCATCCTAAGGTGCTCGGGAGCCGGTATCGGTGGGCCGATGGTTCGATGAGTGTCGCGCGTTTGGAACGTCCGGTGATTCTGTTTGACGATGAAACTCCGGTCGCCCTTTTTGGTGCTGCCGATGGTTATGAGGTGGAGGGCCGCATCTCCTCCAATATCCAGTTTCCGCTCCAGAAACAGCCCTGAGTAACCTGGTGATCAAAACATGAAGTCGGCTAATCTATTTTCCTTTCTCGGTTCGGAGTGGTAGATTTTCTTACATGCGGTTACTGTTGCACACTGGCCTGTTAGTATTGGAGGAAATATGAACGCAAGGAATGTCGTGAAAACTGTGGCAGGTTTGGGTTTGATAACCATGATGGTTTCAGCACCGGTGCGGGGCGGAACATTCGGGCAGGATGTGGAATTGCTTGGAAAGCATGTCAAGGTTGTCGTCCTGGCCGATGGCGATGCGCAGGTGGCAGTGGTGCCGGAATACCAGGGGCGCGTGATGACCAGCACGATGGCTGGCCTGCCCGGACCCAGTTTCGGTTGGTTGAATTATAAGCTGATTGAGCAGGGGGTGCTATCCAAGGACGCTGTGCGTGGTCGGCTGGAAGAGCACATTTATGTGTTTGGCGGGGAGGAGCGTTTCTGGCTGGGGCCGGAGGGCGGGCAATACGGACTCTTCTTTGCGCCAGGCGCGAAATTCGATTTTGCTTCATGGCAAACGCCAGCAGCGTTGGATACCGAACCGTTTGAAGTCCTCAAGAAAACGCCAACTTCAGTTTCTTTCCGACGGGATATGATCCTGAACAACGCCAGTGGAACGCAATTTGATGTTCGAGTGGATCGGGATGTGAGGTTGATGTCCACCGCTGCGGTCGCAGAAGTATTCGGCGTTGTGCTTTCGCCCAGCATCAAGGCGGTTGCCTATGAGACAGATAACCGGCTGACGAATCGGGGCCACGAACCCTGGACCCGAGCAAAGGGACTGCTTTCAATCTGGTTGCTGGGAATGTACAAGCCGTCGCCAGGTGTGACGATTGTGATACCCATTGAGCCGGGGGCGGAAACCCAGTTGGGTCCCAAGGTCAACGATTCCTATTTCGGCAAGGTGCCCGCAGACTACTTGAAGATCAAGGATGACGTCCTTTTCTTCCGTGGCGACGGGACGAGGCGCGGCAAGATCGGGATTGGCGCGGCCCGTTCCAAGGGAATTATGGGGAGCTATGATGCCGATGCGCAGGTGCTGACCCTGGTTGTGTATAATGTGCAAAAGGCGCCGGATGGCTTCGTGAATTCAATGTGGGAACAGCAGAAAAATCCTTATGCTGGCGACGTGATCAATTCCTATAACGATGGTTCGCCTGAACCGGGAAAGCCGCCTCTGGGGCCATTTTTTGAACTTGAAACATCATCACCTGCCGCTGCATTACAGCCCGGAGCGGTTATGCGGCACGTCCAGCGAACGATCCACTTGACCGGGATGGTACAGGACCTGGATCGGGTGGCGAAAATGAAGCTGGGTGTGGGCCTCGATACGATCACCGGAATCTGGAGGCCGTAACTCTCTTGCTTTCGGTCACGGCATTCAGGTGCTTATGCAGTCAAATGGATAGACCGCTGGAAAATCACAGCCCCATTTCCATGGCGATTGCTTGCCCTGTGGGAGTTTGATAGTGTCCGGCCCTCAAACAGTCGTAACGGAACGAGAGCCGCTGATGGTTGGCCTTGTTGCGGCGTGATAGGTGTAACATGAGGTCAATGTCATTCTGGCAGGATGCGCCTGCAGCGCATGGGGTGGAGGCATTCCCGGCAGGGAATGGCCGTCTGGGCGTAATGGTTTTTGGGGGTGTGGCGGAGGAGCGCTTTGCGCTGAACGAGGATTCGCTATGGTCGGGTCCGGGGGGCGGCGGGAACAATCCGTCGGCGAAGGAGGCGTTGGCGGAGGTTCGCAGCCTTGTTTTTTCGGGTCGGTATACTGAGGCCCATGAACTGGCCGACAGGAAATTGCTCGGGAAAGGATTTTCCCAGTCCTATCTGCCGCTCGGAAACCTGCGGTTGTTTTTTGAGGGGATGGGCTCGGTTGAGCCCGGAAGTTACCAGCGCGAAGTGAGGATGGACGAGGCGATTGTCTCGGTCTCGTACCAGGCGGGCGGAGTCGCTTATCTCCGGGAAACGCTGGTCTCCGCCGTGGATGATACGATCGCGATTCGACTGAGCGCCCGCGGCGGCCTGCTTCCAGAATTTCGTGTCCGGTTCGATTCCTTGCTCCAACATTCGGTCGAGGCGGAGGGAAGCGCGCTGACGATGGGGGTGCGTTGTCCGATCCATGCGGAACCGTCCTACAACCAGGTTGATGACCCGATTCGTTACGGCGAGGCCTCGCGTGAATACCAGATCAAGGCGGAAATCCGTACCACGGGCGGACGCGTGGGTCCCGAGGGGAATGCCGTGAGGGTGACGGGGGCGCAGGAGGTCCTGATCCTGGTCTGCGAGCACCCCGAGCGGATCGACAAGCCCTGGGAACAAATCCGGGCCGATCATGTGGCCGACTTTGGCTCACTATTCAACCGCACCCGGCTTTCGCTGGGCCCGGTCAGCGACCTTCCAGTCCGGGAACGACTGCTCCGGCACGATCCGTCCCTGGTCGAAACGCTTTTCCATTACGGCCGTTACCTGTTGATTTCCTGCTCGCGGCCGGGAACCCTGGCGGCGAACCTCCAGGGGATATGGTCAGAGGATCTTCGTCCCCCCTGGAGTTCCAATTACACCACGAACATCAACGTGGAAATGAATTACTGGCTCGCCGAGACCTGCAATCTGTCTGAACTGGCGGAGCCGCTGTTCGACCTGATCAAGTTGTTGAGCGGCACCGGCACGGAAACGGCCCGCGTCCATTTCGGATGTTCGGGCTGGAGTGTCGCGCATAACGCCGATCGCTGGGGCCATTCGGCGCCTGTCGGTGGCACAAGCCATTACGCGCTCTGGCCGATGGCCGCGCCGTGGCTTTGCCGCCACCTGTGGGAACATTACCGGTTCGGTGGCGACAGGGAGTGGTTGCGGTCCATGGCGTGGCCGCTGATGAAAGGCGCGGCAGAATTCGTGCTGGACTGGCTGGTGGAGTCGCCGGACGGGCATCTGACCACCTGTCCCTCGACATCGCCCGAGAATATGTTCCTGGATCCCCGGAATGGGAAAGCCTGTGCGGTGGCCGCCGGAACTGCCATGGATCTCACGTTGTGCCGGGAGCTGTTGGCGCAGTGCGTCGAAACGTGTCATATCATAGATGACGACAAGACGTTCGCGGATCGGTGCCAGGCGGTGATGAGCCGTCTGCCTGGGTTGACGATTGGTAGTGACGGACGCTTGCTGGAGTGGGGTTGTGATCTGAAGGAAGCCAATCCTGCTCATCGGCATGTAAGCCATCTCTATGGGGTGTTTCCCGGCGATTCCATTACCAGAGACGCGCCGGAGCTGTTTGCCGCTGCGAAGGCCTCGTTGCTGGGCAAGGGATTTATTTCAACCGGCTGGAGCATGGTCTGGCGGACGGCATTATGGGCGCGGTTGGGCGCTGGCGAGAATGCGTGGAAGGTCATTCTAAACATGCTGACGCTCTGCGAACAGCCTGAGTGGCGTTCCGATGAGGATGTTGGCGGTTTCTATGCGAGCCTGTTCAACGCCTGTCCGCCTCTTCAGATTGACGGGAACCTGGGTTTCCCTGCGGCCGTTGCCGAGATGCTCGTACAAAGTCACGAGACGGCGCCTGATGGTCGGATCATCGTGCGACTGCTTCCGGCGTTGCCATCCGTGTGTGGGGCAGGGACTGTGCGCGGGTTACGTGTCCGTGGCGGACTTGAAGTGGATCTGTCCTGGAGAGGTGGAAATGTGACATCGGTTGAGTTTCGTCCGGAACTCAATCCTACGACCCATGTCGTGATCGTCGTGGGGGGATAATCCCAGGCGAGAAAAAAGTAACGACGTCATCATCTCGCAATTGACACATGTGTCATTTATGAGTACTATTTGTATCAAATGAATGAAGGGATGTCATGAAGCGGGTGTCTTTGCGGGATATCGCCAAGGAAAGTGGAGTGTCGTTGAAGACGGTCAGCCGCATCCTCAGCGGGGATGTGGACAGCCACCGGCCCGAAACCTGCGCCGTCGTCCAGGATGTGGCCGCCCGATTGAACTATCGTCCCAACCTGGCGGCGGGCGCGGTTTTCGGCCGGGCCACCCGCACCGTGGGGATCATGATCCCGTTCGCCGATGACGGGGATTTCTACGGCCGGATCGTCAAGGGCGCGCATGATGAGTTGGTCCGTTCCAATTATGCGCCCATCTTAGTCCTTTCGACGCCTGAACTGGACCTTCGGCAGCAAATCCATAGCCTGATTGACCGGCGGGTGGATGGCATCCTGGTCCGTCCCATGTATGAGCGGGTTGACGAGGTGCTGCTTGAGGAGGTTTTAGGGCGGCGCCTGCCGCTGGTGATCGTCATGCGTCCAACCGAGATGACGGGGAAGCTGGATTTCGTCGGCGCTGATGAGTATGCGATGGGCACCATGGCCGGGCGCCACCTTCTTGAGCGTGGCCATCGAAACACTGCCTTCATCGGGGTTGACAGCACGGAGAAGCCCTGGCCCGAAACCGTTACGGGGCAGCGGTGGCGCGGGTTTCGTGATGTATTGCGTGCGGCGGGGGGCTCGTCGGTGCTGGCTTGCCAGGATCGGTCTGTTGCCCAGCCCATTGAAATGGTCTGCGACCTGCTTCGGTTGACTCCCCGTCCGACAGCCATTTTCGCGGCGACCGACCGCTTGGCGCTCGACACGTATGCCGCTGCGGCCCGGTTGGGGTTGCGCGTCCCGCAGGATCTGTCGGTGATCGGTTGCGGGAATCTGGTTTATGGGGCGCACATGACCCCACCGCTCACCACCTGCGATTCGCATCCCGAGCAGATGGGCGCGGCGGCGGCGGCGTGCCTGATTGACCGGATCGAAAAGAAACGCAGGAAGCCGGTCGAATTGAGGATTCAACCCACCCTTGTTGAGCGCGCGAGCGTCGGGCGGGTTCGAGAGGATGGGGGCATAAAGAGGGGATAATGACATGAAAAGGGAATCAAGAAACATGAGAGCTTTAGTAGCTTCGACGATGATGTCCCTGCTGGCAAGTGTGGGGGTTTGTGATGCCTTGGGCGCACCCAGCGCGATCCCGGTCACGGTGGCCAATTATTCGGCCCGCCCGGTCTATGCCACGGCGGTGTCCTTGGACGCGCAGTCGTTGTGGCAGAAGTTGGGCGTGGCTTCCAATACTCCGCTACGGGTCCGTGCCGCTCACAACGGCGGATCTGTGCCGCCTTATGTCCTTGAACACCGGGAGGGCCGCCCGGTGTTGCGGCTCTACACGGCGTTAGCCCCGAACACGCACCTGGACCTCGCTGTTGAGCGTGCCGACCGCTGGCCCGAGGGGAATCCGGTGGCGGCGGCCTGTTCCGACCCCGGTCAGGGCAATGGCGAAATCCGCAACGGCATCGTCCGCGTCACATTCGAGAAGGGACGGTGGAGCCTGGGGTACGACACAACGATGGCGGGGAGTGTGGCGCCGTCCACGGTGCCTGCCGTGCGAAAACTTCCCCCCGGCTGGAAGTCCGGCTCCCCTTTGCTGATTGAGGATGGCACTACCGATTTCTGGGTCGACACCGTGCGGCATGGGCGCCTGGCCAACGAAAACCCAGAGACGATGGGCTTGGACCGCTATACCCATGCCGCGCTGGTCAAAAGCGAAGCCTTTGTCGGACCCGACGGGCATCCCACCTTCCGGATCGAGCGTCGCATGACGGGCTCGGCGAAGGAGATGAGCGTCATCGAAAGCTACGAACTTGTTCCCGGCCTGCCGCTCCTAGTCCATCGCATCCGGTGGAAAAATGATGGCGCCAAGCCGTTGTGGGTGGCGTATGTGGCCAGTGGCGACGGGGTAAAGGGGCGCTGGAGTCCCGCCCTGATGCCCGCTCCGGTTGTGGAACGGATGAAGAGTCCCATTCTGGGCGCCATCAATGGTGCGGAAACGCGCCCCAATTGGTTGGGCGCATTGTGCCGCGTCAGCGTGGAATCGCCCGCGACCGGATGCGGCGTGGGGCTTTCCACGCTGTTGCCCAACGGACCGATCGGCCAGGGTTCCATGATCTGGTCTGTCGGAGCGACGGGGTTCCAGTGTAACTTCATTGATCCGGTGCAGGGACAGTTCCCCTTCCTCGTGAAGGAGCATGAGGGGCTCGATAACGGTTTCGCGTTCCTGGCGTGTTCGACGGATGTCAGTGTCTTTCGGCAGACCCACGAGCTTTGGAAGATGTTGCAAAAGGGGAAGGTGCCGGATCTGCCTCCGCCCTGCGCGGTGTTTGTGGACGGCAAGCCGCTTCATGCCCAGACGGTGAATGGTCTGGCTGATTCCACCGGCGCGCTCCGGCAGGTGGCCGTGCGGTTGGACTTCAACAAGACCTTCGAATGCCGCGTTGAGGTTGCTGAGGCGCCGGTCGAGATTTTCGCTCAACGTTTGGTTGGCGCGGGGAAACCCGTGGTGTTGCTCCGGGCTGATAAACCCGGTTCCTATGCGGCGGAACTGAACAAGACCTTCCCAAATAAAGATGAAACGGAAATTCTGCTGACCGTGAAAACGTCCGGTATTGCCCGGCTCCGGAGCCTGGTGATTGCCGAAACCTTGCCCGAGACCCCTGTCATGCTTTCCCCGGTGGCGGACGCGGAGATCACCGACTGGGCGGCCATGTTCCGCTGGAAGGCGATCCCGTTCGTGTTGGATTACCGGCTCCAGTTATCCCGGACGCCGGACTTCGCCGCGCCGGTGGAGATTGCCGTCCGGAGTAGCGCCAATTCGCCGCTGTACATGGCACCGGACGACAAGCTCCCGGCGCCGGGGACATGGTACTGGCGGATCCGGGGCGAGAAGGGCACCCTGCTGGGAAAATGGTCCGAGATCCGCCGCTTTGTGGTGAACGACAAGCACACCTCGAAGCCGCTCAAGAGGCCCGTGTCTGCCGCAAACCCGTTGTTCACGCTCGAGGCCACCTGGGTAACGGATTTCACCCGTTTTAAGCCGGACATCCCCGCGGATCTTGCGCCGAACATCGGGATTATCGCCGAAGGGCTCGAGCGCGTGGCCATTCCGATTACGGAATTCACGAGGGACATGGACACGTTGCCCTACAGCTTCCTGTTGCGTACCCATGATGCGAGCCTGGCCGATATCGAATGGATGTTCAAGCATGTGCCCAACGTCATCGGCATGCAGGGCGGCGAACGGCTCGGTGAGCTGTATAATGATTCCGAAGCCATGCGATATCGTCACCGTGCCATCAAGCTGTGCGCGAAATACGGCATGTTTCACCAGGAGGCGGATGGCACCTACAAAGATGATAAATGGCAGATGATGATGGATAAACACGGGGCGTTCATCCGCGAGTATGGGCCGTGGCTGGTGCTGTCGCAGAAGAACAACATCATCCGCCGCCAGTTCTATTCGCAGAGCTGTGCCATGGGGCTCTGGCTGGGCGGCATCACCCACCAGCACGGGGCGTGGGAGGATGGCGGGTTCTACTGGCAGAATGCCGGCTTCAACGGGATGGGGGTCTGCCAGGGTGAGCGGTCCGGCGTGCTGAACACGATGCCGCGTATTTTCTGGACGTTGAACTTTGTCATGGGCATTCCGCGCGGCTGCGGAATCTATAGTTTGGACGGTCAGACCCTGATGATCAGCTCCAAAGCGATTGCGCGGGATCCGAAGGCGGCGTGGCCACCCAGAATCTGGGACGAAACCGGGCGGACTTCCGACACCTTCAACCGGTTTGTCGTGCCGATGATCCGAGGGACGGTGACCCACCATCTGATTCCCACCAAAGAGGAGATTCTAGCGAACATTAAGTTTGCGGTCTACAACGACAAGAAGGTTCCCGGCGATCTGTCGAAGTGGCCCCATTATGTGGAATACGGCCCGCTCTATTCGGCGACCTACGGGTTTCGCACCATGGGCAACTATGACGGCCAGCTCTGGGAATTCTTCCCGAACACCGGCCGCTACTATTTCATTCCCGTTTTGCCGCAGGGGAACGAGCCGCTGTCGAAGACGGTCCGGAACGTACCAGTCTCGGAGTTGCAGGACACGGCAAAGGTGAAATCGGTTTTCGATGCGGCCTATCCCGAATGGTATCAGGGGGATGCGCTGGCCTCCCTCGTGGGCGACACGCTGGTGGTGCTGAATACGCGGGAAAACGAGGATGTGACGGAACGATACGCCGTTCCTCTGCGTGAACGAGGCAGGTTCCGGAGCATTGCCGGGACGGTCAGTCCGCATGCCTACGTGGCGGGCAAGTTCGAGGCCCGCAACCGGCGGCTGTGGCTACAGGCCAATGGCGAATATGAGGGGCGCGACACGGAAGTGGTCGTGGGGTGCGCCCGGAAGCCGGTCGTGACGGTCAAGCCTGCCGGGGCGGCGAAGGTCAACACGTGGAACGTGGCGTCCGGCGAATTGAAGCTGCAACTGACGCATGACGGCGGGGCGGTGGACGTGGTGATTGTGCCGTGAGAGGGTTGTGAGGGGTTAGCAGGGTGAACAAGCAAAAAGGGAGAGGTTCGAGATGAAGAAACTGGGACAAGGGGTTAAAGGGGTTTCGGGGATCGGGTTGGCAATGATCGGCATGGCGGTGGCCCTGGCGTTACCGTCGAACGCGGATGAACCTGCCGCGACCAAGGCCGTGCTGACTGTGGTCAACCAGTCCGCCAAACCGGTGTATGCGACGACGGTGAAGGTTCCCGCTGCGGATGTCACCAAGGCGTTGGGCCTGGCGGCGGAGGCGCCGGTCGAACTCGTCCGGGTCGATGGCAAGGTCTTCCCGCTTTTCCGTCATGAGGCGGATGGCCAGACCCAGTTGTGCTCGATCCTGTCGTTTGCGGGGAACGAACGCATGGATTTCACCTTGCGCGAGGCGAACGCATGGGGCAAGGCCGAGGCCGCCTCCTCTGCGTCCTTTGACGAGGCGACCCGCACGGGCCGGTTGAGCAACGGGTTGTTGACGCTGGTCTATGCCAAGGACCAATGGTCGTTGGCCTACGCTTCGAACCCGGAGGCCACGATTTGCGTGAACAACCGGCTCGATTACTGGCTTTCCGACAAGCGTCATGGGCGGTTGATGGGGATTAATGACAACAAACTGCGTGCCATGGGCCTGCTCCATTCCACCGAACGCGCCATCTTGGCTTCCGGCGAGGCCACCGTTAATTCGGACGGTTCCGTGACGCTGGTCCTGCATAAGCGGTTCCCGGACATGGGTGCAAACGTTCTGTGGGAGGAATCCTATACCCTTGCCGCCGCCGAGCCGGTGGTGACCTACAAGACCCGTTGGACCTGTACGGATGAGCTTCCCCGCTATGTCTCCTACGTTGATCTCGGCGCAGCGCTGACGGGCGAGTATGGTCCCTTGCTTCAGGGTAAGTTGCGTTTCAAATACGATGTTCCCGCTTCGGGAAACGAGCAGACCTCCTCCGGCATCAGTGTTGCCAAAACCACCAAGACCAGTTCGGAAGGGCCGCGCATCCTGCTGTCGGGCAATAGTGTGGGATTCACCCGCGTATCCTGGCGTAACGAGCGCTGCTGGGTCGGCATTGACTCTGATCTCGGCAATGGCCTGGCCTTTTCGACGTTCAAGGATGCTTATGCGCGCTTCATTCCGGGTAATACGGTCTGGGTCATTGGTAACACGGGGTACAGGATACGGCTGCTGGACAACGGCCAGGAGAATCAACCCTATGAATTCAGCAGGGCGAAACCGCTCGAACTCGGTTTCGCCATTGCCGCCACCTGCGCGGATGTTGGCATCTGGAATCAGGGCAGACATCTGTTCAAGGCGGTCACCAACGGACGGAAGCCGGCCATTGGTGATGCCTGCTCTGTCACCTTGAACGGCACCCTGGTCAAGGCCGGCGAATCGCCGGGGCTCCATCTCTCCGGCAAGAAAGCCGGTGCGTTGGTGGCCGATGGCTCCACGCTGCGCACGTCGCTCGAGACCGATTTCAAGCGGCCGTACACCCTGGCCGTCCGGGTCGGCGCGGCGAGTCCCTCGGATCCGCTAACGATCACCGCCATTTCCGAGGATGGGAAGGTGTTCCCTCTCATGAAATTCCGGGAGCCGGGCGAAAAGGCCATTGATTTCACGGCCGCCACAGGCTGGCTACTGTCACGCCGGATCTATACCCTCGAGGTGCAGAAGGGGGCGAAGGCCAAGTTGGAATCCCTGACCCTGGACTCTGCCGTCTTCGGCGCTCCGAAGCTTGACGTGCCGGCCAACAATCTTGCCATGACCGACATTGCCACCTTCTACCGATGGAACCAGGTCCGCGGCGCGATTGACTATGAACTCCAGGTGGCCCGGTCGAAAACCTTCAATGCCCCGACGACCTTCAAGATTCGTTCCGAACTGGCCACGCCTTGCTTCCTTCCCGACGATGCGCAATTGCCGGATCCCGGGAAGTGGTACTGGCGCGTCCGCGCCGTGGAGGAGGGGCGGCCGGGCCAGTGGTCGGAGGTTCGCGTCTTCACCATCAATGACGATATCGCCAAGCGCCCCCCCGTTTTCAAGCCTTCGCCGGAACATCCCCTGTTCACGATGGAAGGGTGCCGTGTTCCGGATTGGCGCCGGTTCGGGAAAACCCTGCCCGACGATATCAAGCCCTACGTTGCCGTGAATACCAGCGTGTATGGCACCGACGACTACATCGGCTATTTCCGTCCTCTGCAGGAGATCGGCCTCCGGGCCTTCCTTCGCACGCATGGCCCCGGCCCTGTGACGTACTGGGCCCCGTTGTCCCTGGTCGAGCATCTCTTTCAGACCTATCCGAACCTGATCGGCATCATGGGCGGCGAGACGCTCTCGGCGCACTACCATGGCGGCGACGGACAGCTCTACGTGGAGCGCCTGCTCAAGCTCTGCGGCAAGTACGGCCGCCTCTTCTACGATGCCGATGGCTCCTATCCCGACGAGAACAAGTTCCAGGCGATGTACGAGCGCCGCGGGGCCTTCGTGGAGTCCTACAAGGACCATCTGGTCCTGGCCCAGAAGAACAACATCCTCCATCGCCAGTTCGTCTCCCAGAGTTCCGTGCTGGGGCTCTATTTGACCGGCAATATCCTGGCCCAGGGGGCTTGGGAGGATGGCGGCTGGTACTGGCAGCAGGTCGGGTTCCGAAAGCTGGGCGAGGTCCTGGGCCAGCGCGGGGGCGATGTCACGCTCATGCCGCGCATCTTCTGGACGCTCAACTACGCCATGGGCCTTGGCCGGGGCTGCTCGGTGTTCAGTTTCGAGGGGCAGGTGGGGACGACGCCGGTGCCGAAGGGCTGGAACTTCGCCGCGAAGGGCTATCCCGACATCGCCGATGGATGCTATCGCAATCCCGCCGCCTTCTGGACGACCGACGGCGAGTTGCTGTCCGCGTTCCACCGCTTCTGCCTGCCATTCATGCGCGGTGTGATTCGGCACAAGCTCGTGCCGACCAAGGACGAGGTGCGCCGCAACGTCAGGATCGCGGCCTATAACGACGGGGTCCCGAAACAGGAGGACGGCGACCAGTATTACTATGAATGGGAATCTGTCTACCAGGCGACCTACGGATTCCGCGACCATGGCGTCCATCCGGGCACACTCATGGAATTCTTCCCCAACACCGGGCGGTACTACTACTTCCCGGTCTTGCCCCAGGGCAAGCGCGACCTCGGCAAGGACATCGCCGTCCTGCCGCTCTCAAGCCTGATGGAGACGGAGAAGGTGAAGAGCGTCTTCGACGCCGCCTATCCGCAATGGTATACGGGGAATGCGCTGGTCAATATCGTCGGCAACACGCTCACCATCCTCAACAGCAACGAGAACCTAGACGAGACGCAGACCTATTCGGTGCCGCTCACGGACCGCGGCGGCCTGCAGAACATCGCGGGCAAGATCGGTCCGCATGCTTACGTGCTCGGCAAGCTTGGCCGCGAGGGGCTCTGGCTCCAGGCCAACACCGAGTATCCGGAGCGCGACACCGAGCTGGTGTTGACCTTCAAGGCCGAGCCGAATGTCGTTGTGACTCCCGCCACTGCCGCCAAGGCCGTCCGCTGGGACGCGGCTACCGGGACGCTAACGCTGGTGCTGTCCCATAGCGACGGTGCGGTGGAGGTGATGGCGACGCCGAAGGACGTGGGGAGGCAGCCATGAGCGCCCCTTCAACCGACATCTATACCGCCCCGCGCAAGACCATGTGGCTCTGGGGCGTCGGCGCGCTGGCTGATGCCATGATGATCCAGACGTTCGCCCTGGTGTTGCCGATTTTCAACACGGGGTTCGGGCTGGACGCGGTGCTGTTGAGCTGGGCGGTGATGGTGCCCCGGTTTGTGGATGGGGCGCTCGGGCCGTTCATCGGGCACTGGTCCGACAACACCCACACCCGTTGGGGGCGGCGGAAACCATTCCTGGTGCTGACCGGAATTTTGAGCGCCTGCATCATGGCCGGGATCTGGTGGGCCAGCCCGGCATGGCCCAAGCTCGGGCAGTTTGTGTATGTCGTGACCTTCGCCACGTTCTACTACACGGTTTGGGGTATCTTCTCGATGACCCATTATGCGCTCGGCTACGAACTCACGGATGACTATCACGAGCGCTCACGGGTCATGGCCATACGCAACACCTTCCTGCAGGTGGTCGCCCTGGGCGTCGGTTGGATCTACCCGCTGGCCCTGAATCCGGTATTCGGTGGCGAGATTAACGGGATCCGCGTGATCGGCGCCATCATGGCGGTGTTGATTCTGGCCTCCGCCATGGTCCCGGTGTTCGCCTGCAAGGAGCGTTTCGCGATGTCAAACCGCAAGCCGGCGCCGATCATGAAGTGCCTGAAGGAGGCGGTGCAGCTCAAGCCTTTCGTGATTTACCTGGCGATGCGGTTTTTCTCCAGTTTCGGGCTGGTTGTGTTCGGCCAGTTGGTCTTCTATATCAACGTTTATCATGTGTGCGGCGGTGACAAGAAGATGGCGACCACCATCATGGCCATTGCCTCCGCCATGACTGTCGGCATGACGCTGCTGGTATTGCCGCTCGTGCCCCGGCTCAGCCGCAAGATCGGCAAGCGCCAGGGGGTTATCATCGGGGCGGCCGTGGCGGTGTTCCAGGCCTGTCTCGTGCCGTTCCTGTACACGTCGGACTCGGTGATCCTGCGGTGGATTGCCGGCGTCTTTCCGGGGCTGCACCTGGACGTGGCTGCGGTGTCGCCGTACCTGCAACTGGTGGCGGCGTTCCTGCTGGCCCCCCTTGTCGGGGTCGGCGTGGTGTTGCGCGAAGCCATTGTCCCCGACATCTGCGACGTGGATGAACTTGAGCATGGCGAACGCCGGGAAGGCCTGTTCACCGCCGTGGTGAATTTCGTCTATAAGATGGAGGTCTCGCTCTGTGTGGTGCTCGTTGGCTACATGCTGGCGTTCTCCGGCTTCAACCAGAAAATCATGATGCAATCCGCAGACGTCCTCGTCCGGATCCAGTGGTGCGCCTATTTGCCGAACATCATCTTCGCGACACTGGCGCTTATCCTGGCCATCAAGTTCCCGATCAATGAGGCCTACATGGCCCGGATCCACGCTCAACTCGAGGAACGGCGAAAGGCCGGCACGCTTCCGTGAGAAAAAGGAAAGGGGAGACGATGACAAAGGGTGACTTGAAGACATTGAATGCGGATGTGTTGGTGGCGGGGGGCGGACTGGCCGGGGTCTGTGCGGCCCTGTCGGCGGCGCGTAATGGCGCGACGGTGATCCTGTGCCACAACCGGCATGTGCTGGGCGGGAACGCCTCCTCCGAGATCCGCATGCACATCGTCGGGGCGGATGTGAGCGGTATGCGGGGGCGTCCCCTGGCGACCGAGGCGCGCGAGGGAGGGCTGATGGAGGAAATCCGCCTGGAGAGCGCGGCGCGCAATCCCCAGTGTTCCCCCTCGATGCTGGATTTGATCCTGTACGAGAAATGCCGGGCGGAGTCCAACCTGACGCTGTTGTTGAACGCGACTGTGACCGGGGCGCGCATGGACGGCGATCGCATCGTCGCGGCCCGCGCGATCCGACCCGGCACCGAGGATGAATTTGAGATTTCCGCGAAACTATTCGTGGATGCCACGGGGGATGGGCGGCTGGGCGTGGAGGCCGGGGCGCTGTTCCGGTTGGGCCGCGAAGGCCGCGATGAATATGGCGAACCCCATGCGCAGCCCCAGGCGGATTTGCTCCACCTGGGCAATACCCTCCTTTTCATGGGCCGTGACATGGGGCGGCCCATGCCGTTTGCGGCGCCGCCCTGGGCGCGCCAATTCGACGAGCAGGCGTTGCGCCTACGGCCCCATGATGACTTCGAATATGGCTACTGGTGGATCGAGTACGGCGGCCTTCTGGATCCGATCAAGGACGACGAGGCCATCCGCGACGAGCTGATGGCGGTACTCATGGGGGTGTGGGATCACATCAAGAACAGCGGGAACCATCCCGAGTCGGCGAATTGGGCGCTGGACTGGATCGGGTTCCTCGCCGGCAAGCGGGAATCCCGCCGGTTCATCGGCCTGCACGTGCTGAAGGAGCAGGAGTTGCAGGAGGCCGTGCGCTTCGGCGACGCCATCGCCTATGGTGGCTGGTCATTCGATACCCATCCTCCGGGCGGGGTCTATGCCCCGGACGAGGAACCCTGCCACCAGCCGTACATGCCGCATCTCTACGAGATTCCGCTGTCGGCCTGCATCAGTCGCAATGTGCGCAACTTGATGTTTGCGGGGCGGAATATTTCCGCCAGCCACATCGCCTTCTCCAGTACCCGCGTGATGGCCACCAGCGCGGCCATCGGGGAAGGGGTTGGCGTTTTTGTCGCCTTGGTCACGCGCAGGGTGCGGGGCATGGCGGATCTTCATGAGGCTCATGCCGACGCCAGGCTCGTCGAGGCCACCCGTCAGCAGATCGTGCGACAGGGCGGATTCATTCCCGGCGTGCGATTGGCGGATCCGGGCGTGGCGGTGAGCGCGACCGTTCGTGTCTCCAGCGAGCAGCCTGACGGCGTCGGCGCGCTGGTGTTGGATGGCGAGACCCGCGCTGTCCATGGCGAGTGGGGGGTGCGCCCGGGATTGACCGTGGCCAGCACGCACCGCTGGATGTCCCGTCCGGACGACAAGGATCCGTGGCTGGAACTGGCGTGGGGAAAGCCGGTGGATATCGGGGCGGTGACTCTGGTCTTCGACTCAGGGATGCATCGCGGCCTCTTTCCGGCCAATACCAGCCAGGCCCGGCGTCGCATGGTCTGGGGACCGCAGCCGGAAACAATCCGCGACTTCGATTTGCTTGCGGATGACGGCGACGGGCTCAAGACCATTCTCGAAGTACGCGGCAATGTCCAGCGCCAGCGAGAGTTTCCACTGTCGTTGCGCGGTGTGCGCCGGTTGCGTCTGCGTGTGCTGGCCACGCACGGACTGGACCATGCCCGGCTCTTCGAGATCCGTTGCAAGCCGCTTTGAGAGATCATGCAAGAAAGTTCGAATCCAAGAAAGACTGGTTATCACGATGCAACACGTCCTCGCTCAACATCAAACTGTCCCCGGAGAAGCCCCAGCCCCGGATTTCCAGCGGTTGGCGCTTCCCGTTCCGGGAACCGCCTGTATTGCCTCCCCGGACTATCACATCTGGTGCGGCACGATGACGGCGACGACGGATGGGCTTTACCATGTGCTCTTCTCGCGGTGGCGGCGGGGATGGGGGTTCAACGGATGGGCCACGCATTCCGAGGTGACGTACGCGGTCGGGCCCACTTCTGCGGGTCCCTTCGAGGTCAAGCATCCGGCGTTGCCGGCCCGGGGTGGCGATTACTGGGATGGCGACGTCACCCACAATCCCTGCGTGTTGAAGATTCGCGACAAGTTTTACCTGTATTACACCGGCAACTGCGGCAACGGCCACTGGCGGGCCGAAGCCGATCCGCGCAAGGTCGAGGTCAACGGGGACTGGTGGTCCCACCGCAACGCCCAGCGCGTGGGCGTCGCCGTGGCGGATCATCCTGCCGGGCCCTGGACGCGGTTTGACCAACCGCTGATCGACGTGGAGCCGGGGCATTTCATCACCGCTGTCCCCGTGATTTCCGAGCGACTGGACGGGCGGTTCATGCTGGTTTACAAGACGGTCACGCCGGGTGAGCCGCCTTTCGGCGGCAATGTTCGCCACCGCATGGCGGTCGCCGACTCCCCGCTCGGCCCGTTCAAGACTCTGGATATGCCATTTCCGGTCGAGGCGCGGACACAGTTCCCGCTGGATGACCACATGGAATGGTGCCAGGACGGGCGCTACTACGCCATTGTCAAGGATTGCCAGGAGAAGTTTGTCCCGTACCAGGACGAGATGGTTCTCCTGCAGTCGCCCGATGCGGTCCACTGGGAACTGGCGGCACAGCCGCTGGTGATGCCGGGGCGGGTGATTCGCTGGGCGGACGGTCGGTCGCAATCCTTTAAGCGGCTGGAAATGCCGAAGGTCTACCTGGAGAACGGCAAGCCGAAGGTGCTGCTTTTGGCGGCACTCGACACCTCGGTTCAGGTCGCGGAGGGGGAGTGGCTGGAACGGTTTGATGGAGCTGAGCATTCCTGCAATATCCAAGTCCCGCTGGCAACGGTGTAATCCTGTCCCCTGGGGTGTCAATGCGATGAGCAATAGTAGCACAGATGTGATGGGTCTGGAGGCGGTAGGCGGCCGATAAGCCCGGGATGCGGCTCGGGATTGCCCGTTGTTAACCAAACTCTTCCCTTTTTTCACCCGGTGTGGTAGCTGTTTCCCATGACTCTCCGGTGGCGGCAATTTCTCTTACTCGCCTTGATAGGGGCCGCGTTGTGTCCCGGCGGGGTTTCTGCTTCAGCCCAGGCGGTGGAGGCCCGGCTGGCGGAGGACGGACGCTCGGTGATCCTTTCGGCGCCGGGGATTGAGTATTTCCGGGGCGGCTTTTCGGCTTGGATCAATGATGTGCCCGGAACGAATTACGTTTTGTCTTCCGAGTCCGGCTCACAGGTCGGCCGGATTTCCACCGCCGTGGAGAATACGCCCTACGGAATGGCGACAGTCCAGCGCGCCACCTTCGAGTTCAAGGAAGAACAAATGGAGTTGTTGTTCCGGCTGGACAAGATGGCAGGCGTTCCCGTTGTGCTGTTGCAGGCGGGGATCCGGAACAGGGGAAGACGGCCTGTCAGCCTGGACAATACCTGTCCCCTGGTGATGCAGCCCGACCCTTCCGACGAGTCGCCTGTTTGCTCGATCCAGGTGTCGGGCAAGCTGTCGGACTGGTTCCTGACCGGATTGCATCCCGCTACTCCCGTCCTGTCGGCGCTCGATGAACTCCGGAAGAAAGAAACCATCCATGAATATGGCGGGTGTTACCGTTCCGATGGGACGGGCTTTCTGTTCGGCCCCGTCGGGACACCTGTTGCCTTCGTGGGAGGCCGGGTCATGGCTGTAGGGAAGGGGCGGATCGGCCTGACACTATCGTCGAAGATGAATAAAGTCCGGGTGAGGCCTGGCGAGACCCGGTGGGGCCAGCAGATGGCGTTATTTATTGAACCGCCTGCCGTGGCTCTGGCTCGCTGGGCGGACTGGGTGGCCAAGACGCATGGGGCGCGCACCTCGAAAGGCTCTTTGACCGGTTGGAACAGTTCGTTCCGTGGGCTTTCAGTCAGCGGCAGCAATGTATTGGACGTGGCAGACCAGGTCCTGAAGTCGGAGGGACGGTTGCGCCCCGGGACGATCCAGATTGAGGATGTGTTCCAGTCCGCAACGGGTGGGCCGCTGGAGACGAATGAGCGCTTCCCGGAAGGATTGGCCTTCTACGCGAAACGGATCGCGGAATCGGGAGCGAGGCCTGGGTTGCGCCTCGTAGCGACCCGTTATCCCTATGGCGACTGGACCAATTTCGTGGTGACTGCCCAGCAGGCGGTTTCAATGGGGTTCACCCATCTGAAGATTTACGAAAATTTCAGGAATGACCTGCCTGATAAAACCGCTCTTGAATTCACTCGCGAGGGATTCCGTAAACTTCGGGAAGCCGTAGGGGATGATGTTTATCTCCAGAATTGGCATTATGTGGATGGCGGGCATTTCGCGCCGTCACGGGTGTCGGTGGGCTTTGTGGACGCAAGCAATACAGGGAAACAGATCGGGCAGGGAACAGCTCGGGCGGTCATTGAGCAGGTGCTCCGGTCGTATCACCTGAATGGGCGGTGGTTCGCGGTCAATAACGATTATTTCTACATGGCCACGGAACTCAAGGATGTCCGCCCGTTTGATGGCGGCTGGCCGCTGGCACGGACCTGGATCAGCATGGTGGGACTGTCCTGCGGTGTGGCGGTGACGTCCGACCCCTGGAACGAGGAGCGGTTCAAGCCCTACTGGCGGAATGTCGAGGTCCTGACCCCGCCGGCCAGGGAGCATACCGAGGTGCTGGATATCTGCACGGCCCGGGAATGGCCCCGTCTGGTGGGGCATGTGAAGCGGGACTGGGGTGACTCGACGGTGGTGCTGTTGTGGAATCCGGCGGAGAAGGAGCAGACGGTCACGTTGGATTTTGCCCGCATTGGCTTGGATCCCAAACACCACTATGCGGTCTGGTCGTTCTGGGACAACCGGTTCATGGGCGTGGCCGAAGGCAGTTGGACGACGCCCTTCCTGGCGCCCTCCGCCTCCCAGCATCTGTGCTTTACCGATCTGGACCGGGACCCCGGACGTCCGGCGCTGATCGGCTCCGGGCTCCACATTTATTGCGGGGCGGCGGATATCAAGCAGGTGACGGCCTTGCGATCCGCCATGCAGATCGAGTTGACGGATGCGGGCGCCCGCTCCGGGGATCTGTTCCTCTACAGCCAGCTGAACCCCGTATTCAAGGACGCCGTCGGGTGCGAGGTGGCGGGGATTACGGCGGCCGGGGAGAATGTCTGGCGTATTGCCGTAAAGGACCGGCGGCATGGCGTGGCGCAACGGATCGAGTTGGACATCCCCCTGCCGCTGACGAGCCAGGTCTGGTTCTGGGGACTTGTTGGGGTCACATTGGCGAGCCTGTTTTTCGGAGCGTGGCGGTATTTGGTTTACCTGAAGCTTCAGAGGGTGCATGCCCGCGACCGGGAACGTGCCCGTATTGCCCGGGATCTCCACGATGATCTCGGCGCCAACTTGTCCGAGATCGCGATGATGAGCGAACTGGCGAAGGATGAATTGCCTGCCGATGATCCGACTCGTGCGCATTTCGGGGAGATTTCTGAGCGGGCTTCAAGCAATGTCCGCCGCCTCAGCGATATTGTCTGGGCCATCAATCCGGCCAATGACACGTTGGAAGGCATGGCGGGATTTCTGTGCAAGTTTGCCCAGGATTACCTCGCCCGCGCCCAGATCCGGTGCCGGTTGGATGTGCCTGAAACGATGCCGAATGTGCTGCTCGATTCGGTTCAGCGGCACAACCTGGCGTTGGCGGTCAAGGAGGCGGTCCATAATGCCGTCCGGCATGGCGCGCCCAGCGAGGTCCTGCTTGGTATCGCCACAGGGGGCGGGCGCATCACGATCACGGTGCGCGACAACGGGCGGGGGTTCGATACCACGCGGGACGTTGTTGAAAATCATGGAAGCACGAATATGCGTGTGCGCATGGAGCAGATGGGGGGGACTTTTGCCCGGCAGAGTGTTCCCGGGCAGGGGACTACCGTCGTTTTTACAGTTCCATTCACCGCACCCAGGAGTTCATCATGAAAAACGAGCCTGTTGCCATTGCCATCGTGGAGGATAATGCCGGACTGCGGCGCAGTCTTGAAACCATGCTTCAGCGCATGCCTGGGATGAAGTGGATTGGCTCGTTTCCGGACGGCGAACAAGCCCTCCGGGAGTTGCCCGCGCTCCGTCCGAGGATTATTCTGATGGATATCAACCTGCCCGGCATGAACGGTGTAGAATGCGTGGCCCGTCTCGTGCCGATGTTGCCCGATACGCAGATCGTCATGGTGACCGTCTACGACGACACGGATATGATCTTCGATTCCCTCGCCGCCGGGGCGGTGGGATATCTGCTGAAACCGGTGCTTCCTGCGCAACTGTCTGCCGCGATCAAGGAGATTCTGGACGGCGGAGCGCCGATGTCCTCAAACATTGCGCGGCGGGTTGTTCAGACGTTCAAGAAACCGGCGCAGGTGCCGGACGACCTCGCGACCCTGGCATCCCGCGAACGCGAGATCCTCGACATGTTGGCCAAGGGCATGCTGCAAAAGGAGATTGCCGAGCAGATTGGCATCAGCTACTGGACCGTGCAAACGCATATTGCGCGGATCTATGAGAAACTGCATGTCCATTCAAGGGCCCAGGCGGTTGCCAAGTGCCTGGGCCGGTTGTAGTGCGCCCAAAACACCCCTATGTCCCTTAAATAAGGGACAATACGGGGAGTCAATTCGTGGTATACTATTCCTAATTTGGGAGGGGACTATTCTATGTGTGACCAGAAGAAAGCGTATTCTTGCCTCATCACGCTGGCCTGTCTGCTTTGGATGGTTTCATCGTTTGCCGCCCGGGCGGCCACCACTGACTGGAGCGGCGGGGGCGCCGACAATGTCTGGAGCAACGCGGCCAACTGGGGAGGCACAACCCCGGCCACAGGGGATACGAACCGGTTCAATACCTCGGCTAATCCCGCCAATAGCCTCATCAATCTCAATGCCGACTATTCCAGCGGCGGTCTCATCGTAGGGCCTACGCAGAATTACGCGCTCACTCTCACCAATGCAGCCAGCACCTTGACGATCGGCGCCTACGGCATCAACATGACCAATGCGGGGGCGGATTTGGCGGTTAACGTCGGCGGCGTTACCCTGGGCACCAACCAGGCGTGGAACGTCGGGAGTAGCCGCACGCTCTCCGTAAGCAACGCCATCGCCGGCTCCGCGACGCTGACCAAGACGGGGGCCGGGACCTTGACCTTGACCGGCACCAACACCTACAGCGGTGCCACGACGGTCAGCGCCGGAACGTTGATGGTGAACGGGGGGGGGATCACCAACACGGCCAGCATGACCCTGAACGGGACGGGCGCCTCCCTGATCCTTACCAACGGCGCCAGCCTTTTTAGCACCAACACGAGCTATATTGGTAATGGCGCCAACGGCACCACCGTTTTCATAGTCTCCAACTCCCTGTGGAATGCCGGTGCGAAAAATGTAAACATTGGCTACGCCACCAGCGCTGCCACCAGCAACAGTCTGACGGTGGCTGATGGGGGTATCCTGACGAATGTTATCGTGGACTTCGTGGGCACCTACGGCAATCTGGTCATCACCAACGGCGGCAAGATCCTCGCTGGCACCGCCGCATCCACTTGGGCGGGCCTACTCGGTGACGTCAACAACAGCAACAGCAACCGGGTTTATGTCGGTAGCAGCACGGGCAGTAAGTCGGTGTGGGATTTCGGCGGCAAAATTGTAGCCATCGGCAAGAGTACCGGGGT
>CAJBSZ010000191.1 GCA_903958395.1 uncultured bacterium | reverse complement strand
CCACCTGCCTGGAGCCGGCGGTCTCCGCGGGTACCGGCCGGGGACGGCCGGCTCCAGGCGCCTTTCTGGAGCCGGCGGTCTCCGCCGGTACCGGCCGGGGACGGCCGGCTCCAGGCGCCTTCATGGGCCGACGACATCCCCTCCACAAGCGCTGTTTTATCGATCTGAAACGTTTCAGATGACGAAATCGACGTTTCCGAACTGGCATACACCCCATGCTTAGCAGCCAGTCAGACTTAGACGCTGCGGAAGGTTCCAACCGTTGCTACCGGCGGAGGACCGCCGGCTCCAGTTCGATTCATGAGCGTTTTGGAGCCGGCCGTCTCGGCCGGTAGTGTGCGTGGTGCCCTCCGAGGCGTAAGTCCAACTCAGAAGTATTCAATTGTCAACATCCATGACTATGGTAATATGTCCATGGTCATATAAGGAGACGCGCTATGGAAATTGCTGCCGGAGAATTCAAGACCCACTGCCTGGGCCTGATGGACAAGGTCCAAGTGCATCATCAGACTGTCATTATCACCAAGCGAGGGAAACCCATCGCGAAACTCGTGCCTTTCGAGGATGAGGGGGCCAAACCCATCTTCGGTTTTCTGAAGGGACATGCCTCAATCACGGGTGATCTTATCGCGTCCACAGGAGAAAGCTGGGATGCCGATGCCTAACTCCGATGACCTCCTGATTCTGGATACGCACGTCTGGATCTGGCTTATGGAAGGCTCGGATCGTTTAGCCGCACCCGCTCAGCGTCGGATTGAGCAGGCGGTGCCCGCTGAAGCATTGCGCGTATGCGCTATTTCGGTCTGGGAAGCGGCGATGCTGGAGGCAAAGGGTCGCATCCTATTCAACGACGACTGCACCGCCTGGGTCAGGCGCGCGTTGGCCGCCCCGGGTCTCTCGTTGTTTGCGTTAACACCGGAAATTGCCATCGCCAGCACGCGGTTGCCGGGAGCCTTGCATGGCGACCCGGCCGACCGCCTCATCGTGGCCACCGCTCGTTGCTGCAGCGCCACGTTAATTACGGCGGACAGCGCTATCCTGGCGTATGGCAAGGCTGGACACGTTCGCACCCTGTCGGCCTCATCATCCGCTTAAAAGACCTACAGACTCCCCGACCGGGGCTTCAAACGCAATACTGTCAATAGCTCGCATCGAAGCGGTAATTCCCGCTCCCCACTTTCAGGATGAGTGCGCGGGCCTCGCGGCGCAGCACCTTGACATCCGGCGACAACTTCACCGGCTTCCCATCGAGCTGAACGCCATCCGGTTTCGTCGTGGGAATGCGCACGGTGGCGACGGTGTTGGCCGGAATGCCCACCTCCATCGTCAGCGCGCCTTCCTCAAGCTTCCAGTTGGAGGTGATCCGCCCGTACATGGAATCATGATGGCATTTTACCCAGGTCACACTTGCCGCGCCGGAGCCTCCTCGCGAAGGCGGGTTCCCGACGATGGCAGGCTGGATTAGGATTTTTTTGAAACCGGGCCCCTTCGGGTCGGGGCGGATACCGGCGAGGCCCTGATAGAACCAGCTCCCGGGGCTGGTGAAACAGGAATGGATCTGCGACCAATATCCGTTCCACTGTTCCCAGAAGGTGGTGGCACCCTGCTCAAGCATGTAGCCCCACCCAGGATAAGTCGGCTGGTTCATCATGGTGAATATCCAATCGTTGCGATCGTTCCCTTGCAGGAATCGCAGCAGGAAATAGGTGCCCAGCATCCCGGTATCCAGATGCCCTTTGGATTTGTTGAAGATCAGCTCTTCAAGCGTCTTCATGACAACCGGCCTCAGCTCCTCGGGAGTCACTTCGGTCATGAGCGGCATCACCTGGTAAGCCTGTTCATCTATCACATACCGCTTGTTCTCTGGCTCGTAAAATTCCGCATGGATGAGCGGACGTATCTCCTTTAATCGGGCCTGCCAGCGCTGGACCTCATCAGAGCGGCCGAGCGCCTCCGCCGCAAGGACGAGATTCTCCATGAGAAACACCCTGTAACAATTGTTGAAGAGCTCCGCGCAGCGCTTGGATGGCCATTTACCATCCATGCCGCGTCCCGGTGCTACCCAATCCCCGATAAAGCCCCAGTCCCCGCCATAGGCCCGGAGAATATCATTGGAGCATTTGCCCTCCAGGAACTCCGTATACCGGCGCATCGGCTCATAGGCGGTCTCTAGCGCGCGGCGATCGCCGTAGTACGTATATAGCTGGATCGGCAGCACACAACCGGCGCCACCCCAACCCGGGCCCCCGCCCCCACCGGAGTTCGGCGCCGTATGGGGCAAATCACCGTTCGCTTTCTGATCATCGAACCAGTCGAGCATCCATTTGGCGTAAAAGGAGGCCGAGCGCTTGGCCATGATCTGCGAATCAACCCCCACCTGCCCGTCTCCGTACCCCTTCCGTTCACGGTGCGGACAATCCACCATGTAGCCGCCAAGGTTTAAGCAACTCAAGGTCCAGAGGTTGACCCGATGAATGCTATTGAACCGCTCGTTGGAACACTCGAAATCCCCGGCTGGCTCGAGATCCAAGTCGATCGGCAGTGCCTCGACCGTGCCGGGCGCGGGCTGGGACGGCAGCCCTTCGATCATTGCATAACGGAATCCGTGGTAGTTGAACTTGGAACAGAACACCTCGTCAGGTTTGCCGGCGGAGATAAACACATCGTTCTGCCCGTAGGTCTGATAAAGAGTCCCCTTAGCCGTAGCCCTCCAGTCCCCCCCCCGTGCCCTGATCTTGCCCGCCGGGGTTTCTTCAGGGACTTCCCGGAAGCGCTTGTCGGCATACCGGATGGTGATCTTCTGGCCAGACTGCAGCGGCGGCATCCGGACCTTTAACCAGCCGGTAAGGTTTGTCCCAAAATCCAATTCCCACACGTTCGTGCTGATGGCCGTGTACTCGGCCACGGGAATGGCCGCCCCGAGCCGGTTTGGCTCGCACATCTGTGAACTCGCAATCCCGGGCCAGGCGCTCCGAATGTCCACGGGCTTCCAGTCCCCTTGCCGGCATCCGGCCATGTTCCAGCCGGGGATATCGCGCCTGGCGTCAACCTCTTCGCCCTCGAATTTGCCCCATGACCACTTGCCAAGCAACGTGTGGGTGCTGGGCATATAAGTCCATGCGGGGCCTGTCTCTATGACCGTGCGTTTTCCGCCCGATGAGATCTCCAACTGAACACGCGCTGCGGGCCCGCCTTTCCCGGACCATCCCTGCCCCAGCCATAAGCCGATACAGTTCGTTCCCGGTTTCAGGAGTGATTTGATATCATAGGTGCGATAGTAGGTGCGCTTGGCCAACGACGAGACCACGGGGGCGAGGACATCGTCGCCCACCTTCTTGCCGTTCACATAGAACTCATAGTAGCCAACCGCATTCACATAGGCGGTCGCCTCTTCCGGCGCGGCTTCAAGATCGAACTCATGGCGCAGCCATGGCGAGGTCTGCCCCTTGGCTTCAATCCACTGCGCCTTCCAATCATCCTGCTTCAAAAGGCCCATCGTCCACGAGGCCGGAGCACTCCCTCCTTCGCTCCGAACTTCAGAGTTATCGGAGCTACGGCGGGCAAGCCAGACACGAACTTTCCAGTAGCACCGCATTCGTGATTCCAGCGGCTTGCCGGCATATTCGATCTGGCAGGAATCGGACGAGGCAACCTCGCCGCTGTCCCACAGATCACCTTTGTCAGCTTTCAACAACTCCGCCGTGGAGGCCACCAACACCCGATAGCCGGTCTGTCGTTCCCCGCGCCGATCCGATGCGAGCATCCAACTCAAGCGCGGTTGTGGCGTGTCCACGCCCAATGGATTGACCAGATATTCGCAGCACAGTTGCCCCACCATCACCGGTTGCGTGGCCGCGCCATACGGCAAAATACCGGAGCGCGCGATGGGAGTCTGAAGCGTGGCCTGCTGGGCTGCCGCGATGCTTTGCAACGGCGCGGCGGACGCGCCCGGATTGCTATCCTTGCCTTGCGGAGAAACGAACAGCTCTTGAGTTGGAGCCGATGCGGCGTTCACAAGGGATTGGACGACGACGAGGGATAAGACGAGGGATACGAGCTTTGTTTT
>CAJBSZ010000190.1 GCA_903958395.1 uncultured bacterium | reverse complement strand
GGCGAAAGACAAGTATGAATATTGGGCCAAGGGCGCGCAACTGCCAAAGATAAATGGCATCACCGTGAATTTGAATCCCCCGAAAACCTACGACAGCCCATATCTGTCGATGGTGCATGGGTCAAACAAAGCGGTGATCAAGTATGCCGGTTACGATGATGTTGTATTGGAGTTTTGAACACAGACCCCTTACAAATGAATGCTTCTGTTATGTCGGGAAGCGGGACGCCCGATTGACTGTGAAAAGAGAACGCAATATGAAAAATAACCACGCCCTTGTCGGCGCACTACTGCTAGCGTTGCCGTTGGTGATTGCCGCCTCCGATGGGCAGTCCCATTGGACAAAGCCTTACAACATTGTCTGGAATACGCCGAGCAAGGATTCCGCAGGCACGATGCCTATCGGTGGTGGCAATCTCGGATTGAACGTCTGGGTGGAGAAGGGCGAGCTGGCATTCTACATCGGTTGTGCTGATGCCTTTGATGTCCACGGCAACAACATCAAACTCGGTCGGATCCGAATCACAACCCAGCCGGCCATTTTTCCGGTAGAACCGGAACCGGAGAAGCCCTTCCGTCAGGAACTCGAGCTGGAAAGCGGCGCGATATTGTTTCAGGGCGGCACACCCTCGGGGGCGAAGGTCAGCGGTCGGATATGGGTGGATGTCCAAAGACCGGTGATCCATGTGCAGTTTGATTCCGCCGAACCGGTTGCGTACACCGTGGCCTATGAATCCTGGCCGGCTAACGCCCCGCGTTTCAAGGCGCAAGCCACGCCACAGGGGCTGCAATGGAGCCATCGCCTGGATCAGGCTGCTTATGACGCCGTGCGCAAAGGCCGGATTGCTGGAATGGGAATGGCGGGGCTCGAGGCACAGGTTCTTGATCCCGGACGGAATCTCACGATGGGCGGACGCGTGATTGGCAGGGCGCTCGAACCGGCTGGCGAAGTCGACGGCATAGTCCCACCCACCCCATTTCACGCCACAAAAGTGCGGACACGCGAGCCGGTTAAGTCATTCGAAATTCGTGTGCTGATCCGCGCTGCGCAGGATGCCGACATGGCCATGTTCCAGGCCGCTCTCGACCGTCTCGAACACGACACCCAGAATACGGCGAAACAGGATTTGGCACGCACGGGAGCCTGGTGGCGCGCCTTCTGGGACCGCAGCCACATCGTCATCAAGCCAAACCTTCCGGCTGAGGCCCGCGAGAAGGATCCCGCTTGGACTGCCGCCCGCAATTACCAACTCTTCCGCCATATATTAGGCTGCAACTCCACCGGTCGCTTCCCGCAGGTTTTCAACGGCGGCCTCTTTACTGCCGACCTTCCTAGTCAACGACAATACAATGATGTCGAGAACAAGAATCCTCCAGGACGCGGTGCGGACAATCGACTGTGGGCAGGATGTCACTTCATGGCGCAGAACCAGCGGCTGTTGCACTGGCCGATGATCAAGGCTGGCGATGAAGACATGATGCGCCTGAACCTCGCGTTCTATCAGGAACGGGCGGCGGCCCAGCGGGCCCGGGCCATGAAATTGTGGGATGTTGACGGCGTGCCGTTCTGTGAACTCTTCGACTGGATGGGGCTCACACCCAAGGCGGTTGACGGACACAGCAAATACCAGCACCTGAAACACCATTATACCACCGCGCTGGAACACGCTTACATGATGCTGGAATTCTGCCGCTTCTCCGGCACCCCTCCGAAGGAGTATGTCGACACCGCACTGGGAGTGGCCAAATTCTATGACGGCTACTACCGCCGCCTGAACAAGCAACGCACCGGTCGCGAACTTGATGAGCACGGCAAACTGGTCATCGAGCCTGGAAATGCGCTGGAAACGTATGGACGCGACGGCAAGCTGCGAAATAACACCGACGCCATCGCCGGGTTACAGGCCGTGGTGGAGGGCGTCCTGGCTACGCCTCCTGGAGCGTTGTCTGAGGCAGACATGCAGGTTGCCCGTGAACTCCGCTCCCGCCTGCCCGATATGCCGATCGAAGCAAAGCGCGGCGTGAAGATCCTGGCGCCAGCCGAAATCTACGGGGGCACATCCAACATGGAATTCCCCCAGTTGTATGCGGTCTTCCCCTTTGCCCGCTGCGGCCTCGGCCTGCCCGATTTGCAATTGGCGCGGAACACCTGGCATTGCGGTTGGTTCAACCGCGATCGCTCGACGTTCAGTCAAGATATGCCGTTCTGCTGGTTCCAGCAGGCGATTTTCGCTGCGCGGCTGGGGCTGGTGGAAGATGCGAAAAGCTATATGCTCGCTAAAATGAACTTTGGCTCCAACCCCGACGTGTTGCATGCATGGGCGGACAACAATCTGCTTCGGCCCTCCGCCACTATGCGCTACCCCGCCTTCTTTGCCTCCACGCTTGACCATGTGCCTGACATGGATCACGGTGGCAGCGGCATGATCGGACTGCAGGAGATGCTGATGCAGACGCCCGGGCGGCAAATCCTGCTGTTGCCCGCCTGGCCCAGCGATTGGGACGTGGACTTCAAACTCCATGCGCCCTACCAGACTACGGTCGAGGGACGTGTTCGAGCCGGGAAACTATGTGATCTTAAGGTGACACCCCCAAGCCGCATGGCCGATTTGATGGACATGACAGGCAAGATCACCCCGGATGAACGACCCATGCCGCTGATCCCGATCAGCCAGGGAAAGCCCGCCACGGCATCCAGCGTGTGGCCTCAGCCTGGTTACGAACCCGACAAAGCATTCGACAACGATCCGAGGACACGCTGGAGCACCGCAGCCGGTCAAACCTCCGCCTGGTTGGAAGTAGACCTCGGCGCGCCAACTGAAATTGGACGGGCCGTGATTGACGAATCCAGTTATCCGCAGGCATCCAAGTTCTCCTTCGAGGCGCAAATGCCAGATGGCGCGTGGAAGACTGTGGTCGAGGGCGGTGCGATGGGTGCCAACAAAGAACTGAATTTCGCGCCGGTCAAGGCGCGGAAGTTCCGACTGCACGTTCAGGAAGCCAAACTGATCAACGCCCATGCCGGGGTGACGGTCAACGAATTCCAGCTCTTTGCGCCGGCGAAATGAGAACACGATAACCACACTTGCCATGGAGGATGGGTCAAACAAGGCGGTGATCAAGTATCCCAGTTATGACGATGTCGCGTTGGAGTTTTAGGGAGAGGAGTTCAGGTTATTCATTAGGTGTCGGTAACTGTGCAATAAAAGAATGAGCTAACCGTTTATCAAACATATTAACAGGGAGGGGAGAACCAGATGAAGAGAGGGCAGCTGATCGGATTAGTAGTGGGTATGCTTTGCCTTTGGGGCGTACACGCTTTTGCGGAAAAGGAAAGCAGAGAGAAATATTCATGGACTCTGGGATGTTCGCCGGATAAGTCCCTCCAGTTTTATACGCCGGAAAGCGGCGATCCCTTGAAGCTGGACATCTTCTTTCCTGAGAAACACACCCCGGCAGAGAAACGCGGCTGCATCGTCTTCTTCTTTGGCGGCGGTTGGACAAGCGGCAGCACGGAGCAGTTTTATGGCTATGCAAAATATCTGGCATCCCG
>CAJBSZ010000189.1 GCA_903958395.1 uncultured bacterium | reverse complement strand
GCGGCAAGGTCCACCGCGGTGCCGTCAAGGGCGGTGGTCTTGAATGAATACAAACTGGTGCCCGTCGCTGCCGCCGGCGGCGCTACGGCCTGACCTGCGCCAAAGCCGGTCAACAGAGAGACGACACCGAGGGCGGACGCGATCATTTTTTTGGACATGTGTGTGGATCTGAGTGGGAAGAGAAGGATGAGCGGAAGAAGAACGTCGTGGGGGTTGGTGATTCGGGTGGAAGTCCGGGGTAGACGTCCGCCGGGCAGTCACAGCAGCTTCATCAAGCCGATACCGATGCGCCCATGCTAGGCAGTTCAACCGCGTACCGACCGGTGCCAGCAGCCTGCACGGCGGAGCGTGAAGGCCGGCGGACGCCCGACTCTCGCGATTGCCATTGTTTACAACACGCGCAATGACCTTCAAAATGAAGCGGATTTTTGAAACAAATTGTTGATTATCTGGCGGTTGCTACGACTCGTCGCTGTGCTATCACTCATATCTAGCAAAGTTCTAGTTTCAAGCAAGATTCACTGAGGGGTTCATCCGCGGAATACGCGTTGTATCCGGGGGAAAGGGTAATTCCCTGATTGCCGAACCGGATACCGAAACGTTTTATCTGCCTATAGGGTTTGTACCAATGCAAGGGTATGTGCCCCTGCTCTTCCGGGGTGAAGGATGAAGCTCACGCAGGATGATTTCCGACCGGTCACGTTCGATGACCGGGCGTTTTTCGAGCAGCACTATGCGCATTATCCCCAGACGCACAGTGATAATACGTTTACTAATATGGTCTGCTGGAATCATTACGCCCATTACCAGTATGCTGTGATCGAGAAGAACGTCATCCTCGCCAGCACGATTGATGACATCACACGCTTTCGCCCCCCAATTGGTCCTCGCAATACTGCACTTCTGCGTTCGCTTATCCGGCTGGCATCAGAGGTAAGTGATGCAGAGCCTGTTGTGTTAATCGATCCAGATACTGCCAGCTGGATGCGGGATACCTGCGCAGGTCTTAACCTTGTTCCTGACAGGAACCATTTCGAGTACGTGTACCGGGCTTCCGATCTTGCAGACCTTCCTGGAAAGCAGTACCTCACCATCCGCCACCATGTCAATAAATTCCGGAAAAACTGCCGGTATTCTGTTGAGCCCATAACTCCGGAAAATTGGGAGGAAGTGAAACGGTTCTTAATCCAGTGGTGTGAATGGAAAGGATGCGAGGGAGATCCGGTACTTGCCCATGAAAAGGATGCAACATTTTTTGCCATTGATCATTTCAGGGAGTTGGGATTGTCCGGGCTGGTTGTCCGGGTCCATAACACAATTGGTGCCATGTCCCTCTATGAACCGCTCAATAACGACACAGCGCTTGTCCATTTCGAGAAGGGTATGCCCGATTGTGAAGGCATCTACAAGGAAATTAACGCTGAAACTGCGGCCATACTAAAGAAAGATTTTGTCTATATCAACCGCGAAAGCGATCTTGGCGTTGCCGGTCTTCGTGAGGCAAAGATGCGGTATCATCCCGATCATATGGTTGAAGTCTACTCCTTAAAACGCGACTCAT
>CAJBSZ010000188.1 GCA_903958395.1 uncultured bacterium | reverse complement strand
GCCTGTTGCAGCTTGACCGGGATCAGCTCTGGTTCGAGACATGGGCGCGCTACGCCTGGAAGATAGACCGGGATCCTGCCGGGGAAAAGGAATACTGGATCGGGAAACTGGAGCAGACCTACGGCACGCGCGCGGCGGCGGAGAAGATCTATGCGGCCTACGACGCGGCTGGCGAGTGCGCTCCGCGTTTACTGCGGCGTTTCGGGATTACGGGTGGCAACCGCCAGTCTTTGGGCCTCGGGATGACGCTTGATCAGTTGAGCCGGCCGAAGAAGTATGGCGTGTGGAAGGATCTGCGCGCCTCGGATTCGCCGCCCGGCGAGGATATCCGGGAGTATATTGAAAAGGAATGGAAGAAGTTGGCGCATGCCGGTGAGACGCCGCCTGAGATCGTGCGCGACGCGAGGGAGTTCGCGCGGGCAGCGGTCGAGGCTATCGAGGCGGCGGCACCCAACGTGACTCGCAACAAGGAGGAGTTCGAGCGGCTGAGAAACGACATCCATAGCACGCAGGAGCTGACCGAGCACATCACCCAGATGGCTGAGGCGGCCCTGCTGGTTGTCCGAAACGAGTTCAGTAACGAGCCGGGAGATCTTGATAAGGCATTGACGCATGTCGAGGCCTCGGTCGCTGCTTACCGCCGTCTTAATGAGAAGGCGGGGCCTGCCTATCGCTATGGACCCGGATATCATGGCCGCCAGAATATTCCATTCAATCGAGTGTGGCACTGGTCGCAGTTGGTGGAGAAATACCAGGCGGAGTTGGACGGGTTCCGGCAGCGGGTGGATGTCCTGGCCGGCAGGGTTAAAGTGAAGGCTGAGGCTTCGGACGTAAAGCCGCTGCCCGCCGCCGCGTTCAAACTGCTGTCCTCTGACATGCAGACCTACACGGTTGAGCCCGGCGCGAAAGTTTTCAGCGATCAGGATTATGCGCTTAGTGCGGTGGCGCCCGAACTCAAGGGGTTGACCGGCATCCGTTTCAGTCACAAGAAGAGTACAACCGGACAGGATGCGATTGTGGAAATCGAGAACGAGAAACCTGTCAAAGTACTGATCGGATATTTTGATGGTCCCGGATCCGGCTGGTTGAAGGTGCCCAATCTTGAGCACGTGGCGCATGCCGACGACCGGGGCGGCCATGAAACAAAACTGTTTGGTGCGGCAGTAATCCAGAATTCCAAGGCGCTGACCGAAGCGGCATTACCCAGGGTCAATATTCACGCCTTCCGTTACGAGGCGGGTCGCAACAAGATTGAAATGATAGGGAAGGGCGCGTATGTAATCCTGGGCGTGATCCCGGCCGAGGTGGAAATTCCATGTCGTGAAGTCGGGCTCGGGGGAGGCGGAAAATGAAATGTTTTATGACCAAACAGCAATGCATGGCCGCTACAGCACTTATACTCGGGTTTGGATTGACAAGTTTATGGATGACGGCGGCATTCGGAGCGGCGGAAGATCCGCTCTCGCAGGGCTTCGTCAATCCGCCGGCTGAGGCCAAGCTGAGAACTTGGTGGTGGTGGGGTGAAGGGCCGAAAGGAAAAGATTCCCTGAAGGCGGATCTCGAGGCGATGAAGAGGAACGAAATCGCGGGTGTGACGATTATTGATGCCCGTTTTGAGGGATGGTCGCTGGTCACGAAGGGCTCGGCGGGTGCTCGTTTCATGAGCGAAGAATGGCGCGAGCAGTTCAGGTACGCGCTCGCGGAGGCCAGCCGGCTCGGCATCGAAGTGACCGTCAATCTGGCGAGCGGCTGGAACGCAGGCGGGCCCTGGATGCCTCTGGAGCTCAGCCCGAAGCGCGTCACCTTCGCATCCGTGGAGCTGACGGGGCCGCTGGCCTGCGACCAGGTTCTGCCCCGGGGAGCCGGCGATCTCTACACCGATCTGCGGGTTTTGGCCATACCGCTGGGTGAGAACGGCGCCCTGTCCGCGGTTGATCGGCTGGGTAATAAAACGGGCTGGAACAGGAAAAACCGTGTTCCCGAGGTCGATCTTGACAGGCCGGATGACCATTGCGTCAAAAAGGAGGAGATCATCGACCTTACGGACCGGCTGGATGCTGCGGGCCGGTTGAAATGGAGCGTGCCCGAGGGCAGGTGGCAGCTCCTGCGGATTGGATACTCCGCGTTTAACGATTATCGCAGCAAAACCAAGTACAGCAGCGCCGGCGGCTCGGGGTACGAGTGTGATCCTTTGGACAGGAAAGCCGTGAAATTCCACTTTGAGAACATGGCGGCCGTCCTGGCGAAGGACGCCGGGGCGCTTGCCGGGAAAACGCTGAAGTACTTTCACGTGGACAGCTGGGAACAGATCGCGTGCAACTGGACCGGGGGGTTTGCCGGGGAATTCGAGCGCCGGCGCGGATACAGTCCCTGGCCCTATTTGCCGGTTCTGGCGGGAATCCTTGTCGACAGCCGCAGCACCTCGGATCGTTTTCTGCACGATTTCCGACTGACCGTCAGCGATCTGATTGCCGATAACTATTACGGGTATTTCCGGGAACTGTCCAACCGGCTTGGTGTGAAGTTTACCGCTGAAAGCGGGCAGAGTTGCTATCAGTGGGACCAGCTCAAGGCGGGAGGCGCGGTTGACCTGCCGATGGGCGAAGTATGGATGCAGGCGTTCGGCCAACCCGTAACCGACTCGGTTCAGGCCGTCAAGCGGTGGGGATATAGCCGGCCGGCAACCTCTGCGGCGCACATATACGGGTCCAGGTTCAGTGCCATCGAGCAGTTCACGTCGAGCCGGCATTGGCTTGAGGGGCTCGACGAGCTTAAGCCCGTCGCCGACATTACCTGGGGCCACGGCGCGAACCGCCTCGTGTGGCATCAGTATTCCCATTCGGCCCTGGAGCGGGGCCGTCCGGGCGACGTCTATTTTGCCGGGACGCAGTTCAACCGCAATGTCACCTGGTGGGATGACGGGATCGCTTTCAGCCGCTATATTGCCCGCAGCCAGTATCTGCTCAGCCGCGGTCTCTCCGTTGCGGACATCCTTTGCTTTTACGGGGAAAATGTTCCCACCCGGATTCACGACTTCAACAAAGCGGATTTCGACAAATGGACAGCGGCCGGCTTCGGCTACGATGTTATCGGACGGGATGCCTTGCTGACGCGGGCGGGTGTTAAAGATGGCCGGATCGTTCTGCCCGACGGGATGTCCTATTCGGTGCTGGCGCTCGCGGGCGGGGAGACAATGAGCCTCGAGGTGCTCGAGAAAATCGAGTCGCTTGTCGGTCAGGGCGCAACGCTCGTGGGACCTCCGCCGCTGGAGCCGTGCGGTCTGGGCGGGGGCGTTACTGAGGCGGGCAAATTCAAGACATTGGTCAGCAAACTATGGGACGGAAAACCCGACGGCTTGCCCTTGAGTAAGCGGTACGGCAAAGGGCGGGTGGTCTGGGGACCGGTCAAGGACGGGATTTTCAGGACCCGCGTCATGCCTGTCATTTCCGCCGATTGGGCGCTCAACACGCTGTCCAATGACGGGGTCAAACCCGACTTCTCCTTTTCGTCCGGGCAGACAGGGGCAGCCATCAGCTATACGCACCGGCGGGACGGTGAAACAGAGATCTATTTCGTTTATAACTCCAACCCCCGGGCCGAGTCGCTGAGGTGCGCGTTTCGTGTTGCTGGTAAGCAGCCGGAGCTCTGGGATCCGGTTACGCTCAGAGTGTGTCTGCCTGCCGCGGACGAGGCAGAGGGTGGACTTACCACTTTGCCGTTGCGACTCGACCCTTACGGTTCGGTGTTTGTGGTCTTTCGTCCGCGCACGTCCGTTCCCGGTTCAGTTTCGGTGATGCTGGCAGGACAGAAGGGGCCTGCGGATGCCGAGATTGTTCTCGATAACAAGAGGCAGCTTGCCTTGGAAGCCGCGGCGCCGGGAAATTATGAGGTTCATGTTGCCGGCAAAGCGAAACACCGTGTTGAGTTTACTCCCGGATGGGCCGCATTTGAATTGAATGGCCCATGGGAATTGTCTTTTCCAGCCGGATGGGGCGCGCCTGAACACGCGACTTTTGAGAAACTCATTCCCTGGAACAGTTCGGAGGTTGAAGGGATCAAGTATTTCTCAGGAACGGCAGCTTACACCAAGGAGTTCGACCTGCCCGCGAAACTCACATGCGGCGTCATGCTCGACCTGGGCAAAGTTGAAGAACTGGCGCATGTCTGGGTGAACGAGAAGGATATGGGAATTCTCTGGACGGCACCGTACCGCGTTGACATCACTTCGGCAGTCAAGCCGGGGAAGAACCGTTTGAAGATACTCGTCACCAACACCTGGGCCAACCGGTGGACGGGCGACCGCAAGCTACCGGAAGAGAAGCGCTTTACCAGAACCAACGTCATCGGACTTGGTGGCGGCTTCGGCAAGGATGAGCTGATGGAGTCGGGTTTGATGGGGCCGGTAAGCGTGGCGCCGGTCTATCGGAGTGCGATCAGTTTAGACTGAAGTGAATTATGAAATTGAAAACGCTTACAATAATTCCGGCGCTGGCTGTTCTGCTGGCGGGTGGCCTGACTTGTGCGGAAGAAAATGTCAGGGCTGATGATCGTCTTGCGCGGGATTTTGTCTCGCCGCCTGACTCCGTCCGGCCCTGGACCTACTGGATGTGGCCTTGGGCGCGGAAGGATAAAGGCCCGGTGCCGGACAAGGAAGCCATAACGCGCGATCTTTCCGCCATGTCCGAGCAGGGGATCAAGGGAGTCCTTGTGTTCCCGTTTGAGTTTTACACATCGCCTGAATGGCCGGCGCTTTTCCAGCACATTCTCAAGGAAGCGGGGCGGCTCAACCTTGAAATCGTTCTGAATAACGATGTGGGCTGGAGCTGCACGGTCCCGTGGATGACGCCTGAGCTTGCAGAAAAAATGCTTGTCCACAGCGTCCGTACGTTTGACGGCGGCAAGCGAATCAGCGAAGTTTTGCCTGTTACACCGGTCAATAAAGGGGAGATATACTGCGATGTTGTGGTCCTGGCATGTCCGCAGCGGTCAGCGGCGCCAAAGAATGTCAAGGGTGTAAGTTATGAACAGCTGTTAAAGACCGCCGTCAGAATGAAACCCTCATACTCGCCGGGCGGATTGGATGTTTTTTACAACCGATCCGCCGAACTGGCAGGTTCTGATGACGTTCAGCCGGGCGACACGCTGGATATCAGTTCGAAGATGAAACCCGACGGCACACTGGAATGGGATGCGCCTGCGGGGACATGGAGCGTGATGCGGTTCGGTTATACGACGGTTCGAAAACATCCTGACTTCTTCAGTCGCGCCGCGCTAGACCATCATTTGCGGCAGATGATCGAGAAAATGGTTCCGCTGGCCGGCCGGAGCGTGGGCAGTCAGTGGATCCATGTGCATGAGGACAGCTACGAGAGCGGGGCGCAGACGTGGACGCCGGGTTTCCCGGAGGGATTCCGCAGTCGCCGCGGTTACGACATGACTGGCTGGATGCCGGTACTCGCCGGAAACGTGGTTGGTTCGCGTGCGCTGAGTGACCGGTTCCTGCACGACTACCGGCAGACCATCTCGGATTTGTATGTCGAAAATCATTTCACTTACTTTGCGCAGCGGCTGGAAGAAATGGGCCTGAAGTTCTCCACGGAGGGCGGTTATGGGTGGGCTTCACCGATTGCCGACGGGTTGCGCATCGAAGCCACCGCTGAATTTCCGATGGGCGAGGTATGGCATGCAGAGCGCCATCCGGTTACAGGCAACTGGCTCAAATACCAGTTCAAGATCCATTCGCTCAACCCGGCCGATCCGCTGTCACGTCGGGCGATTCCATACGGACCCGGCATGAATTCCGTCCGGCTGGCATCATCGGCGGCGCGCATCTATGGCCGCGCTTTCTCGCAGGCCGAGACGTTCACCTCTTACACGCGGGACACGAACGGTTACGATCTGTGCAATTCGCCGTTCTCGGTAAAGACAACCGCCGATCGGGCCTTCTGCGATGGACTGGGGCGTGTTGTGTTTGCTACCTACAGTCTTCAGCCGGCCAACGATGACAAGCCCGGTGCGGTGTGGTCCGGCGTGGGTCTGCACTTCAACCGCAACATCACCTGGTGGAGCAAGGCCCGCGCGTTCACCGACTATCTTTCGCGCTGCCAGCTTTTGTTGAGGCAGGGTAAATTCGTTGCCGACTTCGCGTACTGGACCGGCGACACGGTTCCGTACGAATGTCCGGACCGCACGGCGATGCGTCCAGCGCTGCCCGCCGGTTGCAACGCCGACCTGGTCAACACCGATGTGTTGATGAACCGGCTGCGTGTGGATAATGGCCGGCTCGTGTTGCCGAATGGCATTTCGTACCGTTACCTGGTGTTGCCGCCGACGCGCGACACGATTG
>CAJBSZ010000187.1 GCA_903958395.1 uncultured bacterium | reverse complement strand
TTCGCCTCCGCCACAACCTCGGCCTTGTGCCCTGCCTGATCAGGCCCCGCGATAACCAATTGCCAAGGAAGAAGTTCATCAGTGCGTGAGTTCGTTTGTGCATTAGTGTGTGATTCTGACTCCCTATTTTCTAGTTTCCAGTTTCCAGTTTCAAGTCCAACTTTAGAACTTCCCTGGCTCGGCGTAGCTCTCAGCGAAGTCGGCTTTACCTCCGCCCATGCCCTCACCAAATTCATCAAGCCTTTGACCGGATAGATCCGTCCTACAAAAAGAACGGTCTTAATATCTGGGCTGGGCGACTTGGCGGGAGATAACTCAGGAATATCCGACCCCAAAGGCGCCAACACGCACGGTTGCTTAAAACCACGATCTCTCAGCCATTTAATCTCGCACTCAGCCGTCACATGGAACATGGACGCACCTTCGAGATCACGTCCCTGGTACAACCACCAGGCAATCTTTTTCTTCAACCACTTATGCTTCAATGCCCAAGGAGAAAGCATTCCATGTGCTGAGATTATATAAGGGATTTTACGTTGCTGCGCATAGCGTACACCGGCGTGAGAAAACAAAGACCACAACGCATGGATGTGTATTATGTCTGGCTGTTCTCCCTGCCGCACAGCCCTCCAATCATCTATCAGCCGTACGAGAGGATTCCTCGGCGTGTAACTCGTCGCATCAATCCTGTCGCCATGCAAAATCGTAACGTCGGTCTGTTCATCTGCAATCTGGTCGCAGATATTGACGCAGAAGGCGGTCGGCCCCGAGGCCTGTTTCAAACCGGGTATGAGGTGGAGAATCTTCAGCATGCTCAAGTCCGAATTAATTTCTTCACAAAGGCAGGAACCGTCATCTCTGGCGACAAAATGCAGGTTAGCTCCGCCAAATGATCACGAGCAGCCTGCCGTTTCCCGTCTCCCCAACTATAAACCTCATTTAACGCCTTAACCCAGTGGTCTTCGTTCTTTGGATCACACACTAAAACGCCGGTATCACCATCTCTGATGTAGTCGTAACTCGCACCCACCGCCAGGCTTGAAATCAATGGGACACCGACAATCGCACCCATCGTCATGGCCGTTGAATAAGGTTCGTTTCCAGTATGCACATAACTGAATATGGCGGAATAGAAGCAAATTAATTCGTCGTAAGGACAATGGTCAATGCGGGTGATTTCTGGCACTTCAGCAATCATCCGATCGACTTGGGACGCATCCTCCCCCCCCCCGATCATCAACAGATGCACATCCTCCTTGCCCGCCATGAAGCGCTTGAAGGCTTCGACCAGCACCGGGTAGTCACGCCGCTTTAACATGTTTGCACACATCATGAATATTTTCCGGTTCAGCGGCAAACCGTAGCCTCTCAAGAATTGGTCCTTGGCGACTTGATCAAGGGACTGCACATGCTTCCGCATATTTTCGACATCCATCGCATAACCGCCAACCAAGCATGCCGCACGCTGGAAACCATAGACCTCATTGAAAAATCTGGTTCCAGCCTCGCCCGGCACCATCACAAATGAGGCCATCTTATAAATATGATGTTTGATACATCTGAGTAACTTAGATTGTGAGGTGTCGGCAATGGAATCCGCACACAGAATAACTTTTCTTCCGGTCAACGGCAACAACACCATCAGAAGGAGCGAATAGGGTGGCCCACCAACCGATATCATTTCGAAAGGAACGGTCGATGGTATCTATATCGGCCACACCGGA
>CAJBSZ010000186.1 GCA_903958395.1 uncultured bacterium | reverse complement strand
GCGGCGGCGGGGATAAAGAAGGTAAGCCGGCCCCCTGGAGTGAGTCGTCGTGCTGGACCATGGGGCTTCTCCGTCCGGAAGACTGGACGTGTGCGTGGATTGAAGCCCCTTCTGAGAAGCCTGAAAACAGGGAAGCGCGGGAGCGGGTCATCGTGAAGGCGACCTACCGCACGCTCGATGGCGCGGTGGAGAAGGATGTGACCGATGTCGTGAGAGAACTCCTCGGCAAAACAAAGGAGATCCGGGTCGACGAGAAAACACTGAGAGGCGACCCCGCCCGCAATAGGGTGAAGGAACTCGTGATCGAATATACAGAGGAGGGTGTTTCAAAAACCGCTCGTGGCACGGACAAGAAGACAGTGACGCTTGACGGTGAAACAAGTACAGGCGCGCAGCCCACGATTCAGTTCCGGAAGGATTTCAAACTGGAGGGGGTCCCAAGTTCCGCCTACGTGACGGTCCATTCGCCCTCTTATTTCGAGTTACATGTCAACGGGAAAAAAGCGGGGACCGACGTGCTCAGCCCTGCGGTCTCCAATCTCAGGCAAACCACTTTTTCACTGACCTACGATGTGAAGGATCTCCTGCGGCCCGGAAACAACACCCTCGGCCTCTGGCTGGGGAAGGGGTGGTCCTCCAGCATCGTCGTGCGTGCGCAGTTGGATGCAGTGGTGGAGGGCAAATTGTTCACCCTCGGGACCGACCCGTCGTGGAAAGCGCGGACCCCTGGTCGCTACCACATTGGCGGGTGGAAATGGGGTGATTTTGGCGGCGAACGCGTGGATGCCCACGAAGCAATGGCTGACTGGTGCCGACCCGAACGGGACGCGTCCGCGTGGAAGAACGCCCTTGCGGCAACGCCCAAGCTGGGGCCGGTGCAAACGCAGCCCTGTCCTCCCACGCTACTGGGGGAACCGATCCGACCCGTCTCGGTTACGGATATCGGCAAGGGCCTTTATGAAATCGATTTTGGCCGGACCCTTACCGGATGGCTGCGCATGGAGATGCCGCAGCTCGTGCCCGGCACCGAGGTCACCCTCCAGTTTGCCGACACCAAGAGCGAACTCTGTAAACGGGGAGCGAAGATCGGGGAGAAAGATTCTTATCAAACCTTTCGTCAAGTCAGCAAATTCGTTGCGGGTGGCCAACCGGGCGAACTCTTTGAACACAAATTTAACTTTGCCTCTTTTCGTTATGTGATTGTCGGAGGACTCTCTGCCCCACCCGCGAAGGAGCGTGCGCAGGCGATGCTCGTCGACAGCGCTCTGGAGATTGCCGGATCGTTTGAATGCTCAAATCCCCTGCTCAACAGGATTCACGAGGTCAATGCATGGACCCAGCGTTCTCTCAATCTCGGGGGATACTATGTCGATTGCCCCCACCGTGAACGCATGGGTTACGGCGACGGCCAGGTGGCTGCAGAAGGGTTCATGACGAATTTCCGTGCTGACGGATTTTACCGCAAATGGCTGGCCGACTGGAGAAGCGTGCAGGGGGAGGATGGAGGCATCAAAAATTCCGCTCCCTTTGGAGCCGGCGGCGGCGGTCCGGGCTGGGGCGGGACCCTGTCGGCTCTTGCTTGGAGACACTTCCTCTATTACGCAGATCGGCGCGTGCTGGAGGAGAACTACGATGCCGTGAAACGCTACGTGGACAACCTCGAGGAGATCAGCCGGAACAACAACGACATCCTGACCGGTAAAACGGGCAAGTTCAGCTTCATTGGCGACTGGGTCGCTCCCGGTCGGGGCATGGATTCCAAGGAGCAACCCACTCCGAGAATGCGCGAGATTTTCAACAACGGCTACCGCGTCAACCAGATGAACCTGCTGGTCAACATGGCGAAGGTGCTGGGCAAGGACGTTGATGCGGCAGCGTATGCGCGGCGGGTTGAAGAGGTCCGCCCGAAAATTCACGAGGCGTTCTACGACGCCGCTGCCGGACATTATGTGATCGACGAGCAGGCCTACTACGTCATGCCGCTGATGGCTGGCATCGTCCCGGAGGCGCTCCGGACAAAAGTCTTTCAAAATCTGGAAAAGAACATTCTGAAGAAGAACAACGGGCATCTCGATACCGGGATGCTGGGCACCTATTTCCTGATGGAATATCTCCGGGAGATCGGGCGGAGTGATCTGGTCTTCACCCTGTTCAACCAGAAGAGCTACCCGGGCTGGGGCTACATGATCGAGAATGGCGCGACCACATTCTGGGAACAATGGAACGGCTACTGGTCGCAGGCTCACTCCTGTTTCACCTCCGCCGATAACTGGCTCTACCAGGGGCTCGGCGGCATCCAGGCCGACCCGTCCGCGCCGGGTTTTAAAAAGTTTATTATCAAGCCCGACCTGGTCGGTGACGTGTCGTGGGTTAAGGCTCATTATGATTCACCGTATGGCCGGATTTCCAGCCACTGGAAACGCGAGGGCGAGACCTTCACCCTGAAGATGACTGTTCCGCCGAACAGCACGGGCGTCCTTTATCTCCCGGCGGCATCGCAGTCCACTGTTCTGGTAAACGGGGAACCGGTTGATAAAAACGGTTTTGTACGCTTCATGAAACACGAACAGGGCCGGGTCGTTTTTCATGTTGATTCCGGCACCTACACGTTTACGGCGAAGATGGATCAGTAATGGGTATTCAACCGATCGACCTCCGTGAGGTTGGCAACTGTCGGAAATAGCCCTACACTGTGGCGGAATTTGCCAAGCGGTTCACAGCAAGCCGTGGTAAACTTTAAACAATTACTCTTGCCGAAATGCTTTCGCCTTTTTAAAACGTGAAGCTTAGGATTAAGGAGATTATAATGAGAATGGTGAAATGTTTGCGACCCCTGATGATGTCCGTTGCTGTGGCCGTCTCGGCACAGGCCGAAACGAAGACCATGAATGTTTTGATGCTCGTTTCAGATGACATGAATTCCTGGCTGCTGCAAAACCCTGAGCGTTACACGGGCAAGGTCATCGCCCCGAACCTGAAGACCTTGGGGGAAGGCGGTGTCATTTTCAAGAATGCATACGCGGCGGCCCCGGTCTGCTCGCCTTCGCGAACGGCATTTTTTTCGGGCGTCGCCCCCTGGAAATCGGGCATCTACAACAACGCGCAGACCATCAACAAAAGCAAGGCGCTGAACAATGAGGCGGTGTTATCGCTGGCCGGGTTGTTCAAGAAGGGCGGCTACGGCACCTTCGGGTACGGCAAGATCACCCACGGCTGGGACCAGAAGGAGCACTGGGATGAGCACGTCGGCCACAAAAGGGATCCGGCGCCTCCCGGCTCCCCCCTGGCCAAACTCAGCGGGGGAGAGCAGGATTGGGGGCCCAGCCATCTGACCGAGGAGCAGATGAATGACACCGGAGGGGCCGATAAAGCCATCGCGGTCCTGAACAAAAAACACGACAAGCCCTTCTTCCTGGCCTACGGCGCGCATAAACCTCACATGCCCTGGTATGTCCCGAAGAGGTATTTTGACATGTACCCCCTGGATAAGATCGTCCTTCCCGACCTCAAGGCGGATGACCTGGAGGACCTTCCTCCCTTGGCCAAAGCGGTGAGTGACGGGATCGGGAGCTTCGCCGACAAGGTCATCGAGTCCGGCAAACATAAAGAGGCGGTGCAGGCCTACCTGGCCACGACCACCTACGTCGACACGCAGATCGGACGCGTCCTCGATGCCCTTGAAAAAAGCCCCTACAGGGACAACACCATTGTCGTCTTCTTAACCGACAACGGCTTCCATCTGGCGGAAAAACATCACTGGCAAAAAACCACCCTCTGGGAGGAGGGGACCCACATCGTGTTGATGTTTCGCGCACCGGGCGTCTCCAAGGCCGGGGGCGTGTCTGAACGGTTCGTCTCTCTGATGGACATCTATCCCACCCTGGCCGAACTCTGCGGACTCACGCCTCCCGCCTACATCGATGGCCGCTCGCTGGCCCCCCTGCTCAAGAACCCGAAAGCTCCCTGGGAAAGCACCGCCATCACCGGATTGTGCGATAAAATCAAAACGGACCTGGCCTACATCAGTATCCGCCATGAACTCGGACGCTACACCCGCTACGGGGCCGACCAGGAGGAATTCTACGACACCACCAAGGACCCCCACGAATGGACCAACCAGATCAACAACCCGGAATACGCCACCACTGTCAAAACACTCCGTGCCCTGGTCCCCAGTTTCGAGGACGCCGCTCAACCCCTTCCCTCT
>CAJBSZ010000185.1 GCA_903958395.1 uncultured bacterium | reverse complement strand
TCCGCCAGGCCTCGGGACATAACCGAGTTGATTGACGGTTTCCATCACTGCCTGCCTGGTTTCCGCCGCCACGCCAGCCTTCCCGTTCATGACCAACGAGACTGTCGTAGGCGATACTCCCGCTTGCCGGGCAACAAGCCGTATTGAAGGCGGCTCCGAGATGACGGTTTCTGTACTCATATTCTTTAACTGTTATTCTGACGGGCTCACCCCGAAACATTTCTCATCCTGATCCGACATCGCTACTCAGCTCCCGCTTTCTCTGTTCATCATTTTCCAAGCTCACTGAATACCCTCATCTCCCAGAGAGAGTAACCAGCCCCCGTTGCACGTTGCGTACCATAAAAACGGACCCAGCGTGCAGGCGTTGAGTCGAAACGGATTTTCTCGTTTCCACCCGCCCCGTTGGCGGTCTTATAAACATCGCGCCAGGTCTCGCCATCAGCTGAAACCTGGATAGCATAACTCCTGGCATAAGCACGTTCCCAGGCCAATTCGACACGTGTAATTGTTGAAGGTTTACCGAGATCCACGGCCAGCCATTGTGGATCGGAAAACTCACTGGACCAGCGCGTATCAGTTCGACCATCGACAGCAGCCTCAGGCGCAGTCGCGCCCGATTTTACTTGATTTGAAGAGGCCTTGACAGGTTTCCCGTAGGCTAGACCGTGAACCCTCTCACGTTCCTCTTCACTCATGACTACGAAGTCACGCAGACTGCATACCGGCTCGCTTCCGGAATTCAAGAGTGCGGCTTCAACCTGATATTTCCCCGTCTCCGCCGGGACGGTAATCAAGAATGACAGCTTGTTGTCTCCCAGAGCCTTGACCTCACAGGCTTTCTCCTGCTCCTGTAACAACTTTCCTTCACGATTAAGACGGAATCGGACCTTGCCATTCCAATCCTGATATAGGTCATTTATCAGCACTACAGGAAATTCTTGAGCCTGTCCGCCCGGATAATCCGCTGCCCAGGCATCAATCATTATTCCAACAGGCGCAAAGGAGTCACGCACATATCTGAGAAATTCCGGCTCCCATGTAAGCTTTTCCAGGTCAAGCCAGTGGTCGCTGGTTGCCCCGCCTTGAGGACGCGGTTTCTCGCCAGACCGTGAATAACCAAGCGCACAGAAGTGCATTACAGCCGCACAGGCCCTGTGTGAACGCCAGAATTCAGTTTCTGCCGCCGTATACCTGGCATATAAATGGCGACGCTGCTCTGTGGTCGAATCCGCGCCAAGAAGGTTTCGATAGAGATTTTTCGTAAGCGTCGTTGGCGTTCCATCCCTGTTCAGCCACAGCCATCCATATTCGTTGACAATAATCGCATTCTTGCTTATTCCAGGCCCCCTGCCCAGCATCCCCGTATCACTTGTGATATTGGCCAGTTTGTAGTTTGGATTCTGGAAGTGATATGGATGCAGTTCCAGGACGTCAGTAAGCGCAACAGGCGGACTCCAGCCATTATCCCATGGGCGATTGGAAAAATCGAGTGCACGCACCTTCTGAATTGCCTCACCCGTCTCCTTGGCCCTGGTTTCATTACAGGCGTCCCAAACCACGACAGATGGGTGGTTCCAGCGCTCCTGCATCCACTCGGTATATTCCTGCACCAGCTGGCCGGTATCAAAGACATCCGGGTTCTTTTCCATGACCCAGATTGGAAATTCATCCTGGATAAGAATACCCTGTTCATCAGCGATCCGATACCAGAACTCAGGAGGGAAACCGATGCAGTAACGCAGGCTGTTCCAGTGCAAGTCACGACACGCAGCATGCAACCGCTCCACCCAGTCTTTCCTCCATGGCTTATCCCCGCAATCAGGATCCTCGAAGAAACGGTAAAGAGTGATATTGCTGCCCCTCAAAAAGTATGGCTTGCCATTCAACATTGCCCGCCCTGTTACCGGGTCGAGCTTAAAACTGCGCATTCCAAATCTGGTACTTAAAACGTCTGCATCGCTTCGAACCTCCAAGTCATACAGGAACGGATTTTCCGGCGACCACAGCCGGCAATTGCTAAGCTCGATCGTAACCTGCCCAGTTCGTTCCGGACCCTCACCTGCAGCCGGGATTTCACACTCCCGCACGCCAGCTTCACGTCCCGATTTCGCCTCGCGGATCGTGAAACGCAATTTCGTGGCCGTCGTTGCCCCATCATTGCGGACCCAGGCATGGACTGTAACCGACTTCTTCTCTATATCAGGCACGGCCTGAACGCGGGCAATGTAAGGAGATCCTGAGAGAATCAATTCTACGGAATCAAAAATGCCTGGGCAAAACCTGTATTTCTCGTAATCCCAGCCAGACGGAACAGTTTTAGGCACGGAATCACGAAAGGCTCCTACGCGGACGATAATCTCGTTATCTCCCACCTTCAGGGCCGGCTTGGCATTGAAGTAACCAGGCGTAAAACTCGGCAGATGATCACCAAGTAACTGTCCGTTCAGAAATACTCTTGTACCAAACATAGCCTTGTGGACCTTGAGACGGGCAACGGCAGGGATAGGTCCATCGACGCGAAACGTACGGCGGTACCAGAAGGCCTCACGCTTGACACTCTTGACTCCAACCTGCTCAAAGACCGGTTTTGCCCGGTCCACGAGTCCAGGAACAGGCACGGTGTGATTAAACTTTGACGGTATCGCATTCATACCGCCTTCAGCAATTTGCCATTCTCCATCCAGAGAAATGGTTCGCCTCAAATCCACTTCACCACGCGTCGAAAGACAGCCAATAAGCGTGCCAGTTAGAATAACAGCCACCAGTTTGAACATCCACTTAGTCATATCCATGCCTCCCTGTCATACTTGATTAGTCGACACTTCCGCGGTCAGCGGCTCTATTTTTCCCAATCATGCTCAATCCCCTCAAACGGCGAATCAGGTGTTCGTCCCGCGAGGGCCCGAACATCACCACCCCATCGACCTTTTGAGGGAGTAACTCTGCGGAAGCAAGCGTCTCTGGTAGTAGATGCCGCAGCACCATGGTCTTGCCCGCTTCGGCCAAGCTCGCCTCAACGCCATGAAGCACGTCCATGTAGACCGGCGCGTTCAATACCGCCCGGGAATACCCCGGTATGACGAGCGCGATCATGTTGGTACAGCCCGGCGCTGCTTTGGGTCCGCGCGGACGTCCTCCCGGCCTCGGGACATAACCGAGTTGATTGACGGTTTCCATCACTGCCTGCCTGGTTTCCGCCGCCACGCCAGCCTTCCCGTTCATGACCAACGAGACTGTCGTAGGCGATACTCCCGCTTGCCGGG
>CAJBSZ010000184.1 GCA_903958395.1 uncultured bacterium | reverse complement strand
GTAATGAAGTGCGACACATCTGCGTCGCCTTTATTTGGTAGGGCGCGCAGGCCCTTGCGCGCCGCGGCGGCCAGCGGCGTGGCCGCCCTACCAGTTGGGTTGCGGGCAAAGCCCGCCTCAGGGCAGGTGTCTTCCCGGCTCCAGGAATGGGCTGGTCATGTGCGTAAGCTCGTGACCGGGCAATTCTACGACCCCGCTCGGCACCTCTTCAACGACCGGCGCCGTGCCGAAGGCTGGGACGGCCGGACGTGGGAGGATAACAATGCCCAGGCGATCCTGCTCGATATTGCGCCACGGGAAGCCTGGGACGGCATCCTGGCCAATCTCAAAGCAAAGCTCTGGCGGGAGCGCGGCGCGGTGGTATGCGATCCGATGTTCACCTCGGGGGCAATTCAGAACGAGAATAAGTGGGCGCACAACGGTACGATCTGGCCGTTTATCAATGCCTACGAGGCAGGCGCCTGGATGAAGGCCGGCCATGTGGCAGAGGGATTGGACCTGCTGAAGCGCTTCAGCCGGGCCTGTGCGGATGCAGGCACTGACACAATCTGGGAAATGATCTATCCCGACGGCCGCATTCCGGCTTCGCCGGATAACCGCTACTTGTTAAGCATGTGTCATGCCTGGGGCGCGACCGGGAACTACTACCTCATGCGCTATGTGCTCGGGGTCGAGCCTTTGGAGCCCGGCTTTGGACGGGTCCGCATCACGCCGGACCTCGGGACTCTGGAATGGGCGCGCGGCGTGGTGCCGACCCCGCACGGGCCGATATCAGTTGAAGTCCGCCGTGACGGTGAAAACCGGGTTCATGCCGAGATCATCGAGAAACCTGAGGGAATTGAAGTGGAAACAGGGAGACAGGCGTGACTACACACATAACTTCAGGTCGGAACAAGGTGCCTTTATCAGCCAGGATCACATGGGGATCCGGCGGGCTGGTAAGCTATATCATGATGAACACCCTGTTCGCCCTGGCGTTGCCGATCTACCAGGTGGCGCTCAAGGTGGACCCGGTGACGCTCGGGCTCCTCATGGCCATTCCCCGGTTCGTGGACCTGTTCTTCGATCCGGTGATGGGCAATATCTCGGACAACACCCGCACACGCTGGGGGCGCCGGCGCCCGTATATCCTGGGGGGCGCCATTGGCGCGGCCATCCTGCTCCCGTTGCTGTGGATGCCCCCGTTCCATACCCAGGCCGGAATCGTCGCCTACTTCCTGGTGGTCTGCGTCCTCTACACCTTCTGCTATACGATTTTTGAGATCCCCTACACGGCGCTGGGATATGAACTCACGGACGACTACGATGAACGCACCCGGGTGCTGGCCTGGCGTATGTATCTCGGCTTCATCGGGATGCTGGGCATGCCGTGGGTCTACAAACTCTGCCTCTCGCCGATTTTCAAGGACATGGCGGATCCCGGGACTCCTCATGAAGTCGTGGGGGCGCGGTGGGTGTCGCTGGGGTTGAGCGCGGTCATCCTGCTGGCGGCGGTCATCCTGGTGGTGCGGTGCCGTGAATCAGTTGCCCCTCGCAACCTCGAGAAGATCGGGATGATTCAGGCGCTGAAATGCACGATCCAGAACCGGGCGTTCATGATGCTGATGGGCGTGAACCTGGTCATCCGCATCGGGATCGCGGCGGTGGGTGCCATTCCGCTCTACATCAACTTGTACTACGTCTGCCTCGGCGGGCACATCATGTCGGCCGAGACGCTGGAGAGCAGCAAGGGGCTGGCGGCGACGATCATGGGCGTGGGGGGGACGGTGGCCGGGCTGACCTCCTATATCGCCCTGCCGCTGGCGACCTGGCTTTCGGTGCGCACCAGCAAGCGCACCACCTTGATGACGGCGCTGGGAATCGCGTTGGTCGGCAACGCCTCCATGTGGTTCACGTTCGATCCCCAGCATCCCTGGCTGCAGCTCTCCTCGGCGGTTGTTGCGAATTTCGGCATGATGGGGTGCTGGCTCATGATGAGTTCCATGGTGGCGGATATTTGCGACGAGGATGAACTCCACACCGGGTTGCGGCGCGAGGGCGTCTATGGCGCGAGCGTGGCCTTCACCGAGAAGCTGGCGTTCACGATCACCACGGCGATCACGGGATTCGTGCTGGCGCTGGCGGGGTTCAACACCCTCACCGCCGACACCGCCGGGGTGCCGTTGGCGGTCATCATGCGCATGAAGGTCCTGCTGGTGGCCTCGCAGGTCGTGGCCATCGGCCTGGGGATCCTCGGCTGCTGGCTGTATCCGATCACCCGCGCCCGAAGCGAGGCGACAAGGAGGATACTGGATGCTAGAAAGGGAAAAGATGCAATTAACTACAAAACCTGATTTTGAAGAAGTTCGCCAGCGCTGGAATGCGTTCTGGGCGGGCGACGTGCTTAAGCGGCCGATCGTGTGCGCCGAGGTCCCGAAGCGGGACGGCGAGGCCCTGGTCGACATCTGGAAGACCCGCTACTGGCATCCCTGCCGGGGCGATTACGGGGCGCAACTCGACCTGCTCGACCAATGGGCCGACACCACCCTCTTCCTGGGGGAGTTGATGCCGCACTATTCGCCCGATCATGGACCGGACCAGTTTGGTGCCTGGATGGGCTCAACCTTGAAGTTTAGTCCGAATAACATCGAGACCAACTGGGCCGATCCGGTGCTCAAGGACTGGAGCACGTTCCTGCCGGTTTCCTTGCGCGAGGACAATCCGGTCTGGCAGAGCGTGATGACGTATTCGTGCCTGCTGGCCGAACACGGGAAGGGTAAATACCTGGTCGGCATGGCCGACCTGCACTCGCACATGGACGCCTTCAGCGCGTTGCGGCATCCGGATAACCTGTGTCTGGATCTTTACGATACCCCGGACCTCGTGATGCAGGGGGTGAAGCAGGCGCGGGCCATGTATCCCGGCATCTATCAGCGGTTGTACGAAGCCGGTGGCATGTCTCGGGAAACGGGGACCGTCGGCTGGCTGCCGCTGTGGTGCGAGGGGAAGACCGCGGCGGTGCAGTGTGATTTCTCGGTGTTCCTGGGGAACGACATGTGGCGCGAATTCGTGTTGCCCGGCGTGATTGAGGAGGTCAACTTCCTCGATCACTGCTTCTACCACCTCGACGGCAAGCAGCAGTTGATCCATCTGGACGACCTGCTGGCCATCCCGAAACTGGATGGAATCCAATGGGTGCCGGGTGCCGGGCAACCTGAGATGTTCCTGCCCGTCTGGCGTGACGTGCTCAAGAAGGTGCTCAAGGCCGGAAAGAAAGTCATCGTGTATGGCAACATGGATTTGGCCGCCGTGCAGGATGTGCACCGCGACCTCGGCCCCCGCAACGTGGTCTATCACATTTGGGGCGCGACCCGGGCGCAGGTGGAGGAAATCTTGAAGTGGTTGGAGAGGAATTCATGACCTTGAAGGCAATTGGCTTGAACGACATTGAAATCCGGGGCGATCTGGCGGTGCGCTCGGTGTTGAATTATGGGCGGCTGGAAGGGCAGTGGTACAGGCCCTGGGAAGTGTTCGGGGCCGACAAGCATGGGTGGCCGGGCGACTGGGAAGGACGCGTGATCCTGGCGCTCGTCTCGCAGGCGCGGGCTACCAAGCGCACGCCGGCGTGGCTCGACGATATTCTGGCGGAGCTGCCGCGGCGACTGAACGAGCGCGGCTATCTCGGGAAGATCTGCGAGCCGGGCTGGGTTAATGAGCAACAGCTTGCGGGGCACAGCTGGCTGACACGCGGGTTGATCGCCTATTGCGAATGGAAGCGCAGTCCGGAAATCAGGGCGATCGCCGAGGGCATCGTCCGCAACCTGATCCTGCCGGCCATGGCCAACTTCCGCAACTACCCCATCACTGCCGAACAGGTGCGCGAGCCCGATCACTGGGAACTCTCGCATCCCCAGAGCAAGACCCAGTCGCACAAGGGATCCATCGACACCGGCTGCGGTTTCATCCTGCTCGACGGGTTGACCGAGGCCTATCGTTTCTTCAAGTGGCCGGAACTGAAGGCCATGATCGAGATCGTCATCCAGCGCTTCCTTAAGCTGGATCTTGAAGGCGGGCATGTTCAGACCCACGCGACCCTGACCTGCCTGCGTGGCATCTGCCGGTATGTAGAGTTGGGCGGGCCGAAGAAATACCTCACGGCCGCGCGTCGAATTTTCGACCGCTACCAGAAAGTGGCCATGACCGAACACTATGGCAACTACAACTGGTGGGGGCGTCCGCGCTGGACCGAGCCCTGCGCCATCATTGACTCCTACATCCTGGCCAACTGGCTGTGGAAGCTCACGGGAGACCCGAAGTACCAGGCCGACGCCCACCACATCTTCTACAACGGGGTGGCCCATGCGTTCCGGGCCGAGGGCTGCTTCGGCACCGACTGGTGTCTGGGCGCCGTGCCGCCGGATGAGGATGGCGGGGCGGCCGCGCACCATCCCCTGGTGTTGCAGCCGAGAACCTACGAGGTGTACTGGTGCTGCACCATGCGCGGCGGCGAGTTGTTCGCCCGCGCGGCGGAAGCGGTGGTGGCCACCGACGGGGATGCCGTGTGGTTCCCGATCTTCCACAACTGCACGGTGACGGTGGATGGCCTGATCCTGCGGGAGACCACAAGCTATCCCTGCGAGGGCACGATCCGCGTGGATATTGTCGCCGCCAAGCCCGGGCGGCGGCGCACGCTGAAATTCTTCCTGCCGCCATGGAAGACCCATAAGCCGGTGGTGAAGATGAACGGGAAGACGATGGCGTTTCGTGTCGCGAAAGGATTTGTTTCGGTGAGCGGCAACTTCCGGCCCGGCGATGTGCTGGAGTACGACTTCGGGCTCGGGTTGCACGTGGCCAAGCCCCATAACGGGAATACGGTCCGGAAGGTTCATTCTTTCCGCCATGGGCCCCTGTTGCTGACGTTGGCCCAGGCGGCGCCGGAATCATTCGATCCGGCCAAGCCCCCGGCGCCGCAGATCGTCACGCTACCGGCGAAGACCCGGTTCGAGGCGCTGGGCCGGGGCAAGTACCGGGTCAAGGGGGGCGACAGGGTGTTGTCGCCGGTATACGATATTGAAAATCTGACCCAGCGCTGGCACGCGAGGCAGGCGTTGTTCGAGGGGTGAGCGAGGGCGAAGACTGTGGGTTGCAGGGAAAGGGAATGACCATCATGAGCTTGATACTGAAACAATGGATGCTGTGTTTGGGGACGATTGTTTGCCTGGCCGGCGGAACGGCTGCGGCTGAAACGCCGATTGCCGGACGGGAAAAACTGCTGATGAATTTCGGCTGGAAGTTCCACAAGGGGGAACTGCCCGTGAACCACTGGGGAAAGTACGCCAAGAACGGCACCTATGGAACGGAGCCGGGAATCGGGCTGGCCTATACCAACGACGCGTCATGGCGGTCGGTTGACCTGCCGCATGATTTCACGGTCGAGGCGTTCGCCTCGGACAAGGGCAACTTCGGTCACGGCTACTTCCCCGCCGAGGTAGGCTGGTACCGCCGTCACTTCACAATTCCCGCCTCGGACAAGGGGAGACGGCTCACCGTGGAGTTCGAAGGCGCCTTCCAGACCACGACGCTCTACTGCAACAACTTCATCGTCGGTATGAACCACAGCGGCTATGGCCCCTTCCAGTTCGACATCACGGAGTTCGTCAACTACGGCGGCAGCAACGTCCTGAGCGTGTGCGTGGATGCCAAACTGCCGGAAGGCTGGTGGTACGAGGGCGGGGGACTTTACCGCGACGTCTATCTGGTCAAGACCGCGCCCGTGCATGTGCCGTGGGGCGGGGTCCAGGTGCAGAGCTGGTTCAAGACCGATCCCGATAACGGCCCGAGTTTCCTCGCCGATGAGCCCGGCGGGGCTGCGAAGTTGCGCATCCGCGCCACGGTGGCCAACAAGGGCTCGACGAGTTCCGATGTGGCGATCCGTGTGACCGTGCGCGATCCCGGCGGCCGCGAGGTCGCCACTGGCCGGGACCGCGTGCGGGTCGGTCCCTGGGGCGAGCAAACCGGCGTGGTCGTGACAAAGCTGTCCAAGCCGGCACTTTGGTCGCTGGAGCAGCCACAACTGTATACGGCGGTCGTCGAGCTGGAGACGGCGGGCACGGTCGTGGACCGGCTCGAGGAGACCTTCGGCGTTCGCACGATCCGTTTCGATCCGCAGCTGGGTTTCTTCCTCAATGGCAAGCCGGTGAAGATCAAGGGCGCGGCCAACCACCAGGATCATGCCGGTGTCGGCATTGCCCTGCCGGACGCGGTGGTGGAGTACCGGCTCAAGCGGCTGAAGGAATTCGGTTTCAATGGCTATCGCACCGCGCACCATCCCGGGGGACCGATCACCCGCGTGGCGGACCGGCTCGGGATCCTGGTGCTCGCCGAGAACCGCAAGTTCAGTACGGGCGAACAGGCGTTGAAGGAACTTCGGCAGCTGGTGCTCTCCTGCCGCAACTCGCCGAGCGTCATCGCCTGGAACATCGGCAACGAGGAGGTTGCCTTCCAGGGCACGCCCATTGGCGGGCAGGTCGCGGCTGGGATGCGTAACGTCGCGCGCTCGCTCGACGCTACCCGGCCGGTGACGATGGGGCAGAACGAGGGGCATGACATTCCCGGTTCGGCCGCCACGGAACTCGACGTGATCGGGTTCAACTATACCTGGGACAAGTGGGACGAGATCCACAAGCTCTATCCGGACAAGCCCATCATTGAAACCGAGATGGCCAACACCTATACCAGCCGCGGGGTCTACGAGAACCAGGAACTGCAGGG
>CAJBSZ010000183.1 GCA_903958395.1 uncultured bacterium | reverse complement strand
GGGAAACCGCTTCGGGCAGGCGAGGCGTTCAGGCATGCGCTGTTTACCGGGCTTCTGGCCCTTGCGGCCAGCAAGGCCGCCGTGTGGCAGGCCCCGTCATCCCTCGTCACATTCGGTCAGTTGAGCGCCTTTGGCGCTGCGCTGTTCGTGTTCATCTACCACGCGGCCAACGCCTACTGCCTGTCGGCTCACAAGAAGCTGATCGGCGTGATCGGGGGCATCGTGATGGCCGTCACTCCGTTTGCCTTTGGCCTGCTGTTCGCGGTGCAGAATGCCGGTGCGATCTGGTGGCAGGCGGTACTGGTTCTGGCCTTTGCCGAGTTCATCGCCAATGCAGCGTCGCTTGTCACGCGCCAGAAACCGCTCCAGAACGCCAAGGTGCACCTTTTTCTGGCGCTCTTCTCGGCCCTTGTGGTGCTATCCCCCCTCGTGGCCGATTTCGGTTCGCAGGCGATGCCCGTCTGGCTGGCCCCCTTCGCTGCGATAGCGGCCACAATGCTTTCACAAGCCCCGCTGTGGGGACTTGTGTTCCTGCTCACGGCGCTGGTTTTGGACGCCATGCGGGGCCGGCCGCCGACGGGCCCTGCCGCGCATGCGACCGTTGTTGCCGGTGCGATGAAAGGTGCGGTCTTCGGCGGTGTCGTGATGGGGCTGCTTCAACTTGTGGCCTTGATAGGGCGCACTGGCCTGGTTGGAACCTCCCTCAGCTACATACTGCTGGGGGCTGTCACTTTCCCGCTGGCTAAAACCATCATTGAAACCTTCGATGGCTCCCAATCGTTTTTCGGTCGTGCCGCCAATGCCTGCAAGGATCCGGTGCTTTATGCCCGTGGGATTATTGCCGGCCTTGCCTTTGCCGTCGGCCTGAACATCGGGTTCGCCTCCCTGACGACCGGGTTGCGCATCGGTTACGGCGCGTGCTTCGGGTTTGCCGCATTTGGCGGCGTCAGCCTTGTGCGCGATATCTCCTATGGTTTCAAATCCTGGCGCTACTATCTTGTCGAAGGCGGCCTCGGCGCCTTTATCGGCGCGGGCCTCGGTTTCTACTTCGATGCCTCGCAGCTGCCCATCCTGGCCACGAAATTCCAGCTCTACACCAGCTTCGGCCTCGACCCAAACACCATTGTGACCCGCTGTCAGGAACTCAGAACCACCGCTCCGAACGAATTCACGGCGCTCATAAGCCGGTGGGGGCAGATCAAGCTTTCGCCGGCCTGTGGCGGCGCCAAGATCCTGTTCAACGAAGCCCTGATGGGCGTGATCGGATGGGGAATTGCCGCGCCCCTGTTCGCCATCAACAAGGCGTTTCTCTCCGCGATCATCAACCGGGATACCTCCAGTATCAAGAGGCTCCCGACGCGGGACGGCGTGATCGATCTCGTCGACGGTACGGTCTTTGTTCTCCGTTGGGGGCTGTGGATGGCACCCGTCATCTTCACTTTCCTGCGCCCGATGGCCGAGGCCACCTGGTATAACCAGGACGGCCTGATCCGCACGGTCTTCGCCACCGTCAATAGCCTGACGATGGGGGCGACGGCGTTCACGGCCTGGAGCCTGACCGTCTTCAGCTGGATCATCGGGTTTTCCTGGTTCCAGGTGCTCATCTGGCTTGACCACATGGGGTTGCGGGTCGCCACGCTTGTCAACCTCTCCTTTCTGGGCATGGACAAGCTCGATACGCGCTGTGCCACCTTTGTCGGGAAGGATGCCACCGCGCGGTTTATACCGGAAGGCGTCAAGCGTTTCACCACATGGGCGCCGTTGCTGATTCCCTTCTATCTCCCGAAGGGTGACCAGTGGGAGCAGGTCTTCAGAAATGGCAGTGCGCTGCAGTCAGTTAATGGAACCCTTGAGCCTGGGTGGATGGCATGGGGTGTGGTATTTGTCGCCGCCACACTGGTATGCGCGTTCCGCAGCAGGAAACAGCGGCGTGGCGAAGGGGCTGGGAAAAAGACCCTTCGTCTGGCCAATAACGATTATTCTGTTGAACTTAAGGCAAGCGGCGAGTTGAATTCGGTCTGCATCTCCACGGGCTATGGCGTTACCCGCCCGGCCTTTGAAAATGTCGAGCCGGCCGGCCGGATCCTCTTTGTGCTCGACGCCGATGCCCGGGTCGGTTGGCCGGTTCTCGGCAACTTCCCGGAGGAGTTGTTCGCCCTTTCGGCCTATTCGCAGGACGGGGACACAATTACCGTCGTCAACGAGTCCCATGCTGTTCGCACAACGGTTAAGATCACACTGCCAGGCCGAGACGAGTCGGCTGAGCTGTGGGACGTAACGGTTGAAGACCGCTCAGGGAAAAACCG
>CAJBSZ010000182.1 GCA_903958395.1 uncultured bacterium | reverse complement strand
GCCGAGGGCAAGACGCCTCGGGCCAAGGGCGGGCGCCAGCCCAAGACCCCGCCCGGCACGCCGCCGGACAAGGCCCAGCGCAACTTCACCGATCCGGAAAGCCGGATCATGAAGGCGGGAAGCGGTGAACATTTTGAACAGGCGTACAATGCCCAGGCGGCGGTGGATACGGAAGGGAGCATGTTGATTCTGGGTGTTCATGTCACCGATGCCGCCAATGACAAGCAACAACTCATTCCGACGATTCAAAGTGTGGATCCGATGGCCCGCGAGATTACCGAGGCGTTGGCGGACACGGGCTACTTCAGTGAAACCTCCGTGACAAAAGTGGAGGCCAATGGAGGTCCCACCATCTATGCGGCCGTTGAGAAATGCTCTCATCATCGAGGCGTCAGTGATCTTCTTGAGAAGGAGGATCCTCCCCTTCCGCCGGACACGGCAACGGCGACAGAGAAGATGAGCCAACGGTTGCGCACCGCCGCAGGCAAAGCCAAGTATGCGCTTCGCAAACAAACGGTGGAACCGGTCTTCGGTATCATTAAATCCGTCATGGGGTTCAGGCAATTTTCACTTCGTGGCCAGGTCAAGGTGTCCCTGGAATGGACCTTGGTGGCGTTGGCGTACAACTTCAAACGGTTAGCTCGCCTCGTTCACCTGATGCGCTCGCCGAAGCCTGATGCACTGTGTGCTTTCGCATCATGAAAAGGATTATCCAAGATCTGTGGCCTGCAATTCGAGATAAAATGGGTGTCTGAAACAGGAAATTCGCTTCGAAAAAACGAAAAGGGCGTGGAGGGATCCAAAAGTGATCATGGTAACCGGATTTTTTAGAGTCGTTGAATGGTTAAGCCCGACAGGCTGCTAGTGGGTTTGATGAGCCTGAATTCCGCTGTTGGGAAGCGAGTCAAATTCATCTCAAGCCCGTAAATAGGGCTTGAGATAAATTAAAGCCGAGGCTCGCTTGATGGAGATTTATCTGTCGATATTGGCGTGGCTACATCTTCTGTTGGCGTATTTTTGGTGCTCTCCTTCGACTTTTCAGCGTCTTCTACGCTGGCCTCGGTGATCGGTTCCGGCTCCGTGATAATGACGGGGGGTGGGGTGACTGGTGGTGTTGGGATTGGTACCTCCATGACTGGTTCCGGAGCCGGTGCCGCCGCTTCGGTTGTTTCTTCAACCGGTTCTGCCAGGGGTGTCGGGATGATGATTGGTTCGGGGAGAACTTCGGCAGGGACCGGGACGGGATCCGGTTCGGGTTGGGGCGATGGGGTCTCTGATACCGGTATTTCAACGGCGATGGGTTCCGCTGTCGGTTCGGTTGCGGGTGGCTCGGCGATGACCGACGCGGGTTCCAGCACAGGTTCCGGGGCCGGTGGTGGTTCTTCGATTACGACCGGTTCAGGAACCACCTCGGGTATGACGGCGGGTGTTTCTGCGATCACCGGTTCTGGGATGGGTTCAGGCGTTGTCACGGTCGCAGTGGACGGGGCTTCCTGAATATCTGGCTCCGGCGATGCGGCCGGCGTGGATACCGGTTCGGGTTGGGGCGTTGGGGTCTCTGGCACCAGTGTTTCAACGGCGATGGGTTCTGGTGTCGGTTCGATTGCGGGAGGCTCGACAATAACCGGCTCCGGTTCCGGCACCGGCTCCGGTGCCAGCGGAGGTTCTTCATCCACGACCGGTTCCGGTATAACGATGGGCTCTGACACCACCGCAGGCACGGTTTCCTGAATCTCGGGGCTCGGTATTGAAGCCGACGCGGACACCGATTCGGGAGGCGTTTCCAGTGTTGGCACTGGGACAGGTTCGGCGACCGGTATCGGTTCCTCGACAACTTCCGGTACAGGCGCCTTCGCAATAACGGGTGACGGGGGTGGCACTACGGTCGGTGTGACCGCTGCCGGGCTGGGTGTGACTGGTTTGACAGGTGTGACCACTGGCGGCGGCGGTGCGGGTACCGGTGCAGGAGTGGGTGTCGGTGTAGGTGCCTGTGTAGCTGCCGGGCTTTGATTTGGCCGTAGCGCGGCCAGCATCGCCTTCGCCGCGTCTTGCCACAACACGATCACCGGGCAAGCCCCGGCCACTGTTGCCGTCACAGCGGAGTAAACGCTGGGGCAGGCGATGAGGCCGATGGAACCTTCGTCACGCAACCGGGTGATCCGTTCCCGGGCCGATGCCGGATCAGTCGGGATGACGGCGATATGCAGGTGATACCCTTCCGCGAGGAGAGCTGACTCCTGGATGGGGACAAGCGTCAAAGAGTCGGCCTGACTGGCGGCGGAAAGCACGAGTCCAATCTGCTGCCGGATTGGTGTTGGCGCGCGCTCTTCAATCTGAGATCTTCCATTTGAGATTCCATCAGGTTTCGCCACGGCACGTGGCGTAACCTGATGGAGCGCCCGACTGCGGCTTGTGAGATCAGGTTGATAACCCAATTGCTGGATGGCGGCCATGACGCGAGCCTGAGTGGAGGGAATGATTCCGCGCTGTGACGCTTTCCCATTGACGACCAGTGAGACTGTTGTTTCCGAGACTCTGGCAGTCCTGGCGACGTCTTTCAGGGTGACTTGTGAATTCATCTCAAGCCCTATAGCAGGGCTTGAGATGAATTTCAAGTTT
>CAJBSZ010000181.1 GCA_903958395.1 uncultured bacterium | reverse complement strand
TAATTATTTATCAGCTAGAAAAGCCAGCTTGAATTCTTCAATTATCTTCTTTAATTCTGTCTCCCCCGCCTCCGTCCACATCCTGGTTTCTTTTATTTCCTTATAAAAATTTTTAGCATTCTCCGCAGGATGGAAGGATATCTCCTTCGCCGGAACCTACCCGGTCGGCACCGTACAGTACGCCGACCCCGCCTGCCCGGTCTCGGTGAAACTAGAAGCCTTCTCCCCGTTCATCCCCTTGAACGCCGACGATTCCGGGCTCCCCTGTACCGTGATGCGCTACACCCTCACAAATACAGGACGTGAGAAAGCCGACATCGAGATCGGCGGCTGGCTCGAGAATCCCGTTGGCCTGTATAGTGCCACCTCAGTCCCGATCACCCGCGCCAACCACATCGCCCGGGACAGGGGGGCAACCTTCATGGATTGTCTGGCTGAGACCAATGCCGTCGCCAGCTCATCGGCCCGCCCGCCGGTGATCATTGAGGATTTCGAGAAGAGTACCTACGAGGGGTGGCTCGTGGAAGGCACTGCCTTCGGATCCGGACCTGTTGCCCAGTCGCTTGTTCCGGACTACCAGGGAAAGCTCGGCATCAACGGGAAACAGGCGGTCAATTCCCACGCCACCGCACCGGGCACGGATATGAACTCCAAGGACGACCAGACCGGACGCCTGCTCAGCCGGGAGTTCGTCATTGATCGCAAATTCCTCACCTTCCTGATCGGCGGAGGCAACCGTCCCGGCACAAACTGCCTAAACCTGCTGGTGGGCGGAAAAGTTGTCCGCACGGCCACCGGCAACGATTCCAATACCATGCGCCCGGCCTTAATGAACGTCAGTGACTTGAGTGGACAACGGGCACAGATTGAAATCGTGGACGCTGGCAAAAACGGCTGGGGCAATATCGGGGTGGATCACATCGTTCTATCCGATTCCGGCGTCCAGCCCTTTCCCTTCCACGTATCCGCTGACTTCGGAACGATGTCACTGGTTGCGCTGGAGGGTGACGCCATAGGGGTCGCCGATCTCGACGCCACAACGATTCCCGTCTCACTCTTTGACGCCAAGGCCGTCCCGCAAGCCACTTCAATGAACCGTCCACTGGTAGGCGGACTGATCCGCAAAGTGACACTCAGTGCTGGAAAGAGCACCACCGTGACATTTGCCATGGCGTGGCATTTCCCAAACTGCCGGTTCGGGGTCAAGGATGACGGCACAGGCCGATACTATGCCAAACGGTTCCCTGACGCTCATGCCGTCGCGGCCTATCTGGCAAAGAACGAACGCCGCCTGACCGCCGATACACTCCTGTGGCGCGACACGTGGTATGACTCGACTCTCCCTTACTGGTTCTTGGACCGAACCTTTGCTAACACCTGCACACTGGCCACCACCACCTGCCACCGGTTCGGAACCGGCCGCTTCTATGCATGGGAGGGCATAGGGTGTTGCGGAGGTACCTGCACCCATGTGTGGGGCTATGCCCAGGCCTTGGGCCGCATTTTTCCGGAACTGGAACGTTACACGCGTGAATTCGTTGACTTCGGCGTGGGCTTCAACCTAAATGGAGGCGTGGGCATGCGAGGGGAACACCATACACTCCCCGCTGTCGATGGCCAATGCATGCGCATCCTGGGCGTGCTCCGGGAATATGAAATGAGTCCCGACAACGCATTCCTCAAGCGGGTATGGCCCAACACCAAACTGGCCATCCAATACGTCATGGCCATGGATACTGACAACGACGGCATCCTCGACGCTCCTCAGCACAACACTCTGGACGCCGCCTGGTTCGGCAAGATTCCCTGG
>CAJBSZ010000180.1 GCA_903958395.1 uncultured bacterium | reverse complement strand
CGAAGGGTTAAGGTTTTTCCGCCGGAGGCGGGTAATATAAATCCTCTTTGTGATCTTCGTGATCTTCTGTTCAAACTCTTCGTTTTGGTTCCGGCTATGCCGGGTTAGGTGAATGTGAGAATCTAGGAGAACCTGAACTATGTCTGAAGTTGAAACTACCGCTGCCACCGCCGCAGCCGACCAGCACGCGGCCTTGGGTCTGGATAATTCCGCCAAGACTTCCCGGCACACGCAGCATCCCGAAGCCCAGTGGTTTCCCGCCGCGGGCCTGGGTCTGTTTGTGCATTGGGGCCTCGCCAGCGCGCATGGATTCATGGACCTCTCCTGGGGCATGATGGCCAACACCCCTTACGATGCCGCCGCCGGAGGAGCCAACAAGCTGCCGCCGGAGGAGTATTGGAAATTGGCCGAACGGTTCCAGCCGGACCGCTACGATCCGGACAAGTGGCTCGCCGCCGCCGCCGCGGCCGGCTGTCAATACGCCGTGCTCACCGCCATGCATCATGATGGCTATACGCTTTGGCCGACGGAACACGGGGACTTGGGCGTGCAGTCGCATCTGGGGGGGCGCGACCTGGTGCGGCCGTTCGTCGATGCCTGCCGCCGCCACGGTCTGAAGGTGGGTCTCTACTACTCACCGCCCGACTGGCGCTTCGACCGCCGCTACATGAGTTTCAACTACGGTAGCGGGGACCAGAAACGTTTTCCGGGTCGTCCGCACTTTGACACCCATCACCAACCCTGCGCGATTCCCCTGAAGACGGAAGACCATAGCCGCCGGGGACGGGAGATCTGGCTGGCCCGGGTCGAGGAACTGCTGACCCGGTATGGGCGGATCGACCTGCTTTGGTTCGACGGCGGCGGCCACGACAACGCCATCCGGGATCGGGCACTCGAGCTTCAACCCCACCTGGTGATCAACAGCCGCAGTTGCGATGGGGATTATGGCAGCACGGAGTGTTCGCTGCCCTCCGAGCGGTTTACCGGCTGGTTCGAGACGCCTCACTGCTGGCAGCACTCGGATCTCATTGGTCCGTGGGGCGGCAACGTGGACTTCTGGGGCTATCTCGATAAGGAGCAGTACAAGTCCACCGCCTGGATGCTCGAGACATTGGTGCGCCTGCGAACCTGGGGTGGAAATCTGCTGATCAACGTGGGTCCGCGTCCGGATGGCGAACTGCCGGATGTGGTCTACCAGCGCCTGGCCGAAACGGCAGCCTGGATGAGCCACAGCCGGGAGTCGGTCATCGGCACGGAGGCTCTCCCGGCCTCCGCACGGTGCAATGTGCCGGTCACCACACGCGATCACGGGACCCTCTGGTATCTGCATGCCGTGCCCGGATTTGAGGAGGCGATCAACATCCATGATGTCCAAACACCGCAACGCGTGTACCTGCTGCGGACCGGCGAAACGCTCCCCTTCACTTTGAGCCAAGGGTGTTTGACCGTGACCATTCCCTCGAAACTGCGGTCGCATGGGGTCGATGTGGTTGCCGTGCACTGGGACTCAGCAATAGAGGAGTCCCCACTATGATGCCCACCCTTGCCGCTACCGAATCTCTGATCCGCGATCTCTCGGGATGGGACTACACGGTCATCGTCGCTTACCTGGTGTTCACCTTGTCCATCGGCGTGATCTGCCGGCGGCTCAACCGCAACGCCAGCGACTACTTCCGTGGCGGCGGTAATATGACCTGGTGGGTCGGCGGCTTGAGCGCCATGGGCGCGGGGATCAGCGTCTGGAGCTTCACCGGTGGCGCAGCCAAATGCTATAATGACGGCTTCGTCTACCCGCTGTCTGGTCTGCTGGCTGCAGTGCCTAGCCTGATCGTCGGACTGTGGACGGCCCCGCGTTTCCGCCGCATGCGGGTCATCACCTCCATGGAAGCGGTCTTTCGTCGTTTTGGTTTTGGCACCGAACAATTCTACACCTGGTTCTCCCTACCCATGGGGCTCTTCTGGGGCGGTATCGGCCTCAATACCGTGGGCGTCTTCATGGCCTCGGTGTTCCGCGTGGATCTGACGGCCACCATCCTGGCGATCGGCTGCATTGTCACCTTTCTCTCGGCGCTGGGGGGGCAGTGGGCTGTGGCCATCGGTGGTGTGGTCCAGGCTGTGCTGCTGGCGCTGGTGGTGATGGTGGTGGCGTTCTTCTCCGTGAACCTGCCGGAGATCGGCGGAATCACCCACCTGGCCGCAGCCCTGCCGGAGCGGCACTTCCGCTTCGACACGGATTGCTCGTTCGCCATCGTTTGGCTCTGGATCGGGTGGGGCTTGGTGACCAACACGATTGGCGGATTGGATATCCGCAACTGTGGCAGGTTTGTGCGCGTCAAAAACGACCGCAGCGCCCGCCAGATGGTGCTCCTGTGTGCCGCTCCCACCTTCCTGCTGCTGGCGCCAATCCTCTACCAACTCCCCGCGCTCTGTGCCGCGACGGTCTTCCCGGACCTCCACGCGATCTTTCCCAATCTCAAGCAACCGGCGGAGGGGGCCTGGGTGGCCATGGCTTTCAAGGTCCTGCCGCAGGGCCTCCTGGGCCTGATGGTGTGCGCCATGTTCAGTGCCACCATCGACAGTGCCGACGCGGCCCTGAACTCCAACGCCGGCTTTTTTGTCCGCAATGTTTACATCCGCTATATCCGACCGGAGGCCTCCGAGAAAAACCAGGTCATCGTCGGCAAGATCACCACGGTCTGCTTCGGCCTCCTGATCATCGGAGTGGGACTGGGCGTCAATGCCCTGCGGACCCTGAATCTTTTTGATCTGTTCCAGGTGCTCAATGCCATCCTGCTGCCGCCCATGATCGTGCCGATGGTGCTGGGGCTGGTCATCCGCCGCACGCCGGCGTGGGCGGGCTGGAGCACCGTGATTGCCGGCCTGTTTGTCGGGCTCCTGGCCAAGTGGGCGTATTCGCCGGAGACGGTGCAGCACCTGTTGGGCCTCACCCGGGCATTGTCCGCACGGGAGATCAATGACTCGCAGTTCGTCGTTGTGAGCTTCATCACGTGGGTTGGAACCACAGCCTGGTTCTGCGCGACCATCCCGCTCTGGCGGATGAGTTCGGAAGCCCATCACCAGCGCGTGAACGCCTTGTTTGCCGACTTGCAGCGCCCCGTTGATCATATTGCCGAAGGGGGTCAGGACCAGGACACCATGCAGCTCCGCGTGGTCGGAGCGCTGTTCCTGATCCTGGGCGCCTTCCTGCTGGCCTGCATGGCCATCCCTAACCCGCTGAGCGGACGGTTGGCGTTCTTGTTTGTCGGCGGGGTGCTCTTTGCACTGGGGCTCCTGCTCTGGACCCTCTACCAACGCAAGGCCGCACGCGCGGCGAATACACGGGAGGGATGAGTATGACAATGCGTTCTGTTCCAGCGACAGTATATCGTTTTACGAGGCTTTTGCACGGTGGCGACTATAATCCCGACCAGTGGTTGCACCGGCCGGATATCCTCCGTGAAGATTTACGGATGATGCCCCTGGCCAACTGCAATGTCATGAGCGTGGGCATCTTTGCCTGGACTGCCCTGGAGCCGGAGGAGGGCGTCTTCACGTTCGACTGGCTGGATCGCACCATGGACGATCTGGCGGCTCGCGACATCCAAGTCTTACTGGCAACCCCCAGTGGAGCCCGGCCGACCTGGATGGCGGCTAAATATCCCGAAGTCCTGCGCGTGGGGCCGAACCGGGTCCGTAATCTGTATGGCGTGCGCCACAACCATTGCTATACGTCGCCGGTTTACCGGGACAAGGTGCGCCTGATCAATGCCCGGCTTGCAGAACGTTACGGGAAACACCCGGCCTTGTTGCTCTGGCATGTCTCCAACGAGTACGGCGGCGAGTGCCATTGTCCGCTTTGTCAGGAGGCGTTTCGACTCTGGCTGCGCCGCCGCTACGGCGATGACCTGCAGCGGGTGAATGAGGCGTGGAACACCAGCTTCTGGAGCCACACCTATACGACGTGGGAGCAGATCGAATCGCCTGCCCCGCATGGCGAAACTCTGGTGCATGGTCATAACCTCGACTGGAAGCGGTTTGTCACCGACCAGACGGTTGACTTCATGTGTCACGAGATTGAACCCCTTCGGCAAGGGGCACCCGGGGTGCCGGTTACCACCAATTTCATGGGAGACTACCCGGGCCTCAATTACTGGAAACTGGCGCCCCACCTGGATGTGATTTCCTGGGACAGCTATCCCAATTGGCATATGGGTCCCGTGGGATACACCCCTCTCAACAGTGCGCTGGATGGCGCGCAACCGCTCTGGCCAGACCGGCTGGAGGCGCACTGGGGGCTGTTCGTCGCCTTCCTGCACAACCTCAACCGCAGCTTGCGCGGCGGGCAGCCGTTCCTGTTGATGGAATCGACCCCGAGCGTGACCAACTGGCAGCCGGTGTCCACGTTGAAACGACCCGGAATGCACCGGCTTTCGTCCCTGCAGGCCGTGGCGCACGGGTCCGATTCGGTGATGTATTTCCAGTGGCGCAAGAGCCGCGGGGCCTCAGAAAAATTCCATGGGGCGGTGGTGGATCATGTGGGACATGAACACACCCGTGTGTTCCGCGATGTGGCGGAACTGGGCCGGGACTTGCGCCGTCTCACGCCGGTGGCCGGTTCGGCGACGCCCGTGGAGGTGGCGGTGGTATTTGACTGGGAAAACCGCTGGGCGCTGGAGGATGCGAAGGGGCCCCGCAATGACGGCGAGAAGCGGTATCTGGGTACCTGTATCTCACATGCCGCTCCGTTCTGGACGCGGGGGATTCCCTTCGATGTCATCGATATGGATCAGGACCTGTCGCGTTACAAACTCGTGATCGCCCCGATGCTTTACCTGTTGCGTCCGGGCGTTGCGGATCGGCTCGAAGCGTTCGTGAAGGCCGGAGGCGTGGTCGTGGCCACCTATCTCAGCGGGTGGGTGGACGAGAACGACCTCTGTTTCCTGGGCGGCTTCCCCGGTCCGTTGCGACGGGTGCTGGGGCTCTGGTCCGAGGAGATTGATGCCCTCGCCATTGGCAAGACCAATGCCGTGCGGTTCGGGCCCGGGAATCCAATGGGGCTCTCCGGCGAGTATCCCGCGCACATCTTCTGCGACCTGATCCACGCCGAGGGCGCGGAAACCCTCGCCGCCTATGCCAAGGATTTCTATGCCGGACGACCGGCGGTGACGGTCAACGCTTTCGGAAAAGGGCGGGCCTATTATCACGCCGCCCGGATGGGGGAACGGTTCCTGGATGATTTCTATGCGGTCCTTGCAAACGACTTGAAGCTTGTCCGGGCGCTTCCGGTGGACCTGCCCGCCGGGGTTACCGCCCAGCGGCGAAGTGATGGGGAACGGGATTTTATCTTCGTGATGAACTTTAACGAACAGCCCCAGCGTGTGGATCTGCCACCCGATGGCGCATTCACGGATATGATGACAGGTGAAGCCGTATCCGGCGCCTTGACGTTGGAAACCTTTGGGGTTCGGGTTATTCAGGGGAAGGCATCTCAGTGATAAGGCGAGGAAGGCATGTATGATCAATCATTCCATTGAATTGCACAACACGGTTGAACTCGAGCCTGCAGAAGGCGGCGGACAGTATCTCCGGCGATTTCCTCGTGCGGTGCGCGAGGCGTTGAGTCCGTTGGGACGGTGGGTGGCTCAGGAATCGGCCGGGTGCGAACTGCGCTTCGTGACGGAAGCCGAGAGTGTCCGGCTTGCCCTGTCCTCGATCGCTTCCGGTCTTGCCCCGTGGGAATTGAACAATCAGGACCTGATTGTGTTCAAAGGCGCCTTCTTTCATTCGCATATCCGAATCGAGCCGGGGAAGGTGAACCACATCCATCTGGCCGATATCGGTGGCGGTGTACGCAACGGATTTCTCGGGCTGAAGCCGGAAGTGAGGGATACGGAATATTTTTCGCACAACGTCTGGCGCGTCATGTTCGGGCGCTATGCGGCCGTGTTGCACGACGTGGATACCTATGGTTATCCGGTGCGCCCGCCGCAGCCGGACGAGGTGCCGCGGCGTCGCATCCTGTTTTATGGGTCATCGATCACCAACGGGGCATCGCCCAGCGTCTACCACCTTTGCTATGTGCAGCAGACGGCGCGGTTGTTGAATGCCGACGCCCTCAACCTTGGACTTTCCGGTTCCTGTCACTGTGAGAAGGAGGTGGCAGATTATCTGGCCGCACGTGACGATTGGGACATGATTGTTCTGGAGTTGGGTGTTAACATGCGTGGCGGTTTTACCCCCGATGAATTCCGGCTCCGCAGCCGGGCGCTGGTGGAAAAGATCATCCGGCGTCATCCGGGTAAACCGGTTGTGCTCGTTACCATTTTCCCCAACGGGCAGAGTCCGCAAAACGCGCGGGAGGGTGGCGCCGTTCAGACGAACCAGTCGGCTTTCGACGAAATTCTGCGAGACCTGGTCCGCAGCCTCGGTCAGCCTTCGCTCCATCTGGTGGAGGGCCGCGATATTCTTCGAGACTACAGGGGAATTACCAAGGACCTGATCCATCCGGGCGACTATGGGCACATCGAGATGGGGGCCAATCTGGCTGCCGCGTTGCGGAAACTTCTTTAAGGAGCCAATGAGAAGATGAAACCACTAGCCCGCAAGACCGTGCCGCCTGAATCCAACACCTACACCCTTGACGCGACAAGGCCCGTTCCTCCGGTTCTCGCAGGCCATTTGAAGATGGAAGGGCGTAACCCTGACGGGATCGAGATCGCCGCCAATAATCGTTTCTTCACGATCGGGGGAGAGCCGGTTCTTTCCGTCATGGCCGAGTTCCACTTCTCGCGTTATCCGGCCGAATACTGGGAGGAGGAACTCCTCAAGATGCGGGCCTGTGGCGTGCAGATTGTGTCGAGCTATGTCTTCTGGTTGCACCACGAGGAACTGGAGGGGAGATTTGACTGGAGCGGCAACCTGGATCTCGGACGGTTCGTACGACTGTGTGGAAAGCTGGGTTTGTATTTCTTTCCCCGCCCGGGGCCGCATGTCCATGCCGAGGCGAGAAACGGCGGATTGCCGGATTGGGTCTTCCGCCGCTGCGACATCACGAGAGCCACGCGGCGTAATGAGCCGCGCTTCATGGAATACGTCAGGCGTTATTACCGGGAAGTCGCGAAGCAGTTGGAAGGGCAACTGTTCAAGGCTGGCGGCCCCGTGATCGGACTGCAAGTCGACAATGAATACTGGTATAACGGGCCGGGGGGTGGGACGGAGTACATCCTGGCGCTTAAATCCATGGCACGGGGAGTCGGGATTGACGTGCCCCTCTACAGCATTACCGGTTGGGGGATGGTCGCCTTTCCTGAAGACGAGTTCATCCCGTTCTACGGCGGATACCCAGACCAACCCTGGGCGCAGAGCGATGACATGCTCCCTCCGAATCCGAATTACTTCTTCCGGATCGACGAACGCAATGATCCCGATATCGGCTCCGATATCAGGAGTTCTTCCGACATGGATCATCTCACCTACGACAAAGGCCGCTACCCGTTTGCCGCCTGCGAAATGGGAGCGGGGATCCATAATACCGGCCGGCGTCGCCCTGTGGTGAGTCCGGCTGACGTCGCTGCATTGAACCTGACCAAAATCGGCTGTGGCAGCAACCTGGTCGGGTATTTTGTGTTCCATGGCGTATCCAATCCCGTCGGGAAGCTGAGTTATTTCAACGAGACGATCGATACCGGCATGTGGTGCGATCTACCGCGGATCGGCTACGACTTCCGCGCGCCGCTGGGCGAATTCGGTGAGGCGAATGGCGCCTACCATGAGTTGCGTCTCCTCAATTTGTTCCTGAATGATTTTGGAGCCCGACTGGCTCCGCTTCCGCCGGTCGCCCCTGATCGCATCCCCGAAGCCTGGGACGATTGCCACACGCTTCGCATGGCCGCAAGGACGGACGGACAGACTGGGTTTGTGTTTGTCAACAACCACATCCGGCACTACCCCGAGTGCGATATCGGGCCGGTTCGCATCCAGGTGGCACTCGCCGACACTCTGCTCGAACTCACCCGCAAACCGGTGACCGTGCCGGCGGGCAGTTACTTTTTCTGGCCGTTCCGTATGCAGATGGGCGGGGCGCTTCTTGAGCGCGCGACCGCGCAACCGCTCTGCATCCTACGGGGACACCCGCGCGACACTTTTGTGTTTTTCGACACGCCGGGAATTGCCCCGGAATTCAGTTTCGCACACGGACAGGTCCTTGACGATCTGCGGCCCGGATCGGGCTCAATACAGACGATCACTCCGCCGAAGGGCGCGGCGGTCGACCTGCTCCTGATTTCCCGTGAAGAAGCGCTGCGGTCGTACAAATTCACGATCGACGGTAGGGATTACCTGTTCCTCTCGGCGGCAAATTTATATTTCGATGGCCAGCGGATCCATGTTACCGGCACGGACCCTGCGGGACTCAACCTGGCGTGGTACCCCGATGAGGGTCTGGAGTTGAAGATCCAGGCTCTTCCGACGGATGCGGCCGCCAGTGTGGGATCAAGCCGCAGGGAAGGGGAGTTCCACTCCTTGCCCATCACCGTGGTTCCGCGACGGGTGGCACTGCAGGCAAGGGAGTTGCACCGCGAAGAACTTCTCCCACCGATTATGCGGTTGGCTTCATCGCTCGAGTTGGCCCGTGAACTCTGGCTGGCGGAAGGGGCGAAGGCGTGGGCGGTCGATATCCCTGCCGATGTCATGACGGGGGCCAGTGATGTCTTTCTCCGGACGACGTTCGCCGGTGACAAGATCGAGGCCTACCTGGATGGTCGCCTGATTACTGACGCCTACTACGATGGCACACCCTGGACCATCGGGCTTAAACGGTTCCCGAAAAAGACGCAGGATAGCAGGCTGATACTGGTCATTACCCCGCTTTGCGCTGATTATCGGGTATGGATGGAGGACTTTGCCAAGGTGGATCCTGCGACCACACCAAGACTGGACCAGTTGAGCGTGGATGTGGAATTCTCGATTGCGCTCGAAGCTCTGAGTGGGCGGGTCATTCAGGATGGGACTCTCTACGACCGGCTTCCGAAAGGGACTATGTTGCTTGTGCAGTAGTCCCTTGCGACTTCAATCAATCGAGTTGTGGTCACGATTCTGACTGGAAGAAAATTTAAACAGAAGTCACGAAGGTCGCAAAGGGATGAGATGGGGGCCAACCTGGCCGCCGCAATAAAGAAGGAGAACGATGAACTCACGAGAACGTATTTTAGCCGCCATCAATCACCAGCCCGTTGACCGCGTGCCCACCGATATCTGGGCCACCCCGGAAAGAGTATTCAACACGGTCGCATGCCCTGCTAAACGCGGGTTGTCTGTTTTCCTCGTCGGCGCACTGATGCTCTTGCTGTGTGCTGCGCCCGCGATGGCCTGGCGCAGCGAGTTGTATCCTGCCGATTGGCAGCCGCCGACCAACGGCGCGGTCGACTTTCAAGCCGACAAACTGATCCAGGACTTCTCCTATGCCGGCTATAAGGCGGGGGAAGCGCCGCTGCCCGGTATTTCCGGCCCGGTGTTCACCGTGACCCAGCCGCCTTACAATGCCGACAACAGCGGAACCAACGACGCGACCAGTGCCATCCAGGCCGCGATCAACGCGGCCCAGACGGCGGGCGGCGGCGTGGTGTTTCTTCCGGCGGGCCGATACACCGTCAGCCCGCAGGGGGCCAATGCGTATGCGTTGTTGATCAACGCCTCGAACATTGTCCTGCGCGGGGCGGGTACGGGAGCGACCTATCTGCTCAACACGAGCACGAATATGCGGGGCAAGAGCATTATCCACGTCATCGGTCCGTCGGCGGCGGGGTTCTATTCCAGTGGCAGCGGCAGCACGGTCTTGAGCACGAATCTCCTCGGCCCGGCAGTGGATATCCCGGTGGCCAGTACCAACGGGTTTGCCGCCGGGCAATGGGTGGTGGTGCGGGCCGATTGCACCGATGCGTGGATCACCGAGCACAATGAACCGGACTGGCTGGGGTACGGCAGTTCACTCGGCGGTGTCGCCTACTTCCGCCGCGTGCTGGCCGTGTCGCCGACGAAAATCACGCTCAATGTCCCGACTCGATATTATCTGAAAACACGCGACAACGCGCGTGTGGTGCGACTTGGAGGGAGTCCTTTGTCGGGTTGCGGCCTGGAGGACTTCTCGATCGGCAATGTCCAGCACGGCGGCCCGGGGGTTGTGTCAAATGGCTACAACGTTGCCGGTACGGGGTGGGCGGAAAACGACTACACGGTTCCCGGCACGGGGGGGTACGACGTGTATAGTTCGTATGCGATCCAGTTCACGCGGGCGCGGGATTCCTGGGCGCGGAATGTGGCAACGTTCCAGGCGCCGGGGAACACCACCACGTGCCATCTCCTGAGCAACGGAATTGGCCTCACCGAGTGCACGCAGATCACCTTGACGGACCTCGATCTGCAGCGCGCTCAATATGGCGGCGGTGGCGGCAACGGCTATCTGTACCGGCTCAGCAACTCATCCGAGTGCCTGGTGGAGAACTGCCGCGCGACGTTTTCGCGGAGCGGCTTTGTGCTGGCCCAGATGGCGGCTAGCGGAAACGTGTTTCACGGGTGCACCAGCACGGACAGCGCGCATCAAACCGGCGCCTCGGGTTCAGAAAACACGTACGGCGGCTACAGCGACCATCACATGCATTTCAGCCACGCGAACCTGGTGGATGCCTGCACCAGCGGCAGCAACAGCATCTGGGAGGCGCGGTACCGGCCTGACAGCGTTCCGGCGCACGCCCTGACTTCGGCGCACGGCGTCTTCTGGAAAACCGGGGGTGTCGGCCTGGGCATCGGCGCCAACGGGCCTTACGCGGTGCGAAGCGAGCAGAGCCGCTACGGGTACGTGATTGGTACGCGCGGCACGCGCACCAATGTCTGGCTTACGACGTACGGCGGGACGAAATGCGATCCGGTCGATCACGTGGAAGGGATCGGCCAGGGCGACACGCTGGAACCGGTTTCGCTTTATGCGGACCAATTGCAGCGGCGGCTGAATCGGATGACGGTGGCGGCGGGCGGGTCGATGACGATCAGCAACACGGTGGCCAATTATGGCGGGCTGACAATCGAGGCCGGCGGAGTGCTGCACGTGGTGAACGGCACGTTGATCGTTGGTAATTACGGTGGATTGACACTCGGGGATGGTGCGTTGCTGCAAATGACGAATAGCACGCTGATTGCCGG
>CAJBSZ010000179.1 GCA_903958395.1 uncultured bacterium | reverse complement strand
TGATCAGCCAGGATAACGCCTGAAACCTGGCTTCCGTGCGGAACGCGAACCTCAAATGGATACCCTTTGACCTGGCTGGTTATGGGGCAGAACAAGGCAAGGCCCACCTTGCGATTGTAGGACTCAGGGGAGAGAACCAATCATGATCTACACCCATGTCATCCGCGGAATGGACTCAACAGCGGAAAGTCCACTGGACGAACTTTGAAGGAAAACCACCACAGAGAACGGGCTATTTGCCCGGCCTTAAGCCGCCGCTTGACTTCATGAATTACCAATGCTAAATGGGTTATGCATGGATGGTAAACCTTCTCTTTCGGATGTTGCCCGGATTGCCGGAGTTGCCAAACCTACGGTCTCAATTGTGCTGAATGGCAAGGGGGACAAGGGACGGATCTGCCGGGATACGCAGAGCCGGATTCGCGCCGTTGCCAGGGAACTCGGCTACCAAAAGCAGTCGACCATGCCGGTGCCCTTGCCTGACCCAGTCACCGGGACTCCGCCCAAAATGGTGGGGCTACTCCTGTCGGCGGCCAGTCCCGCCAGTTCTCTGGCCTTGATCCCGGGGCGTGACGCGATTGCTTCCATGAAGGGATGTCGATTGGTGGTGGTCACGCTGCCGCCGGATCCTGCCGCCGCAAAGGCCCGCGCCTTGTCCCTGGTTCAGGAAGGATTCGTGAGTTTCATCTGCTGCCCCACGGTATACGCGATCGTGGCGGGGGGAGGAGAAGTTGCTGAGTTGCCGGTTATTGAGTTGTTGAGGGCTGAGCCGGTCGTGGTGGCAGTCGAGCCGGTCGTCGTGGAAACGCCTACCCCACCGCCGGTCGTGGCGGCGCCAGAACCAGTCGTTCAGGTAGTGGGTCCAGAGCCGGCAGTCATCGCGCCGGAAGAGGAAAGATGAATGGACGACATTCATCATCAGTTTTACCTGGAGGACGGGGCAAATCAGCGGCGGCGAGGCCGCAAGCTGGGTTTACTTGTTGGCAGGCTATCGGCATCGATCACTTTTAGGCCACAATGGTTTGCCAGTTGCAGGAAATCCCTGTCATTGTGAAGAAGGGGTATATCGTGCTCAATAGCCACAGCAGCGATCATGCAATCAACAGCGTTTCTTATGGTGACACCCTTTTTCCGGAGTGACCGGTACATTTCCGCCGCCCTCCTGAATGTTTTCTGCGACATCGGTAAATAGATGAAGGCGTCAATATGCCTCTGCGATGTGTATGACAAAGAATTTCTTTACGGAGATGACCCCGGCCGTATAAGGTCTTTGCCTTATCAAGGAAAGTGCCTGTGACACACCCTATTGTCATTCATGACCCGGAAGCCGGACACTGGCTGACCTTCGAAAACCCGGTCAGAATTATATCTGCTTCCTCCCTGGCGGAAATCCTTCCCGCCCTCCGGGAGATTGAGACCGAGGTTAACCAGAACGGCCTTTTTGCGGCGGGCTTCCTCAGTTATGAGGCGGCACCCGCTTTTGATTCCGCCTTGAAGGTTCGGCCCGATGATTCCGGCTTCCCCCTGCTCTGGTTCGGCCTCTATCACGCCCCCCAGTCTACCCTGGCGACGGAGGCTGCCCACCCCGGCCTCCATAGTCTTGGCGACGGAGGCACCTCTTGGCTCCCCACCATCACGCGTGAGGAGTATGAAACGACTGTTGCACGGCTACGGCAGTATCTTTTCACGGGCGATACCTATCAGGTCAATTATACCTTCCGGCTCAGGGGCCCCTGCCCGGCTTCGCCGGAAACCCTCTTTCACAACCTTGTCCAGGCGCAAGGCCCGCATTATTCAGCTTTTGTGGACACCGGTAATTTCGTCCTATGTTCAGCCTCTCCGGAATTGTTCTTCCGCTTGGAGGGCGACCGCCTGGAATCCCGTCCGATGAAAGGAACCGAGAAACGCGGACTGACCCCGGAGGATGACCGGAATCAGGCGAAGCGGTTACAGGATTCTGAGAAAAACAGGGCCGAAAATATCATGATCGTCGACATGATCCGGAACGACATGGGACGGATCGCCATTTCTGGAAGCGTGGTGCCCGAACGGCTTTTTGAAATTGAGCGGTATCCTACCGTCTGGCAGATGGTTTCCACTGTCACCTCACAAACCCGGGCAGCTCTCAGCGACATCTTTACCGCCTTGTTTCCCTGCGCTTCCATTACCGGGGCACCCAAACCCCGGACCATGGATATCATTGCCCGTGAGGAAACAACGCCCCGCCGGATTTATACCGGAACCATCGGCTATCTGGCGCCCGGCCGCCGCGCCCAGTTCAATATCGCCATCCGCACCGTACTGGTTGATCGCCCGGCCGGCACAGCGGAGTATGGCGTAGGAGGCGGCATTGTGTGGGATTCCGAAACCGGCAATGAATATGAGGAATGCTGGCTCAAGGCGAAGGTGTTGACGGATAGCCCACCCGTGTTTGACCTCCTGGAGACCCTTCTCTGGACGCCCGCCGACGGCATTTTTATTCTCGCACGCCACCTGCATCGTCTGGCGGAGTCCGCCGAGTATTTCGACATTCCCCTTTCCATTCCTGACCTGCGCTCTCTGTTAAATGCTGAAGGCTTAATGGGCACCGTTCCCCTTCGCATCAGACTCCGGGTCGCCCGCGACGGAAAAATCACCCTTGAATCAACCCCCTTGGATCTGAGGAACGCATCCTCGCCCGTCCGTGTTCGTCTGGCTGCAAAGCCGGTTGATCCAGGCGACCGGTTCCTTTACCACAAGACCACTCATCGGGCTGTTTATGAGCAGGCAAAGGCGGGAGTAGAGGATTGTGACGATGTGCTGCTCTGGAATCCAGCCGGGGAACTGACGGAATCCACCATCGCTAATATCGTGGTGGAACGTAACGGGGAACTCCTGACACCGCCGGTCAGGTGCGGCCTGTTACCCGGCACCTACCGTGCGGAATTGTTGGAACAAGGGAACATCAGGGAAGCCATCCTCCCTGTTTCGGAGCTTTCCCCTTCCGACAAAATCCACCTCATCAATTCCGTGCGAAAATGGCGCGAGGCGATCCTGATCCCTACAGTGCCTTGACGAAACGTTCCAATCGGACCATGCCTTCTTCAATGTTTGCCATGCTGCAGGCATAGGAAAGTCGAATATGTGCGTCGGCACCGAAGGGAAGCCCGGGCACCACGGCCATCTTTTCCTGAAGCAAGAGTTTTTCGGCAAATTGAAGCGAAGACAGACCAAAGGACGCGATATTCGGAAACATGTAGAACGCTCCGACGGGCTTGACGCAGGTTATCCCTTTGATCGCGGTCAACCGCTCATGAAAAAACTTCCGGCGCTCATCAAAAGCCTGAACCATCTTCGTCACGCAATCCTGGGGTCCGCGCAAAGCCGCCACGGCCCCATATTGGGCAAAGGTGTTAGGCGCCGAGGTACTGTGGCTCTGGAAGGCCGAACTGGCCTTGACGATCTCAATCGGCCCTGCAAAATAGCCCAGACGCCAGCCGGTCATGGCGTACGGCTTACTGAACCCGTTCACCGTGATCGTGCGTTTGAAAATTTCGGAGGAAAGCGCTCCCACGCTGACCGCCTCCATGCCGTCATAAACCATCCGCTCATAGATTTCATCCGACACAATATACAGATTGTGTTTCACGGCCACTTCCGCCAGGGCCCGGAGTTCGGCGTGACTGTACACCATGCCTGTGGGATTCGAGGGGCTATTGAGAACAAGGGCCTTGGTGCGCGGCGTGATGGCCGCTTCCAACTGGGACGCGGTCACCTTCAAACCGTGTGCCTCGGTTCCACTCACGAACACCGGCTTGCCTCCCGCAACACGCACCATTTCCGGGTAACTCAGCCAGAAGGGTGCGGGAATCAGGACTTCATCGCCTTCACGGCACAATGCCATAAAAATATTGAACAGCGAATGCTTGGCGCCATTGCTCACCAGAATCTGTTCCTGCTTGTAGGACAGCTTGTTTTCAGAGGATAGTTTGTCTGAGATGGCGGCGCGCAACTCCATGATGCCATCATTGGGGGCATACTTGGTCTTACCGTCTCGAAGCGCCTTGGCAGCAGCCTCCTTGATGTGCTCTGGCGTATCAAAATCAGGTTCGCCCGCACCGAATCCGCACACCTTTTCCCCAGCCGCCGCAAGCGCCTTCGCTTTCGCGTCGATCGCCAGGGTTAACGACGGTGAAATTCCCGCTATCCGCTCATTAAGTTCCATAATATTTCTCCACCCAGTCCCGAATCGTATCGTTTTGAACACCCACAATTGTCATTTCCCGAGCCGCGTTCTCGGGCGAATCCGAGGCATGCGCGGCATTCACCATGATATCGCTGCCGTACTCACGACGCACGGATCCGACCTGCGCCTTTGCCGGATCCGTCGGGCCCAGCAGGTAGCGGATCTTTTCCACAGCGCTCATCCCCTTGTAGATCAAAGCCAGACAGTTTTCCGACCCGGTCTTCGCCTTGTCCGCCTCCGCCACCTCAGAAGGGCGATGCCCGGTCATGAACTTGACGATTTCCTCAAACTGGCGTTCCCCCACGATCGGCCCGATCTGTTCACCGATGACCGCCTTGGCGTTCTCGGGAATCTCGATATTCAGAGCCTTTTCAAGGATATCACCGGCACGCTGCGCGGTGATCTGCTTGAACTTTTCATGAAGGATGGGACGAACCGGACCATAGAAGTCCTCCGCCTGGGAAACCGTCATGGCTATTTTCCGCAACCCGACGATCCGAAGACCGGACCGGGACAACAGGTCAATGATATGGCCGGGACGGACGGACGGAAATCGGAAATTGTCGGGCTTGATCAGCACGAGCGTACTTTGAACGCCTTCCGAATCCGAGACATCCATGCTCTGATCCATGATTCCGCCATCGGTTTCCGAATATTCCGCCCACAAGCGCAGGACCGAAGCAGCCCGTTCAACAGAGGGGGCGACCAGAACGGCGGGCTCGAAATAGGTCACCTTCCCCGTTTCATCCTCCACATAATCCCCGTAGGTATCCCGGATCGTTTCCCCGCCCACCCAGCCGGCGCGGAGATGCCCCGTGGCCTCGCGGACTTTCTGAATGGCATTCTCCCCTTCAAACATCAGCAGAATCACGCGGCGACGACGCCCCGTGGCCGCATCGGGAGCATAGTTTTTCCGGATATACTCACTCAATAGCCGGGCAAACTCGGGCTCAGCCTGATTGCTTGTCAGCAGGGAATCGGCATAACGGGTCACCAGTTCATGGCTCGGACCGAACATACGGGCGGCCGCCAACTCAAGTCCGGTGCGACTCATCAGTCGTCCAATGACTCCGCCCGTCCGTGATTTCGAGATCGTATAGGGATTAATCAGTGCAAATGCCAGTTCCTGTGCCATAAAACTTTCCTGCTTTCTCTTCGCGCGCCCCACAATTCGGGCGAAGTATCCCGATTGCATTCCTGCGAATCAAGCCTAATCCTTGCAAAAGATTTGACAAAACGGACGCGGCTCGCCATGCTGAAGAACGTAAGGAGGGATTTTCTTATGGGCATCAAAGTTGTACTGTGTGATGATCACCAGATCATTCGGGAAGGACTGCGATCTCTTCTTGAAAAACAGACCGACATGGCCGTCATAGGTGAGGGCGCCAACGGACTGGATGCCATCCGTCTCGTCCGGGATAAGAAACCGGACATGCTCGTGCTGGATATCAGCATGCCGGAGATGAACGGCATCACGGCCGCCCGACGCGCCTTTCAAGAGCACCCGAGACTCAAAATTCTCGCGCTCTCCGTCCACTCCGACCAACATTTCGTGACCGAAATGCTGGAAGCTGGGGCCTCTGGTTATATGCTCAAGGACAGCGCTTTCTCCGAACTTGCCGCCGCCATCCGGACCATCATGTCCGGCGGCCTGTTCATCAGCCCTCGCATCGCGAATAATGTCCTGGAGCAATTCTCAAAACGCGCCGCGCCTGTGGCCCGCAAAAAAAAGACCCGCAAGGTTGAACTCAGCCCGCGGGAATCTGAAATCCTCCAGCTGATTGCCGAGGGAAAAAGTTCCAAGGATATTGCACAAACCACCAACATCAGTGTCAAAACTGTGGAAACGCACCGTCTCCACATCATGGCGAAGGTTGGAGCCCACAATGTGGCCTCCTTGACCAAATACGCAATCCGGGAAGGCCTCACCAGCCTGGAAGAATGAAGCAGGCCGTTATCGCCTCTCTCCACCGTCGGCTCAAGCGGTATTTTGAGGAAACACCGAGCCCCGTCGCACACTTCATGGCAGTGCGGACCTTCGACCCCTTCCGCGTGCTCGTGGCAACCATCCTGAGCGCCCGCACCCGGGATCAGACCACCACCCTGGCCGCTGAACGCCTGTTCCGGGCCATCGGCTCCCTGGCCGACCTCCAGAAACTCCCGCTCAAAACCCTGGAAACACTCATTTATCCTGTTGGTTTTTACAAAACCAAGGCTCGCATGCTGAAACAACTTCCCGCCGCCGTCACAACCCTCACCGGCGGAACCCTGCCCGTCACCGTCGAGGAATTGGTCAAGTTGCCGGGTGTGGGTCGGAAAACCGCCAATCTCGTCGTGACCGAAGCCTTTGATGGATACGGAATTTGCGTGGACATTCATGTGCACCGTATCTGCAATCGCCTTGGACTGCTGAAAACAAAAACTCCGGAACAGACAGAAATCGCGTTGAGAAGGAGTCTTCCCAAACGGTACTGGAAAACCTGGAACCGGTATCTGGTTGCCTTCGGGCAAACCCTCTGCCTCCCCCAAACCCCCCGGTGCGGAGCCTGCCCCATCTATTCCCATTGCCGCCGCGTGGGCGTGGTTCGAAAACCGGCTACTGCACGATCAAGAACATCCCGGCCGGCTTAACCGAAAATCTTGCCGGCCACTGGTCGGGATTGATCCAGTCCACACTCGTCACCCAATTACTGGAATTCGAAATAGCCGACAGTATTTTTGAAACTGTTCCTGTACACGGCCCCGCATAAAAAGCGTTGCGCTGGTTGCCGGCATGAACCGCCGTGCACGCCGCAACAGACAGTCCTGCGGGAATGAAACTGGTATTAAGATTTCCTCCGGTCACATTATCCCAACCCTCATTCGCAAAATTCAGGCCATACAACATAAGCGCCTGAGCTGGATCGCCTATCCACGGCGCCCGGCCGACTGAGTTTGAGACAATTTGCCCCGTATAGGCAAAGATCTGATCCCCCGTCGTACTTAATGCCGGCGCGTTACCCGAAATCGCGCCCTCGCTCCAGCATTTCGGTGTGCCTGAAATCCAGGAGATGACCGTACCTGCCTTAACCCCATTCGTACTGGTCCAGGTCAGGGGCCCCGGCTGCACCGGCCTCCCGAGATGGTCTCCCCACCGGAACCATCCATTACTCACGCAAGCGGTTGCAAAATGAATCACCGTCCCCTGCGGCATATCCCGCAGCGCCACCCAGGCAAAGGAATCCGTTCCCACCGTATTATAAGCCACCACTGCCAGATCGCCCGGCTTGAGCTGCGGATACGCCAGCCTGACCGGCCCCAAACCCAGAAGGATTAGAAAACAAATTAGCTTCACATAGTCTCCATTTAGCTAGTTACTGCCAAATGTATTAACTAGTGGCTAGAGTATGTCAAGCATGAATGCGGAAAGGCGTGTTTATCGCCGCGGCGGACGGCGGGCAAAGGAGCCGCGCCCGGGTGGACGCCCGAAAGAAGGCCGGCGGGGGCTCCTATGCTCGTTACCCACACCGGGAGGCATCACCAGCAGGGCCGGCTCGGGATTCTCGTAGTCAAGCGGGCGCCCGATGTATTTCTCAATCTCCGGCATCGAAAACGCCTCGTTCTCACAGGCAAACGTATATGCCGTCCCTTTTTTGCCGGCCCGGCCCGTCCGGCCGATGCGATGCACATAATCCTCGGCATCCAGCGGGATATCATAATTGATCACATGGGAGATGTCGTTGACATGAAGTCCGCGCCCCGCCACATCGGTGGCCACCAGAACCCGGATCGTACCGGCACGGAAGGCTTCCAGCACCTTGAGTCGCTTCACCTGGGGCACTGCCCCTGAAAGCATCTCGGCCTTGATTCCACACCGCTCCATATACCCCAGCACCCGCTCCGTGTCGTCCCGGCGGTTGCAGAACATCAGCACCCGCTCCGGATTGTCACGCTGAAGCAGATTGTAAAACAACGCAAACCGCTTGTCTGACGGCACCGTGAACACCACCTGCTTGATGTTGTCAACGGTGACCTTCTCGGGTTCGATTTCAATCTGGATCGGCTCATTGGTCCACTTCGACGCCAGCCGGAGAATATCCTCAGTCAAGGTGGCGCTAAACAGGAGCGTCTGCCGCTCCTCCTTGCGTGGCATGGAATAAACAATGGTGCGGACATCGGGAATGAAGCCCATGTCCAGCATCCGGTCGGCCTCGTCAATGACAAGCACCTCGACATGTTTCAGATCCAGAAGACCGCCGCGCCGGAAATCCAGAAGACGGCCGGGTGTGGCCACCATGATTTCGGGGCTGACCTCGCGGAGCTGCCGCTGCTGCTTATCGTAGTCCATGCCGCCATAAATCCCCAGAATGCTGAACCCGCAATACTTGCCGATGTCGCGGGCGTCCTTCTCAATCTGAATCACCAGCTCGCGGGTCGGGGCCAGGATCAAGGCACGGGGCGCCCCCAGTTTGGTGGGCCGCTTACGGGGATGGCGCAAAAAATGGGTGAACATGGCGATCAGGAACGCCGCCGTCTTGCCGGTGCCCGTCTGGGCCTTTCCCGTAACATCGCGTCCCTGCAAGGAGGGTGGAATCGCCACCGCCTGAACCGCCGTGCAGTACTTGAAGCCCAAATCATCCACCGCGTGCATGATCTGCTCCGGCATATCCAAATCATGAAACCGGGTTTTCCCTTCAACCGGCGGAACGACATAATCCGACACATTCCATTGCTTTGCGGGCTCGACAGGACGCGGCGCATGGCGAACCGGAGCCGGCTTGTGCGGCTCAGCCTGGCGATGAACCGGATGAGCCGGCGAGGCTGCCGCCGGCTTATGCGGAGTGGAAGACGCTTTATAACCCGTTGAACGGTGCGAAACGGGGGCCGTAGTAACGGCGGGCGCCTTGGATTTAGGCGCAGGCTGCGAAGCCTTGCCTCCCATGCGCGTGATGTGATTCTTAATTTTTTGTAGTAAACGGCGTACCATGTGTTTAAACAAGATACGCCGTCAGGGTTATCAATTCAAGCTCGCGTTTTAGCGAATCATGATCAACATCATCTTGAACCGTTCCACGGCCTTGACGGAATGGGGAATATTGGCGGGCATGATGAACAATTGCCCGGCCTTGACCACATACGGCGTCCCACCCACGGTCAGTTCTGCCGTACCGTCCAATATCTGCACCGTCGCATCAAATGGCGCCGTATGCTCACTGAGCCCCTGCCCCTTATCGAAAGCAAACAGCGTCAACGTTCCGGCTTTCTTGTCCAGAAGCGTCTTGCTGACAACCGCCCCGGGGGCATAGTCCACCCCTGTCACCAGATCAATCGCCCGTCCTGTGTAGTCATTCATAGCGATTACACCCATTCCTCTTTCAGAATTGTTCCCTGAAGCCCCACCACCACGCATTTGATGGGAACCTTCCGAGCAGCCTGGCTGGCGGCTTCCTTGGTCAGCCGCAACAGGCCCGAACAACAGGGCACCTGCATAATCAGCACCGTCAGCGTATTGATCTTTGCCTCGTCAATGAGAACCTTGATCTTCTCCACATAGGTCTCCTGCCCCTCATCCAATTTCGGACAGGCAATAACCAGCGTCTTCCCTTTCAGGAAATCCTTATGGAAATCCCCCAGTGAAAACGCCGTGCAATCAGCCGCAATCAACAGATCCGAGCCCTGGAAATGCGGAGCCTGCGGTGAAATGAGGTGCAACTGAATCGGCCAGTGGGTCAACTGCGACGGCCTTGTCCCCTGCGCCAGCGGCGCCTCTGCCGCCGGTTTCTCAAAACTCATGGCCCGCGAACCGGGGCAACCGCCCCCCCCGCCATGCCCGTGATGACCGCCAGACGGTCTTACGGCCGCCACCTCGAGGGGATTTGGGATCCCCTTCTGCTTCAACACCTGAAGAGCCTGAGCCAGAAACTCCTTCTGGCCATGATCCCGAAGGTGCTCAAGATGCGCCTTGATGGTGTTGGGCCCGGCTTTGATAATATTCTCCATCACCCGGGGTTCATCGTAGGCCGCCGCCTCGCGTTCCTCAAGAGTGATGGCGCCTTCCGGGCAATGCCCCAGGCAGGCACCCAGTCCGTCGCAGAACAAGTCACTGATCAACCGCGCCTTGCCATCGATCAACTGGATCGCACCCTCTGGACAGTTGGGGATGCACAGCCCGCACCCCGTACACCGGTCATTGTCTATCGTGATAATTTTTCGTTTCATGGTGATTACGCTCCTGCCAGTGCGGCCTTGAGATCAGCTTCCACGGTAGTGATGGGCTTGATGGCAAAATTATCCACCAGCACCTTCAACACCGCCGGAGTCACAAACGCCGGCAGACTCGGGCCGAGCCGGATGTTCTTGATGCCTAGATGCAGGAGGGTCAGCAGGATGCAAACCGCCTTCTGCTCGTACCAGGACAGGACCATCGAGAGCGGCAGGTCATTCACGGTGCAGTTAAACGCACCCGCCAGCGCACCGGCAATCTTGATCGCCGAATAGGCATCATTGCACTGTCCGATGTCCAGCAACCGGGGCAGGCCGCCAATCGTCCCGAATTCCAGCTTATTAAACCGGAACTTGCCGCACGCCAGCGTGAGCACCATACAGTCCTTTGGAACCGCCTGAGCAAAATCGGTATAGTAGTTACGACCCGTCTTGGCACCATCGCAACCGCCAATCAGGAAAAACCGCTTGATGGCCCCCGACTTGACTGCATCGATAACCGTTCCAGCCACACCCAGCACCGCCGCATGACCGAAACCGACCAGGATTGTCTTTTCCGGCTCATCAGCCACAAATCCCGGCGCCGCCAGGGCAGCCTTGATGACCGCCTTAAAGTCCCCGTCGGCAATATGATCCACACCCGGCCAAGCCACCAGGCCGCTCGTGAAGATCCGGGCCTTATAGGTATCCTTCGGCTTCTGAATGCAATTAGTGGTCATCAGGATGGCGCCCGGGAATTCGTTGAATTCCTTGCGCTGGTCCTGCCAGGCTCCGCCATAGTTACCCACCAGATGCTTGAATTTCTTCAAGCCCGGATAACCGTGACAGGGCAACATTTCGCCGTGGGTGTAGATGTTGATCCCCGTCCCTTCGGTTTGCTTGAGCAGCAATTCCAGATCCTTGAGATCGTGCCCTGAAACCAGAATCGCCTTGCCCTTCAACGGCGTAATGCGGACGGGTGTGGGGGTGGGATTCCCATAGATGCCGGTATTGGCGGCATCGAGCAATTCCATGACCGTCAGGTTCACTTCGCCGGTTTTGAGCGTATAGGCCAGCAATTCATCCATCGTTGGATTCGCCTTCACGAGAAAATCCAGGGCTTCATGCATAAACGCATAGAAGGATTCATCCTCCCGGCCGAGGATCATTGCGTGGTCGGCATAGGCGGCCGTTCCCTTGAGCCCGATCAGGATCAGGTCCTGTGTCGCGGCGATGTCCACCCCCAACGCAAGGGCGCGCGCTTCAGGGGAGACTTTCTCGCCCTGGTCAATCAGCCCCTCGGGCGTCGGCGCCGGCATCCACAGGGCGGGCCCCTGGGGCTTTTCACTATCACTTCCCCGGCCTTTGCAAACCGCCTCATATTCCTTGCGCAGGCTGTCCTTGACCGAATACGCCTTGCGGATCATCTCGGAGAGGCGCTTGGCATCAAAGTTCACATTAGTGACGGTGGTGAACAAGGCCTCCATGACAAACACGTCCGCATCCCGGTCGATGACCCCGAGCTTGCGTGCCCGATGGGCATATTGGCTGATGCCTTGTGCTGCATACACCAGCAGATCCTGGAGGGCAGATATTTCAGGATCCTTGCCACAGGCGCCGAACTCGGTGCAAGCGGCTCCTTTTCCCGTCTGTTCGCACTGGTAACAAAACATACTGCTCATGATTCTATCCTGCTTTCGTTTGACTTGGTTGTGTTCATTCTTTGTTCTCTTGAATGCCACCCATTATGCACACCCTTGAAACAGGAACCTTGACCGGGATCAAGGTTTGAGAAGAAAGTTACCGGGGAGGAAAAGTTGCCTAAGCCCGACAGGCTCAGGTCTTATGGCGGTAGGTGATCCGGCCTTTGGTAAGGTCGTAGGGGGAAATTTCGACCGTCACCTTGTCGCCTGAAGTAATCCGAATGAAATGCTTGCGCATTTTGCCTGAGATATGGGCCAGGATCTCATGACCGTTATCCAATTTCACCCGGTACATGGTAGCGGGCAACACCTTAAACACGGTGCCATCAATCCTGATCGAATCATCTTTTACTTCTTCCGGCATAGCATCTCCTGCAAATTCATCACACAGAACAGGCTCATGAGTACCATACACCCCACCGCGTGTCAATGAAGGGAGAACCCACCCAATCCTCCCCGAGCGCTGCAATCAAACTCTAGCAACTGCGAGCGCCGGTAGCCTGGCGGGCCTCATCGACAAACGCCTCGATGTTATCCCAAGGAATGGCCGGATCCAGGATGTGGGCGGGTGCCAGCTCTATGTTTAAATCACATTCCAAAAATAGACCTCGTCATCTCCACCCACTTCCGGAGCCGCGAACGATCACCGTTAATAGTGTATAAATCCCTGAAAAGAATCTCCACATTGCAGTTCTGCGTGGCCGCCTGCGTCTTCTTCATATCCGACTCAACAGACTCCCACTGCGGGTTCTGGCCGCTGAGAAAAGCTGGCGTCGGTTTTCGCGAATAAACATATTTTCTTCCCAGCATGTCGCCAACTTTCTGGAAATCGGCCCAGCCGGAAACCGTTACGGATCGCAGGTTTGGTATGGCCGCCATGATCAGATCCAGACGGTCATGCACAGGCTCACAGCACCCATAGTATATCAGCCCGAATTTCTCGCTCAGCTGGGCAAGGTACGGCAGGACGAACTCCTTGAACATGTCAGGCGACAGCATCGTGGATTCCTGCGATTCGGCCCAACCCCACAACTGCTTGAGCGCCACAGGACCGGTCGCGTCCGGCCCCGGCAGTTCCGAGGCATAACCGTATCCCCGCGGCCCGGCCATCTGGTTATCCGTATTTGGAACCAGAAGACCTTCCTTCTCCATGAAGTCGAACAACCGGATCCGGTCATCCAGCATATACTGCATCAATCGGTGAATGGCCTCGGGCGCGTCATAGGGCCAATACATCAGCCCATTGTTCCCGATGAACCGGTAGAGCTGCCAGGTCAGCCCGAAAAAGAACATCCCCGTCCACCCTTCATCACCCGGTTCGACCATGAAGGGATCGTAGTTACCGACGCGAACGGGCAGGAGATCGCCGAACACATCCTCGAGAACGGCTTTCATGCGCAGTGTCAGCTCACGGTTGACGCCAAACGACCGCCTCTGCAGCTTGCCGATATCCTCCGGCGTCTCAATGGGAAAATTGAACGTATACCCCATGGAGGACTCGCCCGTCGCCGTCGTGGCGGGCTTCATCTCGACCGGCACCCCGAAATCGGGCAGATTCATCTGCCAGCCGATACGGTAATAGGGCTCCACCACGAGGTCGTCCCCCACCTCTTCGGCATGACGGACCGTATCGCGCATATTCCGCTCGACAGCCCGGATCAGCGGGTGCTCGCACTGCAATTCAGACGCCTCGACGAACTGCTGCACGGACGAGGTTTCGACCAGAATCATCGGGCGTTCCATCCGCAGATCGTGCAACGCCGTCCACTGCCGCTTCCGCTCCGCCATGACGGGCATCGCCGCGAAGTCCCGTACCCGTTTTGCCCACTCGCGGATCCGCGCGCGATCCGCCGAGGAAACCGGCTCGGCCAACCCATCGGCGAACGGATCGCCTCGCGAGCCATCCGAAACCGAACCGGCGAGATTGCTACCCGCCTGAACCATGGATTTCTGTTTGTCGGAATTCATTAGTTGATCCTCACTTTACATGTCAATACCGGCCAAACTCCAGTCCCGCCTCCAGCATGGCGCGGTAATTATCCGGGGGAATGTCATCCATGACGCTGTGATTGGTCGACATGATATACCGCCCTCCAGGCTTAAGCCGTTCCATGTGTTCGCGTACTTCCGCCCGCACCTGTTCGGGCGTTCCAAATGCCAGCGGCCCGGCAATGTCAATGTTGCCGCTCAGCGTAAGCCTGTCACCATACTTCTTTTTGATATCATAGATATTCATCGAGTAGGGCTCAATCGGATTCAGGACATCCAACCCCATTTTCATAATCAGGCTGTCCATAACCGCCGTAAGATTGCCACACGAATGGAACATCAGCGGCAGGCCTGCATCGCGCCCCAGTTTCAGGAGTTTTTCAGCCCGTGGCAGCCACAACTCCCCGAACGATTCCGGCTCGACAAAGGTGCCTGACTTAAAGGCGATGTCGTCGGCGAAAAAGAGGACATTCACACCCTCCTCAATCGCAATCTGCGTCATCTCGACATAGTAATCCATGCAGACATCGAACATCGCCTCCACGAATTTACGGTCCGTGTAAAACTTGAGAAGAAACTCGTTGAAATTGCACAGAAAGAAATAACTGCACTGGAAAAAAGCACCCACACACCAGACAACGCCCAAGTTATTGGCACGAGCCACTTTGACATAGCGGCGGATCACATCGCGCCGCGGCTTGAAATCATGTTCCCAATCTGGCCGGATGGCCTTCTCCAAATCAGGCCAGTCATTGATTCTGCCGTCATTGATGACACGGAGGTTTCCTTGTTCATCTTTATACTTCAGCGGAGTCCACAAGGATTCAAGAGTCATGGCATCCATCCCCGTCTTGTGGCAGATCTCCGCAAAATCTTCCGGTTCCATCGGCGGACTGTACAGCGCATCGGCGGAACAACCGCGGGAAGCAGCCATAGTGGTCCCGACATCCTTTCCGAGAAGGGCCTTAACGTTGCGAGCCTCAAGCAGGATCTCGTAAAAAGGAACCCTATCGGCAATGCCCCCCTTCATAACGGTAAGAAGGCGCTCGATATTAGGTTTTCTGATGTTCTCGTTCATTTGACGTCTCCCTATGCAACTTTTTCTATTTAGCCGCCATCACATTCCCAAAACCGGTCACCACGGTGGATAGAATCAGCAGCACGATCGCCATAACCACCCAGCCCATGGTCCGGCGGCTGACTCCTTTCCATTCCAACGCCAACAACCCGCACAGCGTACTGAACACGATGACAAACGCCAGATGGATCGACCAGCTTGAGAAATCATACTGCCCCATCTTCGTCGTGCCCATGCCGTAGAAGAAAAAGCCCGTATACCAGATGATCCCCGCCGCCATCGCCAGCAGGTAGTTTGCCGTCATCACCGACCCGGCAGCAACGGGGCGCGAGCCGTCCTTGGCCCGTAGCTCAATGTAATCACGCAACGACCGGTTACGCCAGCTCAGGAACAAACACCACACGCCATTGACGGTGAACCCGCCCGCCATGACCACGATGAACACCGGCGCGTTCTTGAAGATGTCCGGAGCGCCCATCGTCTTGGCCACCTCGGCGATCGGCTGGCCCCACTTGATGCCATAAGCAAACCCGGCGCTCATGATCCCGGAGAAGGTCGCCACGGCAAACCCCTTGAGCAGCGAGAACTCCGCGATGGAGGCGTTCTGTTCAGCCGGGGTCAGTTCCCGCTCCTTTCGAATTCCCGCGTAACCACATAAGCCGATCCCGATCAGGCAAATGGCCACGCCGGAAAGCACCATCCAACCCGCGAATGTCGAAACCAGCATACCGAATGCCCCCTGGACAAGCGGGGGGATTAACGTCCCGAACGCGGCACAGTAGCCAAGCGCCACCGCCATCCCCAACGACATCCCCAGATAACGCATGGTCAGGCCGAACGTCAGACTGCCAAAGCCCCACATCATCCCGCACCCGTAGGCCAGGGCCAGGCTCCTGACAGGACTCTGCTGGAGCACCGCAAGGGGATGCGTTCCGGTAAGGAGGGCAACCAGCCACGGGGTCACGACCCATGCGGCCACCCCCTGAACCAGCCAACCGGTCTCCCAACTCCATTGCCGAACCTTCCGCAACGGCGCATAAAAACTCCCGTGCGCAACGCCGCCAATGGCATGAAGAACAACCCCTAGAAATGGATTACTGCTCATTAGATAACTTCCCGTCCTTAAAACAGTTTCGACATGTTGACTTTCCCGTCCCCGGCGGAGGCCTCCACGCCAACACTCCGGAGTCTCCCCACGATGGCCTCATCCAGCGAACCGGCCGTCCGGTAAAGCGCCAGGATATTCTCCAGCGGTGACCCCACCTGGATGGCATGCGTCGGTCCCAGGAACAGACCGCCCCGGGGAAACAATTCCAGGCGGCGGCGAACCTCGGCGACAACATCCTCCGGCCTGCCAAAGGCAAGGGTGCTCTGGACGCAGACGCTACCACAAAATGTCAACCGGTCACCATGCCTGCGCTGTAATCTGGCAATATCCATCTCGGGCGTGGCAGGCTGGACCACGTCGTAGACATCCAACCCCAGTTCGATCAGACGCGGCAGAAACGCGATGACACAACCACACATGTGCATCATCGTCCGGGCGCCATACGAATGGACCATGGCGAAGTACTCTTTGAGCTTCGGCGCGAAATGCCGCTCAAAGAGGTCATGCCCGATAACCTGCGCATTCTGGGTGCCCAGATCCTCGCCGATATGGGTGAAGTCAATCAGACCTCCTGCCGCCTCCAGAACCCGCCGATGCATCTCGAAATAGAATCGGAACCGCGCCTCCATGATCGCCAGATACACCGGGTCGTCGGTGACCAGATCGATGAGAACCTGTTCCGTCCCCCGGGCCCGGGCAATGCTGTTGATGAAATCCATGTCGCCCGCCGTGCCGAAACAGATGGCCACCCCCTGGTCCCGCAAGACTTCGCACTGGGGTCGGATGGTGGAATAATCAAATCGGACGGCCGAGGGGAACCGCGAACGATCCAGATCTTCCAGCCGCTCAATGCCGGCAAACGGCTGATAGCAGGACTCCAGGTAGCGCCCCCCCGCGAACTCGGCATATTTGTAACGCTCGCCCCAATACCCCTCGACACTGCCGTCCGGAAACGACCGTAATTCAGGACCCCCATAGACCGGATCAACATACCGGAAATCATCGCCGACCACACGGAGGAGTTGCTCCATGTTTTTGAGGCCAAAGTGATCCATCAACATGCGGTTGACTTCAGGAGTCGCCTCATGTTTCACGGGGATCCGGTCATACCCGGTCCGGCTGAACGCTGAAAGAACCCGTTCCCGTGATGTCATCGCTATCGCCATATGAGCCTCTCCAAGCAAAATAGGTTGCAAAGTCAAGGTCGATCATGGAGCATGTCCCACTAAAGGGAAACGCCTTTTCGCGTTTTTTATTAACCATTTTGCGAACATGCACGACAATCCCAGGGTTATGGTACTGATCGAACCGTCCCGCGCCTATGAGCGCGCCCTGCTCAGGGGCATCGCACGTTACGCGCACCTGCACGGCCCCTGGATTTTCTCAAGGGAGGCGCCCTTCTGGGAGAGGAGCCCCCACCGGACACTCCTCGAGCAAATGGCAACGGTAGACGGCATCATCACCCGCGAAGGCCCGGACCTGTCTGCAATATTAAAACTGGGCACCCCGGCTATCGTCTCCAATGTCGACACCGAACGGATCGGCGGCGTGCCCAATATCATCAGTGATCACAAGGCGATCGGAAGGATGGCGGCAGAGCACCTGATCGAACGCGGATTCCGCAATTTCGCATTCTGCGGATACGGAGACTTGTTCTGGTCGGACCAGCGGTGCGAGGGATTCCTGAACCGGGTCCGGAAAGGCGGCGGCCAAGTCCATGTCTACGGGGCATCACAAACCCGCAGGCGGCTGTCATGGAAAAAGGAACTGCCTCTCGTCACGGACTGGTTGATGTCACTTCCCAAACCCGTGGGACTGATGGCCTGCATCGACGAGCGCAGCCAGCAGGTGGCCGACGCCTGCCGGTCCGCCGGCATCGCCATTCCTGAACAGGTGGCCATTGTGGGAGTCGACAACGACGACATGATCTGCACGCTCTCCACCCTCCCTCTTTCAAGCGTGGCCACCGATGCGGAAAAAGGCGGTTATGAAGCCGCGCGCCTTCTCGACACCCTGATGAAAGGCAGGCGGTCCCCTCAGAACCTCATTGAGATCCGCCCCACCCACGTCGTCATGCGGACCTCAACCGACATCATGGCCGCTGAAGACCCCCATGTTTCCAAGGCGACAAAATACATTGGGAATAGGTGCCGCCACCCCCTCTATGTCGACGAGGTGGCACGGGTGGCCGGCCTGTCGCGCCGGGTCCTGGAAAAGAGGTTTCGCGCACAGCTGGACCGGTCAGTGAACGAGCATATCCGCCGCTGCCGAGTTCACCTGATCGAGCGGCTCCTGACCGAAGGCAACATGACCATCACGGAAATCGCCCTCTTCATGGGTTTCCCGGATGCCGCCCACATCGCCCGTTACTTCAGGCAGGAAACGGGCATCAGTCCCGCCGCCTATCGCCGTGAGCACCACCTGGTGAATTCGTGACCCCACGGTACTTTCTATACTAATAGCCTGGGCGTCACCTTGTTCCCCACGAAAATCGCACCTTGCCTGACGCCTCCCATTGTGCAAGATAATGCCTCCAATAACCCATGACGCTTACGACACACGCAAAGGCTGTAAACAGGCTCCGGCCGCTGGCGCAAATCCCGCTGACACTGGGGCGGCGCGTGCTTTCCGCCGCCTGGCGCCCGTATTCCCGGCTGATCCTGGTCAACGATGCCGCCTCCTGGGTCATTGACGAGGAAATGCGGGCCCTTGCCGACATCGCC
>CAJBSZ010000178.1 GCA_903958395.1 uncultured bacterium | reverse complement strand
TACCACCATATGGTAGGAATATATTTGTTTGCAAACGTACCAGATGAATTAAATAATAACCAGCGTCATTCTGTGCCTCATGAAAGTGAGTTGTTATTATGCTGAGTGAAAAACTTCAAATGGGTGAGTTTACAATCACGTGTGAATTCGTGCCAGGCCGCGGGAAAAATGGTCCCAGTATTGAATCATCAATTGAGTTTGCTAAAGCGGTAGCCGGGCCGGAATCGAAGATCCACGCCGTGAGCATGACGGACAATCCCGGCGGGAATTCCGCCATGGTTCCCGATGCCCTGGCACCCGAGATCCAGAAGCTCGGCATGGATGCCCTTGTGCATTTTTCCTGTCGCGACATGAACCGGAACGCCGTCGAGTCGCGCGTGATGGCGCTCGCGAGGGCGGGGGTCAATAATCTTCTGGTCGTCACGGGCGACTATCCTGTCAGTGGTTTCGAGGGCAATGCGGCGGGCGTGTTTGACTTGGATTCCGTTCAAGCCATCAAATATATGAAGGCGATGAATGCCGGGATTGAAGTCCCGGGCCCCAAGAAAGGCACCACCGCGCGTCTTCCCCAGACAAACTTCTTCGTTGCCGCCGGGGTCTCCCCTTTCAAGCTTACGGAGGAAGAGCTGCTTCCCCAGTATTTCAAGATGGAGAAGAAAATTGCGGCAGGCGCTGACTTCATCATCACCCAGCTCGGGTATGACATGCGTAAGTTTCTTGAGGTCAAGCGCTACCTGGCTAGTCGTGGGCTCAAGACGCCGATTGTCGGTAATGTCTACGTCTTGAGCTATGGTGCCGCCAAGACCATGAATGCCGGAATGGTGCCGGGGTGCGTGGTTACCGATGAATTGCTGGCTGTTCTCGAGGCCGAGTCGAAGGAAGCCGACAAGGGCAAGAAGAAGAGGCTGGAGCGCGCCGCCAAGATGGTGGCCATGTTCAAGGGAATGGGTTTCGCCGGGGTTCATATCGGCGGATTCGGGCTCAAGACTGATGATTTCCTCTCTATCGTCAACCAGGCCACTGAACTCGAATCCCGATGGGAAGAGTTCATCCCGGAAGTCGCCTTTGGACGGAAGGGCGAATTTTACGCGTTTCCCCCGCCAAAAACCTACCGGCCCGGCGGCGCGGAAGTGGACGCGGATCCTGTCAAATCGCTGCCCGCCAGCGGGAGTGTTCCGGTGTACGGGATGTCGATGGCCATGCACCGGTTGATGTTTGATCGCAAGAGTCTCGGGTGCCGTCTTCTGACTGGCTACTACAAGAGGGTAGGCGATCGCTCGGCACTGGCTAAGTTTTCACATTTCAATGAGCATGTGATAAAGATGGTGTGCTTCACGTGTCGTGATTGTGGCGATTGCGCCCTGCCTGACATGGCCTATTGCTGTCCGCAGGGTAAATGCGCCAAGCAGCAGCGCAACGGGCCTTGCGGAGGCAGCAAGGACGGAATGTGCGAGGTTTACCCCGATGAGAAGCCCTGCGTCTGGACCCGGGTCTATCCGCGCCTGAAAGGGGCGGATAAATTGAACGAGATGCGGACCCAGTATGTCCCTCCGCGCAAGATGGAGCTGGATAACACATCAGGCTGGGCAAACTATTTCCTGTCGAAGGATCATGCCGCGGTTGTCGTCCCCGCTGTAGCGCAGGAGACTATCAAGCATTGAAGTTGGCCGTCACAGGTAAGGGTGGGGTGGGGAAAACAACGGTCAGTTCGTTGTTGGCCCATGCGTTCAAGGCGTTGGGCCATTCCGTTGTGGCCATCGACTGTGATCCCGACTCCAACCTGCTGGCCGCCATGGGGTATCCGCATCCTGAGACGGTCAAGCCCCTTGTCGAGTTACACGCCCTGATCGAGGAAAAGATGGGGGTCAAGCCAGGCTCGACCGGTGGCATGTTCCGGCTCAACCCCTTCGTTGCGGATATTCCGGATCGCTATGCCATCGACATCGACGGAATCCGGGTTTTGGTTGCCGGTGCCGTAAAAAAAGGGGGCTCCGGTTGCTATTGCCCCGAAAATAGTCTGGTTCGGGCGCTGATCTCCCATTTGCTTGTCGATGACAAGACGGATCTCGTGTTGGATATGGAGGCGGGTGTTGAACACTTAAGCCGCGGCACGATCCGCACGGTCGACAGCCTTGTGATTGTCGTGGAGCCCGGTTTGCGGAGCGTGGAGACCGCGTTTCGGGTGAAGGACATGGCGGCGGATATCGGGCTGACTCGCCTGATTGCGATTGGCAACAAAATCCGTAGCGACTATGATATCGATTTCTTGCGTGGCGCCATGAAGGGCATTGAACTGGTCGGTTTTCTGCCCTATGAGAATCGGATTCGTGAGGCTGAGATCGCCAGGCATTCCGTGGCGAAGGCCAGCGATGAAATTCAGGCGACGATTCAAAATGTAGTACGGATAATAGAGGAACGGGCGGCACAGCGCCCATAGACCTACAGGGGAAGCAATATTATGACAGACTCAATCAAGAAGAGTGCGGATCCAGCCGCGCAAGCCATGATCGACAAGATGAAAGCCGCGTCCATGAGCACGGCCTTTGATCGTCACGAGGAGCAGGGGAAGCGATGTCCGTTCGGCGACCAGGGAACCTGTTGCAGGATTTGTGACATGGGTCCCTGCCGCATCACCTCGACCAAGCGGGGCGTTTGCGGCGCGGATGCCGCCACCGTGGCCGCGCGCCACCTCATTCGCCAGGTGGCCGCGGGCGTTGCCGCCCATTCGGACCACGGCCATGATATCGTCAAGACCCTCAAGTTGGTGGCGAAGGGCGAAGTCCAGGGTTACTCCATCAAGAGTCCCGAACGGTTGATTGCCCTCGCCAAGGAATGGGGAGTTACCACCGACAAGCGGGACATCAAAGCGATTGCATTGGAAATGGCGGAGTTGGGGCTCGCCCAGTTCAACAACCAGGAAGGCGAGATCCGCTACCCGGCTCTGCGCGCCCCGGCCGCAACCCTGGAAAACTGGCGCGCACACGACCTGATCCCCGTCGGCGTCGAGCATGAAATTGTCGAAACCCTGCATCGTACCCACGAGGGCGTGGATGCCGATTACGTGAACCTGCTGATGTATGGGCTTCGCACCTCAATGGGTGACGGCTGGGCCGGCGCGATGCTGGCCACGGATTTCAGCGACATTCTGTTCGGCAGTCCCCAGCCCGTGCGCAGCAAGGTGAACCTGGGTGTGCTCAAGACCGATGAGGTCAACATTGTCGTGCACGGTCATGAGCCGACCCTTTCGGAGATGGTTGTGGCGGCGAGCCGCGACCCTGAGATGCTGGCCCTTGCCAAGTCCAAGGGCGCGAATGGGATCATGGTCGGCGGGATCTGCTGTACGGCCAACGAAGTCCTGATGCGCCAGGGCGCGCCGGTGGTGGGGAACTTCCTTCACCAGGAGCTGGCTGTGGCCACAGGGGCGGTGGAGATGATGCTGGTGGATGTGCAGTGCGTCATGCCGGCCCTGGTCGAGCATGTCGGCCGGTTCCACACCAAGCTGATCACCACGAGCAAAAAGGCCCGTATTCGCGGCGCCCTGCATGTCCAGTTTGAGGAGGAGCACGCCTACGACATCGCCAAGGATCTTGTTCGCACGGCGATCGAGAATTACCCGAACCGTCGCGCGGTGAATATACCGGAAAACAAACCCGACCTGGTTGCGGGTTTCACGGTGCAGAACACATTCACGCACCTGGGCGGGCGGTATCGTGCCTCGTTCCGGCCGCTTAACGACGCCATCATTTCCGGTCGTCTGCGTGGTGTGGCGGCGGTCATTGGCTGCAATACGACCAAGAAACGCCAGGACGAGAGTCACCAGGCCATGGTTCGCGAACTCATTGCGAACGACGTTCTGGTGGTCATGACCGGGTGTGCGGCCACCGCGTGTGCCAAGGTCGGCCTGCTTCAGCCCGAGGCCGCCAAGCAATGGGCGGGCGAGGGACTTCAGGAGATCTGTGAGACCGTGGGGATTCCCCCCGTGCTGCATTTCGGGTCGTGTGTCGACAACAGCCGCATTCTGGTGGCGTTGTGCGAGATGATCCGCGAGGGCGGGCTGGGCGATAAGCTATCCGATCTGCCCATTGCCGGAGCGGCGCCTGAGGCCATGTGCGAGAAAGCCATTGCCATCGGCTTCTACTGCGTGGCATCCGGGGCGTATGTCAATTACAGTCCCGCCATGCGCGTGCTGGGCAGCAAGGACGTCACCAAATGGCTGACGGAAGATGTCGAGGCCATCACGGGTGGCAAATTCAGTTTTGAGGACGATCCGGTCAAGGCCGCCCGCCTCATGATGGAACATATGGACAAGAAGCGCGCCGCGTTGAAGCTGCGCCCGATGATGTACAAACCCCGTGACACCAGCGCGGCGGCAACAATCTAACCCAAGGGAGCACACACAATGTCGAAAATTATCGCCAGCGCCGCAATTCGGGGTGCCTACGAGGTGGTTCGTCAGGCTGAGGAATTTTTCAACAAGGCCCGTACGGAGAAAAGTGAAGACACGCCCATCGGGTTCCCCGATACCGCCTACTACCTGCCCATGGCCAATGCGCTCCTGGGACTGGAAGCCAAAACGGTCGGGGAATTGAAGCCCATTCTCGCCCACGCGAGGGAGTTGCTGGGTCCTGAGCCGAAGGATGCCCTGTGGTTTCCCTATCTGGGCACCGCCCTCGATGCCGGTATCGCCACGATGTTGTCGGAGGAAATCATCATGGTCCTGCGCTATCTCTATGCGCAGGAACCGCAGCCGGACTGCAACGGCTTTTTCTCCGACACGATCCTCCGCACGCTGGGCATCCAGCTGGTGGACGGGCGCATGCCCGGGTTTGCCGCCATCCTGGGCGCCGCGCCGGACAGCGACACGGCGGTGAGGATTGTGCGGGAGTTCCAGAAGCGCAGCATCATGGTGTTCGCGGGCTCCTCGACCAACGGCGTGAGCATCGTGGATCAGTTGATGGAGAAGAAGGTTCAGATGGGGTGGGACTCCTATATCGTGCCTTACGGGCGCGATACGATGAGCGCGATCTACCCGTTGAGCTGGGCAATTCGCGGCGCCTTGACGTTCGGAGGCCTGAAGGCCGGCCAGGCGCGTAAATGTCTTGAGTACTGCAAGAACCGCGTGTTCGCCTTTGGCGTGACACTAGGTGAGGTTGATGACATCAAGTACGCGACCGGTGCGGGTGCGATCAGTATGGGTTTTCCCATTATTGCCGACACGGCGATTCCTGAAATCAAGCCCACCGGGATCTGCACGTATGAGCATGTGGTTCATGAGCTGGATCATGCCGCCCTGGTGCCGCGTTGCATCGAGATCCGCGGCGTGAAGGTCTCCGTGTCGCAGATCGACATTCCGGTGTCCTATTCCGCCGCCTTCGAAGGCGAACGGGTCCGGCGCGAGGATACGCAAGTGGAGTTCGGCGGAAAATACTCCACGGCATTTGAATTCGTGCACATGAAGGAGATGGATCAGGTTGAGGATGGCAAGATTGAGCTGATCGGACCGGATATCGACCTCGCCAAGGTGGGGAGCGCCATGCCCCTGGGAATCGTCGTGGAAGTCGCCGGCCGCGCCATGCACTCTGATTTTGAACCGCTCATTGAGCGCAAGGTGCATGATTTCCTGAACTACGCCATGGGGATCTTCCACATGAGCCAGCGGGATATCATCTGGGTTCGCGTCAGCAAAGACGCCTACGCCAGCGGGTTCAGGCTTAAGCACTTCGGTACGATCATTCATGCGCAGATCCACAACCTGTACAGCAAGATTGTGGACAAGGTTCAGGTGAAGATCATCACCGAGCAGGCGCAGGTTGAGGCGGCGTTGAAGGATGCCCGCAAGACTTATGCGGCGCGCGACGAGCGTATCCTGGGCATGACGGACGAGAGCGTGGATGTGTTTTATTCGTGCGCCTTGTGCCAGTCGTTCGCCCCGAATCACATTTGCGTCATCAGCCCGGAACGCCTCGGTCTTTGCGGGGCGGTGAGCTGGTTGGACGGCAAGGTGGGATACGAGATCGATCCCACCGGCGGAAACCAGCCGATCAAGAAGACTCATACCCTCGATGCGAACAAGGGGCAGTGGCAGGAGGTCAACGACCTGGTGTACCGGAGCTCCAACCGGACCATTGAGAAGGTCAGCTTGTACTCGCTGATGGAAGACCCCATGACCTCGTGCGGCTGTTTCGAGTGTATCCTGGCGTTGATCCCGGAAGCCAACGGGTTCATGATCGTCAATCGCGAGTTCAGTGGCATGACGCCCTGCGGCATGAAGTTCTCGACGCTGGCCGGCTCGGTTGGTGGCGGCAACCAGACGCCTGGCTTTCTCGGGGTGGGGCGCCTGTACGTGCTGAGCAAGAAGTTCATTCTGGCGGACGGCGGCCTCAAAAGGTTGTTGTGGATGCCGAAGGAACTGAAGGAATTCTACCGGGAACGGTTTGGCAAACGAGCCGATGAAGTCGGGGTGCCGAACCTGCTGGATTTGATCGCGGATGAAACCGTGGCAACGACTGGCGAGGAACTGGTTGAATATTTGACGAAGGTGGGCCACCCGGCCCTGACGATGGATGCTTTGCTGTAAGATTAAACCTAAACAGGATGGAATGGGAGGCTTAGTATGGCTCTGAAAGCGTTGGATATTTTCAAATTGTTGCCGAAGACGAATTGTAAGAAATGCGGGTGCCCGACCTGTCTGGCGTTTGCCATGAAGCTCGCGCAGAAGCAAGCGAGCCTGGACCAGTGCCCGGATGTCAGCGAGGCCTCCAAGGTTGAACTGGCCGGCGCCTCCGCGCCGCCCATCCGGTTGGTGACCATTGGCACCGGGCCGAACAAGCTCGAGATTGGAAATGAGACGGTCATGTTCCGTCACGAGGAGTCCTTCTACCATCCCGCCGGAATCGGAGTATTGGTGTCCGACACCCTGGAGGGCGATGCCCTCAAGGTGAAGCTCGAGAAGATCCGGAAGATCCGGTTCACCCGCGTGGGAATTGAAATGCACGCCACGGTGGTGGGCGTGGTCAACACGAGCGGCACGGCGGAGCCTTTCGCCAAGGCCGTGCAGGCGGTGGCCGCGTTGGATATCCCCATGGTCCTGATGTCCACGCAGGCGGCGCATCTGGACAAGGTGCTGGCCTCGTGTGCGGACAAGAAGCCCCTGATCCATGCCGCCACAGCCGCGACGCTCGACGCGTTCATCGTCCTGGCCAAGACGCATAACTGCCCGCTGGCCGTGACCGCGCCGGACCTGGAGGCGTTGGTGCCCCTGTGCGAGAAGGCCCGGGCGGCCGGTCTTCAGGATCTTGTCCTGGATGTGACCTCCGGCACCGTGGCGGGTACCTTGCAGACCCTGACGGCGGTGCGCCGCCTGGCGCTCAAGAAGAATATGCGCGTGCTGGGATACCCCTGCCTGGTGACCAATCGTACGGTGGATCCGATGGTGGCGGTTGCCGAATGCAGCATGCTGGTGGCCAAGTATGCCGGGATTGTGCTGGCGGATCTCGATCAGCCGGAGCAGTTGATGCCCGTTCTGACGGTCAACCAGAACCTCTACACGGATCCGCGCAAGCCTATTCAGGTGGAAGCGAAGCTGAATGCGATCGGCGCGGTCACGCCGGAGTCGCCGCTGTTGATCACGACCAACTTCTCCCTGACGTACTACACGGTCGCGGGCGAGGTCGAGGCCAGTCGCGTGCCGGCTTATATCGGCGTACTTGATACGGAAGGCACCTCGGTGCTGACGGCGTTTTCGTCGGACAAACTGACCTCGGAGAAGATCGCGGCGTTCATCAACTCGGACGAAGTCAAGAGCAAGGTGTCGCATCGCAAGGTGATCATCCCGGGCTACATCGCCGTCATGAGCGGCGGGCTGAAGGATGACTCCGGATGGACCGTGCTGGTGGGGCCCCGGGAAGCCAGCGGCATCTCGAAGTTCCTGAAGACTACCTGGGCGAATGCGTGAAGACCTACTCCATAACATTCCTGCCTGACAACAAGACGATCGAGGCGGCCGCCGGGAAAAGTGTCCTGGAGGCTGCTGCGGCAACCGGTATTGCGGTCAACAGCGTGTGTGGTGGAGACGGGGTTTGTGGTAAGTGCCGGGTCCTCATCAAGTCGGGTAAGGTGACCGCCAAACCCAATATGTTCCTCGACCGGCTCGACATCCAGCGCGGGATGGCGCTGGCCTGTCAGACCTTTATTGACGGCGATGTGGTCATTGAGGTGCCGCAGGAGTCCCGCGTGGGCGGGGTGCCTCAACTGGCCACGGAAGATGCGATCCGGTACGGGTCGATCTCCGGCTGGGTGGGGGAGGGCGCCTTATTTCCGCACAATCCGCTATTCCAGAAAGTGTATCTCGAGTTGCCGAAGCCGACGATCACCGACTGTGTTTGTGATCAGGAACGGTTATACCGGGAACTCCGCCGGAACCGTGACATCGGAGTCATGCAGACCGGGTTGGCCGTGCTGCAGCGGTTGCCGGATATCCTGAGGCAGAACGATTGGAAGGTCACGGTCATGCTGGGGCGCCGCGGACAGACCCTGGAAGTGGTTGACGTGGAGCCGGGAAACACCGCGGCGTACAATTATGGCGTGGCCCTGGACTTGGGGACTACCACCGTGGTGGCCCACCTGGTTGACATCGGTACGTCCAAGACGCTGGCGACCAAGGCCAAGTACAATTCGCAGATTTCCTATGGTGATGATGTGATTTCCCGCATCATGTACGCCTCCACGGCCGAGCGCCTGACTCAGTTGCGCGATCTGGTGGTGAACGATATCAATGACCTGATCGCCGGGCTGGTGGTGGAGGCCCGGGTGAAATTGCACGATGTGTCTATCGTTGTGTGCGCCGGGAATACCACAATGATCCACCTGTTGTGCGCGATGAACCCGGGCAACATCCGCAAAGATCCGTATATTCCCACCGCTTGCAGTCCCCCCACGATCCGCGCTGCCGAGGTGGGGATCAAGATCAACCCGCGCGGCCTGCTGTCCACCCTTCCTTCAGTCGCCAGCTATGTCGGGGGTGATGTGGTTGCCGATGTGCTGGTGAGCGGGATGATGCGATCCGAGGAACTTTCGCTCCTGATCGACATGGGCACGAACGGAGAACTTGTGCTGGGCAATAAGGACTGGCTTGTGTGTTGCTCTGCCTCGGCAGGGCCGTCGTTCGAGGGCGGCGGCATCACCTGCGGCATGCGCGCCACGAACGGCGCGATCGAGCGCATTCAACTGGGCAAAAACGGGGATGTCCTCTCGTGTAATGTCGTGGGTGGGGGTAAGCCGTTGGGGCTTTGCGGATCCGGCTTGATCGATGCGGTGGCGGAGCTGCTCAAGGCCGGTTGCATCGACCGGCGTGGGCGCTATGATCGGGCGGCCTGTGGATCCCGGCTGAGGGAAAACGAGTCCGGAGGATTGGAATTCGTTCTGTTTACGGGTCGTGAGACCGCGCTGGGGCGTGATCTGGTGCTGACCGAGGCCGATATCAACAACCTGATTCACAGTAAGGGCTCGATCTACATGGCCACGGAGAGCCTGCTGGATCATGTGGGTATGACCTTCGATGACCTGAAGCATGTCTACATCGCGGGTGGATTTGGCAACTACCTGAGGATCGATCAGGGTGTCCGTATCGGGTTGCTTCCCGATCTGGATCCCGCCAAGTTCAAATACATCGGGAACGGATCTGTTCAGGGGGCCAAGATGGCCCTGTTCTCGCAGGAGGCGCTGCTCAATATCCAGGAACAGATCGCCGGGGCCATGACGTACATGGAGTTGAGTACCAGTCACAAGTACATGAATGAGTACAGCTCGTGCCTATTCCTGCCTCATACCAATATCGAGAAATTTCCCTCGCTGCTGAGCGGGGTCCAGAAAGAAGCTGAAATCGGGGTGACGGGATGAGTTTACGCATCGCGCTTGCAGGTAAGGGGGGGACAGGAAAGACGACCTTGTCCGCCCTGCTGTGCCGCAGTCTACTGGCCCATGACATCCGCCCCATCCTGGCGGTCGATGCGGATCCTAACAGCTGCCTGGCGGACAAGATCGGCTTGAATGTGGAACGGACGATCGGGTCGGTCCGGGAGGAATTGCGTGCCAAGCCGGATGCCAAGCCCGCCGGTATTTCCAAGAACGAGTGGATCGAACGCCAGATCAACGAATCGCTGGTCGAGGCAACAGGGTTGGATTTATTGGCGATGGGACGGCAGGAAGGGCCGGATTGCTACTGCTTCATCAATAACCTGCTTCGCGAGTACCTGGGTCGGATCAGCCGGGATTACAAGGCTGTTGTCATCGACAATGAGGCCGGGATGGAGCACTTGAGCCGGCGCACCGACGGTCACGTGGATGTGATGCTGGTGGTGTGCCCGCCCACGGTGATCGGCGCCCGTACGGCGTTGCGGATTGTGGAACTGGTGAAGTCGCTGAATCTCGCCATCGGCGGGTGCTATCTGGTGTTGAACCAGTGCGAGGGGCCGGTGTCGCCCGAGTTGGCGGCGCAGTTCGCGCAGACAGGCTTGGAACAGTTGGCGGCGATTCCGGTGGATCCGGTCGTCGCCGAATTCGATGTGAGGGGGCAGTCGGTAAACGATCTGCCGGTTAACTCCCCGGCCGTGGTGGCTGTGGATGGCTTGGTTTTGCGAATTCTGGAAAGGAGCAAAAAATGAGTATTATGGATGATGCCAGGGATAAATGGACAGGAACGATCAATGAGCTAACCATCGGGGCCACCCGGGCGGATGGGGGAACCCGGACATCGGTTGTCACGATCGGTGGTGCCGCGGCACTGCCATTCATGAACTTTGAGGGCCCGACGCCCCGCGCTCCCGTGGTGGCTATGGAAATCTGGGATCGCGAGCCGGATGACTGGGCACAGCCGCTGGTGGATGTCTTTGGCGCCGTGCTGAAGTCCCCCGCTGATTGGGCTAAGAAATGTGTCGAGGAGTTCGGCGCTGATATGCTCTGCCTCCGGTTGGCGGGAACGCATCCCGATTTTGGCGATGCTTCGCCGACGCAGGCGGCCGAGGTGGTCAAGTCCGTGCTGAAGGCTGTCGGTGTGCCGCTGATCATCTGGGGAAGCGATCATGACGAAAAGGACAATGAGGTATTGCCCCGGTGTAGTCAGGCGGCGGCGGGTGAGCGGTGTCTGATCGGTGCGGTGAAGGAAGACAATTACAAGACTCTGGTGGCGTCCTGTCTGGCGGATGGGCATACCATCATCGGGCTGAGCCCCATCGACATCAACATCGCCAAGCAGATCAACATCCTGGTCTCTGAAATGGGGCTTCCTCTGAACCGGATCGTGATGTATCCGACCACTGGTGCGCTGGGCTACGGGCTTGAATACTCCCAGTCCATTCAGGAGCGCGGGCGGTTGGCCGCTTTGGGCGGTGACAAGATCATGTCGTTGCCGATCATTTGCATGGTGGGCCAGGAAGCGTGGCGCACCAAGGAGGCTCGGGCGAGCCTGCAGGAAGCCCCGGCGTGGGGAGATGAGGCGACACGGGGAATCTACTGGGAAGTGGCGACGGCGTCCTCCCTGCTGCAGGCAGGCAGCGATATCCTGGTGATGCGCCACCCGGCTGCAGTGGCCGCGGTGAAAAAGACGATCAACGAACTCATGGTTAAGTAATACAAAGGAGAAAACTCATGTTTGTTATTGGAGAACGGATTAACGGAATGTTCACAGCGATCGGGGATGCCATCCTGGCAAAGGATCCCCTGCCTGTCCGCGCCATGGCTGAGCAGCAGATTGCCTGCGGTGCTAATGCCCTGGATGTCAATGTGGGAACGCGCGTCCCGAAGGCCGAGCGTCCTGCGGTCATGAAATGGCTGGTTGAGACCACCCGCGAAGTGACTGATATGTGCCTGGCGATTGATACCCCCAGCCTGGAGATCATGCGCGTCGGTCTGGATGCCGCCTGCCGCAAGGGTACAGGGATGATCAATTCCACCACGGGACACGCTGAAAAACTGGCAGCCTTCATGAATCTGGCCAAGGAGTTCAATGCCAGCATCATCGGCCTCGCTATTGATGAGAACGGTGTAGCGTCCACGGCGGATGCCAAGGTTGAAATCGGCATGCGCGTTCTGGCGGCCGCCATGGAAGTCGGCATCGCGACCGATAGCGTTTATCTTGATCCCATCACCCTGCCGTTGAATTGCGCCCAGGATGCGCCCGGCATCATGCTGGAGTCCATCCGCCAGTTCAAGCTGCTGTCTGATCCGGCCCCGCATGTCGTCATCGGGTTAAGCAATCTGAGCCAGGGCGCCACCGAGCGCGGCCTGATCAACCGGGCTTTCCTCGTGATGGCCGTTCAGGCCGGCCTGGATGCCAGCATTCATGACCCGCTTGATGAGGAGTTGATGAACGCGATGATCACCGCTGAGGTCGTCCTCAACAAGATGATCTACAGTGATTCGTATTTGAAGGCCTACCGGCAGCGGTAGGCTCTTTTGCCCTGCCGGTGCGAGGCACCGGTAGGGCGCGGAGGCTGTGACCGTATGATCGACAAACCGCCGCAACGACCCTACGACCAGGCCCTGCAACGGGGCTTGGTTACCTTAAGCTCCCAACACCCCTCCGCTGAGCGGCTCCAGTCGCTCGGGGCCAGCATGACGGACCGCATTATCCGGATCCCTGCGTTGAAACGACAGTTGAGTATCGACCTGAATCAGCATCAAGTTCGGGTTGATGGCGCCGGTTCGGCGCGTTCTGTCTGGGCGGTTCTGGCCGTTCATTACCTGTGCGCGGAGAATCTCGAGCCCGACTTCCGGGAGGTGTCGTTCAGCTATTTTCACGACTGTCAGAGCTACCTCAGCGTTTTCGGGAAGCGTATCACCGCACGGTTTCTGGCGACATCCGGCCGGAGCGCGGAGGAATTTATACGACTCGGGGAGCCCCTTGCCGCGGCGCGGGTTCCGGGTTCCGGAACCGGATTTCGCTTCGATATCTTTCCCCGGATTCCGATCACCCTGATCCGGTATGAGGGGGACGACGAAGTTTCCCCGGGCGCCAGCATCATCTACCAGGCCGATGCGGAACATCTGCTACCGGCCGAAGATCGTGTAGTTGCAGCCGAATTGCTTTTGGATATACTCTGGGGGAAACCCATGACGGAAACGGAAGGCTTGTATGCTCAACGGAATTGAAAGACGCCTGTTTGTGGCCGCAACCAGTCAGAACGACGGCAAGACTACCTGCAGTTTAGGATTCCTTGAAGCCTTCCGTGCCCAAAAAAGGTCAGTGGGCTTCATCAAGCCGGTAGGACAACGTTTTGTACTCGTCGACGGTCAGACCATTGACGAGGATACCGTTCTGATTCAGCAGGTCTGCGACTTGAATTGCCCGCTGAAGGACATGAGCCCGGTCGCGATCGAACGGAACTTTACGCGTAAATTCATCGACGATCCGGAGGGAATTGCCCCGCGCCTGAGACACTCCATTGAGGCGTCCTATGCGATCGCCGCCAAGAATAATGATCTCCTCATCATCGAGGGAACGGGGCATGCGGGCGTCGGCTCCGTCTTCGACTTGAATAATGCCTGTGTTGCCCGCCTGCTCGGGGCGAAGGTCATCATTGTAACCCAGGGAGGTATCGGCCGCCCTGTGGATGAGATCGCGCTGAACCAGACTCTGTTTGAGAAAGAAAACGTCGAAGTTATCGGGGTCATTGCCAACAAGATACAACCCGAGAAACTTGAACAAACACGAGACTATCTGACCCGGGCCTTTAAACGCCGGGGACTGAGACTGTTGGGTGCCATGCCTTACGCCCCCCAGTTGGCATGGCCAACCGTGGAACAGGTTGCCACGGCCATCCATGCCACGGTACTGAATGGCCGCCAATGCCTGTCCAACCGGATCGCCCATATCGTCGTCGGGGCCATGACCGCCCATAACGCCATTAAGTTCATCAAGGACAAGGCCCTGCTCGTTGTGCCCGGAGACCGGGATGATGTCGTCCTTGCGGCGGCGACAACCGACCTGCTCCGGAAAGACATTCAGCTTTCGGGAATCATCCTCACCGGCGGCATGCAACTGGCGGTCCAGACGCGGGAATTGATCATGCGAACGCACATTCCGGTTCTGGTTGTGGACATGCCCACTTATGAGGCCACGGCCTTGCTCCACAACATCACCGTCAAGATTTGCAACACCGACACGGAAAAGATCGTGCTGGCGAATTCCCTCGTGCGACAGAATGTGGATTTGGACCTTCTCTGGAACCTGATGGAATAACCCCATGACCCGCTCTGAGCTTAAATTTGATCGCAAATACCCGGAGCAGAGGGGGGACACCCCCCGGGAGGGGTTCAGTGGCGATATTCTTCTCCAGAATGCCAGGTGGTTTACCCGAATTCGATGGGTGGTGGTTGCCGTTTTCTTCGCCGTGGGAATTCTCATCCGGAATTTTCCGGGCATAGCGGCACAACTCTCCATGGTTCCCTCAGCAGGGCGGATGATGATTCTGGCCGGCGGACTCGCGGGATTGAACCTAGTCTTCATTCTTCTTCTCCGCCCAGTCCGGGAACCTATCTCCCGCCCCCTCGTGATGACCTACACAGGGTTCCAGATCCTGGGCGATCTTATCATCCTGACGGTTCTCGTGCATGAGGTGGGAAGCACGGACTCCTTTATCATTTTTGCTTACTTATTTCACATCGTGCTGTCCTGTATTTTCTTTGTTCCGAAGGACAGTTTTCTCGTTACCGTTCTGGCGGTCTTCCTGTATGTCGGCTGCTGGACATTTGAAATGACGGGTGTCCTCGCCAAGCCTCACTCGCAACTCACCACCCCGATGGCCATGATCAACGTCCTGTCAGCAGTCTTCATCTGGTTTGTGGTCTGGTATCTGACGTCGACAATCTCGAAAGCCGTACGCGCGAGGGATTCCAAACTGGCGGCGGCTAATGAGTTGCTGATCGCGGCCGACCGGGAAAAAAATCTCCTGATGCTCCGGACAACCCATGATCTCAAAGCGCCGTTTTCAGGTATTGAGACCAATATCGAGATGCTTAAGATGCGGGACTGGGACTCGTTACCGGAAGCCGCCCGGGCCACAATCCAGTCCATTGAAGTGCGGGCGGCCACCTTGCGCGAGCGTATCAACGATATCCTGCTGCTGGGAGAACTGCGGACGTCGCCGAGCCTTAAATCTCCTGAGGAAATGATCGATTTGAATGACCTGCTGGGTGCGGTGATCGCGGATCTGTCGGTAAAAGCCGATCAGCGTAGGGTTTCCATACGTCTTGCGGCGGCCACGGTTAGCGTCATTTCAAACCGCAAGCAGTTACATACGCTTTTTGCCAATTTGATTGCCAATGCCATACTCTACTCGCATGAGGATAGCGTCGTGGAGGTGACGGCAGAGCGTACTCAGAAGGGGGTTCTTGTGAAAATCGTGGATCATGGAATCGGCATCAGTGATAAGGCCATGCCCCACATTTTCGAGGAATACTACCGTGCCCCGGAGGCGGCACAGTTCAATCAACTCTCCACGGGTTTGGGGTTGGCGATTGTGAAGTATATCGCGCAGGTTTCTTCGTTAAGGGTAAGTGTTGCAAGCGAACAGGGGAAAGGCACGACTTTCGAAGTCATGCTTCCGTTTGAAAGGAGATGAGGACAATGGCAAAAATCGTAATCGTCGATGATGATGTGGACTGCGCGAAAAATACGGCCGCCGTTCTGAACGCCAAGGGGCACGAAACCACGCTCGTTCACTCCATGGACACGGCCATACAGACCATTATCGAAAAGAGGCCGGATCTTCTCATTCTGGATGTCATGTTCCCTGATAATCCTGTGGCTGGATTTGATCTGGCGCGGGAAGTCAGGCTCCACAGCGAAATCAAGAACCTGCCCATTCTCCTGCTTTCGGGAGTGAATCAGGAATTTCCGATGGGATTTTCAGACAGCGATATCGATACGGATTGGATGCCCGTCCAGCACTTTATTGAAAAACCATTCAAGAACAGCGACTTCCTGAAAAGTGTAGCCAAGTTGCTCGCCGCCCCCCGAAAGCCCTAGTGGTGGTGATGAGAATGAGAATGAGGGTGGGGGTGCGAACCGGGTGACGCCCCGCCGGCTTCGCTCAAGGATGTTTTAAGGATTTCATCCGTGACCGCCATGCTGGTTGTAGCCTTGTCGAGCAACCCCGCCAGGCTCTTCAAACCTTCCGCCCGTGCTAATTCAGCCCATTTCCTGAATTCAATCTCATGGTTCTGATTATGCTCGATCCAGTGCGGTAATAAAACCTGCAGCTTTTCGAGAGTCGTTTTTGCATCCATATCAGACTTTCTCCTCCCTCTTCCCCACCATCACCCGGCCATTTAGAAAATCAATGGATCGCACCTCGGCCCCGGAAATAGTTTTCGGTTGCTCGAACATCGCGCCGACCACAACGCCCGTGGCATTCACTTCAAGTGTGGCGGCATTTTCAAGGACAACCTCCTCGCGGTCACCTTGTACCAGGATGATCTTCATCATGCACATCGGGCCCCTCCGCTTTTTTTGGAGTTTCGTTCAGGAATTAAAATAGCCCCTTGACCCGGCCGGTCTCCACGTCGATATCAATATTGTTAAACGCGGGCTCCGACGCTGTGCCCGGCATCAGCTTGATCTCACCCGCCACTGGCACCACAAAGCCGGCACCCCGATAGACCAGGATATCCCGAATCGGAAGCGTCCATCCTTTGGGCCGTCCCTTAAGAGTGGGGTCATGCGAGAGACTGAGATGCGTTTTCACCATACAGGTGCCCATGGCGGCGGTGGCCGGATCAGCCTCGAACTTCAGGGCTTTCTCCATTGCCACATCACTATAGGTCACTCCATCAGCGCCGTAGATGTCCTTCGCAATCAGCTCGATTCGCTTACGCAGGGGGGTCTTGAGGTCGTAGAGGAACTTGAAGTCACTCTTTTCGTTGGCGGCCGCCACGACCACCTCAGCCAACTCACGGGCACCCTCGCCGCCCTTTAGCCAATGCTGGGAGAACGCCACGTACGCGCCATGCTGCTGGGCTACTTTCCTCACCAATGCCACCTCGGCCGCAGTGTCCGTATGGAAACTGTTGATGCAGACCACCGGACGCACCCCGGACTTCTTTACAATTTCGATATGGGCAACCAGATTCTCGCAGCCCTTCTCAAGCAGGCCGAGATTCTCGCGGGTATATGCCTCATCCAGTTTGGCGCCGGGTTTTACCGCTGGCCCGCCCCCATGCATCTTCAGCGCACGGATCGTGGCCACCACTACAACGGCATTGGGCTTCAAGCCTGAGAAACGGCATTTCAGGTTCCAGAATTTTTCAAACCCGATATCCGCCGCAAAACCGCTTTCCGTCACGTGATACTCGGATAAGCGTGTCCCGATTTCATCGGCGATGATGGAGCTTTGTCCAATGGCGATATTCGCAAACGGACCGGCATGCACAAAGATCGGCTGGCCTTCAACCGTTTGCACCAGCGTGGGATTGATGGCATCCACCATCCAGGCGGCCATCGCACCATCCACCTTCAGGTCCGCGGTGGTGATTTCCTTGCCGCTCGTGTCATACGCCAGCACCATTCTGGCCAGGCGCTGCCGTAAATCCCTGAGATCTTTCGACACCGCGAGAATAGCCATTACTTCACTTCCGACGGAAATCTGGAAGCCGGAATCCATCTCAAAGCCATCCATTTTGCCGCCGCGTCCAATCGTAATGTTGCGCAGACTCTGGGCGCAGAAATCAATACACCATTTTACGGTGACCCGCGTGGGATCCACATTCAGGCGGCGAATGCCGGTTTTAGCCAAACGGGCATCATCATAATTCCGCTCGTGCTGCATGCGGGAGGTTAACGCCACCAGTGCCAGATTGTGTGCGTTGGTGATGGAATCAATATCACCGGTCATGCGAATGGAAAACGGGGCCAGGGGAATACACTGCGAAATGCCCCCGCCCGCCGCCGAACCTTTAATGTTAAAGGTCGGACCCCCGCTGGGTTGCCGGATGGCTCCCGTTACTCGTTTCCCGAGAACCGACAACCCTTCGACCAACCCGATCGTTGTCGTGGTCTTGCCCTCGCCGAGAGGAGTAGGGGTGATGGCCGTGACATCAATATATTTCCCCATGGGCATGGAGCCGATACGTTCCATGACCATGCGCTGGTCGATTTTCGCCAACTGCCGCCCCATCATCATCACTTCATTTTCGTGGAGCCCCAACTCGCGCGCCAATTGCATGGTCGGCTTCATGGACTGCTCAGCCGCTTCAGCAATCTGCCAGTCCTTCATTGTCATCGGATCCAATACGGTTCGTTTCATTTCATTTTTCCTTATGATCAAATAATTGATTGACTATCTTCTTCATCGACTTGGTTGTGAATCGTCTCATTATTTGTTTCACGTGTCACGCTTTCAGTCGTAAAGAATCGCGTGTCATAGGTTTAGGTGGATGTTACTTCTTGACGACTTTTACGCCTTTGAGACGGCCGATGACCGGTAATTTTCCGACGAGGGGACGGGCGTAGTCCAGAAACGCCTGGGTCACGTCATTGCCGCTTTTGGAAATGAAATTATCCGGCACATGGCGGGTTTCCTTTGAGACGTTGGCGAGGGGGACACGTTCAAATGTGACGGCGTATTTCTTCCCCGGTTTGCGTCGGATGGCGATGGATCCGCTGGGCTCCTTGCCCTTGAGAGCTTCCTTCACCGCCAGCATTCCGACGGTGCGTGCTTCCTTGGCGTCGACCTCGCTGACGAGGCCTGCAAAGGACCGCTGCAGGTATCCGAATGTGTCGGCCCGGACACGGGTGATGCTGGTTCGTTTCTTGATTTCCGTGGCCAGCAGGTCGCCAAGGGCACCGGTTCCGCTCAGTTGCACATTGCCGTGCGAGTCCACTTCCTTTGAAAACTTCGCGGCGATGGCGACGCCTTTCTCGTCGGAAATCCCTTCGGAAACTGCGACTACGCAACGGCCAAGCTTCTTATAGACGGCTTCCACATCGGCGCAGAACTTCCCCGTTGAAAAGGGGCGCTCCGGAAGATAAATCAGGTTCGGGCCGTCGTCCGGATAGACGCGGGCCAGGGCTGCGGCAGCGGTCAGGAAGCCCGCGTGGCGGCCCATGATGACATCGATCTTCACGCCGGGCATGGCGCGACAGTCAAGATTGTCGCCCATGATGGCGCAGGCGACGAACTTAGCCGCACTGCCGAAGCCGGGGGTGTGATCGTTTTCCTTCAGGTCGTTGTCGATCGTCTTGGGAATGTGGTAGCAACGCAGATCATAACCGAACTTCCGGGCCTGCTCGTTGATGATGTGGGTGGACTCGGCGGAGTCATTGCCGCCGATGTAGAAGTAGTAGCGAATATTGTACTTCTTCAGGATCTCGAAAACCCTGGCGCACTCTTCATCGGTCGGTTTCTTGCGGGCTGAACCCAGCGCTGAGGCGGGGGTGTTGGCGATACGTTCCAGTTCGGCGAGGCTTTCCTTGCGCAAGTCGATGAAGTTTTCCTCCAGAATACCCTTCATGCCGTGCAGGGCGCCATAGATGGCTCCGATCTTCTTGTGCTGCTTCGCCTGAAGGATTGCGCCGACAAGGCTCTGGTTGATCACCACCGTCGGGCCCCCGCTCTGTCCAATCAACATATTCCCTTTAGTCATGGTATGTTCTCCTTTGTAGTGACGATTATATCAGCCTTAAAAAATCGCGCGTAATGTGGCACAGGGAAGGGACGGGGATCAATGAGAAAAGATTATTCCTTAGTCCTTGTTCCCTCCGGTTGGGCGGAAGGGGGAGGGCAGGGTATCCATGATTTCCGTGATACGGTTGAAAACGGGCTCGCCGGTCGAGATACGCCAGAGGATCTGGCGCGAGCTGATGGGTTCAGTTTTGCGCACCTCCTTGAATTGGGGGAGAAGCAGGATCCCCACCAGGGCGCGTAGCAGGCCGGAGACAATAAACACGGCGGGCAGCGAGGAAAGAAATATAATGTGTACACCGCCAAAGGAGAAGGATGAGGGCATATTCAAGGCACACCAGGCGCCCACCACGCTGCCGCCGACGAGTGTGAAAATACCGTTGATCACATTGTAATATCCGAAAACGCGGTGTCGCCGGTCGCTGGGAATGGAATCATAGATGAAGTTCGTCGTGGCCAGGTTGAAGCCAGACCACGCGATGCCGGATAGTACCTGGATGCCCAGAATCAGGGTGTAGCTTTGAGTGACGGTCCAAAGGAGGGGAAGAACCGGTAGGATGATGCTGGTGGCCAGGATGGTGGCCCGGTTCCCGTGTTTATCGCAAATGTGGCCCCACCACCGGATGAATATAAATTGGGACAGGAGGAGAACCGCCGTGCAAAGCGCGAACTGGTCCTTGGTCCACTGCAGGTCCCGGATCATGTATTGGGTGAAAAAGGGGGCGGAGATGTTGGAGGCGCCTGTCATCACCGCCATGCCCAGTGTGAATCGTCCGAAATTGGTGCGGGGCACCTGTCTCAAAAATTCCATGAATGATAACGACGTGCCGGACGATGATGGCCTGAATGGCGGCTCGTAATAACGGGTAAGGAGCAGGGTGCTGTAGGCGCGGGCAAGTATGGCAACGGAAAAAATAATGCCAAAGCCGAGCCAGATCTGGTTCTGGTGTTCAAAGAAGGTGACAACCCTTCCCGCTGCCATCATGGAAGCCAGCATGACCAGCATCATTATGCCCATCCGCTTTCCGAAATAGCGGCCCCGTTCAGCCTCGGGCACCAAATCGCCCATCATGCTGTTGAAGCCCGGCACGCCCAAATGACAGATAATAATCAGGAAGGTGGAAAGCCAGACGGCGATTGCGGCCCCGTGTTCGGGAAAAAAGAAGGGGAGCCAGAACACTGGGATGTAGCCGAGGGCATGAATGCCGCTGGTGAGGGCCATCAGGGGGCGCCGTCGTCCGAGTCGCTCAATCAAGGTGGCTCCGATAAGCTGGGCGACGGCGCCGAGGATGATCGGCAAGGTGCAAAGCAGTGACATCAAGAAGTCGTTGGCCTTTAGGAAAACCGCAAAAGGGCCCACAAATGATTCCCCGAAACCCCACATCACTGCCCAGGCGCACCCTTCCATGATGGCGAGGGACAGGGTCTGATGAGTCAGGGCGCTCTGGGTAGGGGCAACCGGTAAATCCTTTTCAGGAACATTTTGTTTATTTGAGAACATAAAGGGGGTGCATTATGCCGAACTTGTGGCGAGTGTCCAATAAAAGTGATACGATCTGCCCCGTGAAACAGAGATACACGATCGCCGTGGTGCTGGGTCTAATCCTGCTGGGAGCGGGATGTGCCACGATTCGTCCCCCTCCGGGAAGTGCGCGGGTGGATCGTCGTATGCTGGTTACCGGCTACTGTCCCTGCCGGGAATGTTGTGACTGGCATCGCAACTGGTTGTTTCGACCGGTGTATTCCTCCGGCCCACTCAAGGGACAGCGCAAGGAGATCGGGATGACGGCCAGCGGAACCCATGCCAAACATGGAACCATAGCCGCCGATACCCGGCGCTATCCCTTCGGCACGGTCATGAAAATTGAGGGCTACGGGACCGGACGGGTCGAGGATCAGGGAGGGGCGATCAAGGGAGATCATATTGACCTGTACTTTGATTCCCATCGTGAAGCGGCGGCGTGGGGAAAGCGGTATGTCCGGGTACAGGTTTGGGTCCGGTAAACAAATAAAGGAGGATTCGTTATGAGTATGGTTCAGGAATTCAAGAAGTTTGCGATGCGTGGCAATGTGATGGATATGGCCATCGGTATTATCATCGGAGGGGCATTCGGGAAGATTGTTTCCTCCCTGGTTTCGGATGTTGTGATGCCGCCCATCGGGAAACTCATGGGCGGGGTGGATTTTTCAAACCTGTTTGTCGCGCTGGATCCTCAGAAGGGGCCATTCAAGACGTTGGCCGATGCCAAGGCGGCTGGTGTGGCGACCCTTAACTACGGACTTTTCATCAATACGGTCATTGATTTTATCATCGTGGCACTCGCCATTTTCCTGATGATGAAAGGCATGAATGCGATGCGCAAGAAGGAAGAAGATAATCCAACTGCTCTGGTTGAGCCGGCGGAAAATGTCAAACTCCTGACTGAGATCAGGGATCTGTTGAAGAAGTAGAAAAAGGGTTCGGGGTTCAGGAGTAAAGTTAAAGAAGAGGATGGTAGAATTATGAAGGAATTGGAAGAAGGACTGAAGCTGGCGTTGGATTTCAGTAAAATTGCCAAAGTCGCAAAAGTGTGTTCGGATGTAATTCCGGTGGCGATCCAGAATGCCGACTCGCGCGAGGTGATTCTGGTGGCCTACACGAATGAGATGGCCATGAAGAAGACGCTTGAGTCCGGCACGGTGGTGCTGTGGAGCACGTCGCGAAATGAGTTGTGGGAGAAGGGGAAGACATCAGGCGAGACCTACGACCTCGTGGAGGCTTTTGTGAACTGCGAGCAGAATTCCCTGGTCTACACCGTCCGGCCCCGGCGCGGTGGGATTTGCCATACCAAGAATCAAAAAAGCCAGCCCCGGAACTGTTATTACCGGAAGATTAATACGAAGACACTGGCACTCGAAAATATCGACCCTTAATGCGGTGAAGAAATAGGGGAACCGGGCTAGGGGGATAGGGTTCAGGGTGTCAGGGTTCAGGAATGTCCTGATGGTCTTTTGTATTACCCCGAACCCTGAACCCTGACACCTCTTCCTCACCCCAATTCCCGGCGGTTGAACAGGATCATCCCAATCAGGGCGGTGACGGCGGTGTAAAGGCCCACGAGCCAGGCCACGGCCTGGGTAGTCAGGAGCCAGCTGATCCGGCGGCCTTCCTCTAGCAGCGGAACCGGATCAAGCCGGAGAAGCGGTTGAGTGAGCCTATTGAGCCCCTTGAATTGACTCAGGATGACCTTATCCAGCCAGGTTTTGGAGAGTTCGTGGCCTTCGTGCGGGATGTAGAATGCGCCACTCGTTGCCACCGACTCCACATACCCTGACATGGCCAGTAGCACCATAATAAAAAAGGCCGCGAAAACAGCAACCGGTGTGGAGAGCAGACATCCCGCCGTCAATCCCAGTGCGGAAAGAAACGCCAGTCGGCACAAGATCATCAAGAGGCCACGGCCCAGGTTCATCGCCCAGGAACCGGAGGGGATCAGCAATTCCGGCTCTTGTCCATTCTGGGCCATGAACAGCGTTGCGGAACTGCTGCTATCAAGGCGATGATACGACAGGGTGAGGGACGGGGCATTCTTCATTACAGCACCGGGAATCAGCAGGCGGTTGGGCAGGCCTGGATAGTTGGTTACGCTCAGGTGAATAGCCTTTTTCCCTGCTGCCTGAATCTCCCAGAGAGCGGGAATCGGGCTACGTTCCGGGCGGGAGGATTCGATCTTATAGTTCAAGAGACCATCGTTGATGCCCGAAAGCGGAGTGGTGATGAGGGTGGTAAAGTGAACCGTTCCGGTCGGGGCGATTACGAACCGGGCATTTTTTAACTCCTTCATCAGTTCTGTCGCGACTTGTGCCGCGTCAATTCCTGCGGGGGCGCGGCCGGATTTGACCAAAGCCGCCGCGCTGGCCTGCGCCTGTTTTTCTGAAATTGGAGATTCGGGAAGCCGCGATTGCCGGGCCAGAAGAAATTGCTCACACGCCTGGCGCTTGCCCGTTTCGGATTCGGGTGAGGTGAAAAGCGTGTGCCAGATCATAATCCCGATAATGAACCCGGTGAGGGTTAATAACAGGGCGTTCAGGGCGACAATGCCAAGCCATTTCCCCAGCCAGAGCTCGTATCGGTGGACAGGTTTTGTCAGAACCAGATACAGGCGCCGATCCTGGATTTCAGAGGAGACTCCACCACAGGCTGTCCAGAGCGTGACAATCGAAAGCATGGTGACGGCGAAGCTCAGGGTGTAGTTCAAGATGACCTGGAGCCGCCTCGTCAGGGTATTGTCCCCTGAGATCAGCAACGGCAAGCCGATTAATCCGATGATCAGAATCCCTCCGAGGGAAACCAGCAGTCGCGAACGCGCGGCGTCGCGAACGGTAAGCCCCGCCAGCGCCGAAATCCGTGTCAGGGATTTCCCAAAATAATGGCTCATGAGGCCGATTTCCTTTTCGAAACCGTTTCGATGTAAACCGATTCCAAGGTTCGCCCCGTGAGGTCGACTTGCGGGCGTGTTCCGGTTTCCCGTTCCAGAAGATCCAGAACGGCCATCAGCGTGGTCTGCGAGGGAGCCTGAAGGGTGAGTTTCAGAGTGTCCGGCGTGGACAGCAACTCCTGAACGGAGCCGGTTGCGCAGACTTCGCCCTGGAGCAGGATGGCGACCCGGCTACAGATGTCCTGCATGTCGGCAAGATGATGCGAACAGATCAGGATTGTTTTTCCCTGCCGGGCGAGAGCGAGGAGGAGATCCTTGACTTCACGACACGCGATCGGGTCAAGACCGGAGGTGGGCTCATCCAGAAGAATGAGATCAGGATCGTTCAAAAGAGCCTGGGCGAGCCCGATGCGGCGGGCCATACCTTTCGAAAATTCGCCGACCCGTCGATCCCTTGCCTGGGAGAGGCCCACTTGTTCGATCAATGCATTGACACGTTCGGTTTTGGCGGAACCCGTCATGCCGTACAGGTTGGCGTAGAAGTTCAAAATTTCATCAGCAGTCAGGTATTTATAAAGATAGGATTCCTCCGGCATGAAGCCCATTCGGGATTTGACGGAGACGGCACGGGGAGACTGGCCGAGCACGGAAAGTTGGCCGGAGGTGGGATGAAGGAGGCCGAGGATCATTTTAATGGTGGTGCTTTTCCCTGAACCATTGGGGCCGAGCAGTCCGAAAATTTCTCCCCGACGCACATCCAGATGGATGCCATTAACGGCCCGTACTTTTGGCCGCCCCCAGAAATCCAGAAAGACCTTTGTCAGATCCCGCGCCTCTATGACCAGTTCTTCATCCTTCATCATTCATCCCTCATCATTTTTCAAAATTCCCTATTTCTGAAAGCCGCATAGCCAATGCACAGAACTCCGCACGTGTAGGCCACGCCATAGGCGGCGGCATGCGCGATAACGGTGAAGGATAGGCGTTCGCCGCCCGCCAACCGGTCGGCAGGCCAGAACGCCTGAATATCCGGAAGAATCATCCGCAATCCGTATCGCAACGTTTCCGAGTCGGGGAGGAGTGTGATGAGATGATCCGAGATCAGTCCCGAAAACAGAACAACGGCCAGAATGGCAATGGTAGTCGGGGTGGGCAGGCGACTGGCGAGGCTCAGGGCGATCGCGGCCAGGATGAGCAGGGCAATGCCCTCGAGTGCGCAGGCCGGCAGGATACGCCAGTCCATGAGGCTGCCAAAGGCGACCCGGTGTCCTTCGCTATTAATCATGCCCAGTGCGGTCACCGCCGCCACGAGGGCCAGGGTGAATCCCAAGAGGGCGTAAACGATGAAAGACCGGCGGGTAAAATAGTTGATCAGACCGGCGGGGATGATGGCGACCAGCGGAATGGCCAGGAGCAGGCGGAGGCCCAGGGCATCGAGCTCGAAATTGCGGGGTGACAACCGTCCGGCCAGCAGTGAGGCAGCACTGGAACAGAAAATGAAAAACAGGAGCAGAAGGGCGACAGCCAGATACTTGGCCAGGAAAAACATCAACCGGCTGACCGGCTTGCTGAAAACGATCAGAATGGTGCCCGACTGGCATTCGTTGTGAAGCGTCGCACAGGCGGCATACCCGGCCAGGATGATCCCGAACATGAGTTCAAAGGCCAGGGAACTGTCGAGAGCCAGATGGGTCTCCTGCCCAAGTTGGAACGATAGGGCCAAGGGTGCCAGAACGGTGCAGGCTGTGCTGGTGAGGATCAGCAGGAAAGAAGCGGGCTGGCGGAACAGCTCGGTTACCGCCAGTCCGGTCAGTGCGAGGAACTGCCTTGCACTGGCGTTGCTCACCGAACCTGCTCGACAACGATCTTCTCGTCGACAGTTTCGCGCAGGGTGCGCTCGATGCCATGCTTGATGGTCATCGTGGCGTGCGGACAGCAGCCGCAGGCCCCTTGCAATTTCAGTTTCACATCGGTTCCCGTGATGCTGACGACTTCCATATCGCCGCCGTCAGCCTGGAGAAACGAGCGGAGTTCTTCCAATTTCGATCTAATTTTTTCTTCCATAATGAATCCTTTCGTTTCCTATTATTGCAGAATGGCCCTTCTTTTCCCACTCATTCTTGCCAGTGTACAAAAATCTTTTCAGCAAGAGACCGGTCGACGGTAAACTGACTGTGCCCGATTTCAAAGATGTAGGACGGAAAGAGGCGAACGAGCCGGATGTCAGAACCGGGGAGAATACCCATGGCCATCAGCTTCTGGATTTCGCGGTTGTCACGGGTGCTCAGGTAGGCGACCACCCCGGCCTGGCCGGCGCGGCCGTCGCAGAGTGGGCCGACTTCCAAAACCTTGTCCTTTTCCGCCTTGAGACAGCATTCGCCGCGCGGGATCGGATGACCGTCCGGACAGGTCAACGGGTGTCCCAGCAAGGTGCAAATTTTATCTTCCAATCCCGGTCTTAAGATGTGCTCGAAGGTACAGGCATCTTCCTCGGCTTCCTCACCGGTGACCTGAAGGACATCCTTGAGGAGGCATTCGGCGAGCCGGTGACGGCGAACGACGTGTTTTCCCGCCTCGAGTCCTGTTGCCGTGGGGGCGGGGGTATTGCCGGAGAGTGTAATCAAGCCGGCATCACAGGCGGCCTGCAGGGTGGCCACGGTCGCCGGCCGTGGGAGACGGGTATGGTGTTCGTGCTGCAGATAGAGATCCTCGAGCACTTCCTCGATACGGGGGTCATTCATGGTGGGCTCCTTGGGAGGGTTCAGGGAAGAGGGTACAGGGTTCAGGGTTCAGGAAAGAGGGGATAGGGTTCAGGATGTAGGGTTCTGGGGGCAGGGAAGGGAGTAGATCGGAGAGCAC
>CAJBSZ010000177.1 GCA_903958395.1 uncultured bacterium | reverse complement strand
GACTGCTTCCGTTGCGTCCGCCGCCAACCCCAGATGATTCACCAACTTTTCAATCACTGCTTTCATGTCATTACCCTTCTGTTGTGCCCTTTCACCAATAGTTCGAAACTGCCCACTGCTAACAGCCGACTGCCCACTGTTTGAAAGCGGCCTCAACCCCTTCAAATTCGGATCATTTGTCAGCGCCGCATTGATCATCCGGACAGGCCGGATTCGTGCCGCTACCTGCCCTGAGCCTGCCTGCGGTGAGCCTGCCGAACCCGTCGAAGGGCCCAGATCCACGCAGTCCGACCGAGCCCATACCGGTGACAGGAATCGATACCGCCCGCCCTTGACCGCCGCCTCGCCAATATCCGACCAGCGAATCTTTCCCCACAATCCGGTGTCGCGACTCTCCATGTCAGTCACCCATCCAGCCGCTTCCGACCGTTGCGAGCCATCCATGGAGAAGTGATCGAAGTCGATAAGCAGCCCGGCAAAGTTCGCGACCGCCGCGTCCGCCTTGAACCGGGCGCTCATGGCCGTGCAGGCCTCCGAGTCCACAATCTGGATGACGTCAGCACCCGCGTGCGGGAATTCCCCCATCGGCGCAAACTGGTACCAGCCATCAGCTGGCATCTTGAAATCACGGTTCAAAATCAAATTCATTGAAGTCCTCTATATAAGGCACAAAAATCAACTGGCCTTGCCCCCCGATTGAGTCACCTTCAGTTCGTTGAATGCGGGCAATGGCCCAGGACTCAACTTGTAACCGGTCTTTTCGCTGAGTTCGTCGAGATCAATCGACACCCCGGCCCGCGCCAACGTTTCAGCATCCGCCACCACGCGGGAGACCTCACTGCCGGTGCTCGGCGCAAACTCAAAATAGGCGTGTACAGGCTGACCCGGGAAAAACTCACTCAAGAGCGATAAATCGAAGTGCTTTTGCATCACTTCACTCACCATCGCCGCATCGCTCCGGGCAATCTGGAGAAATGTGTCCGTATGCGCGTTGCCAGCCAGGGTTCCGGAGCCCGGTTCCGTCAACATAGTCAGCAATCCGCCAGTGGCCACCAAAGTGATTTGACGGTCTAGGTATTCAAGCCGCTCACGGAATGGCGGTCTATTCCCGCCGCCGTTGACATACTTGATATCGCTCCCATATGGCAGGTACCCGCGCCCATCGGAAATCAGTTGCTCGGCAATCGTCTGATACTCTGCCGCCTTGGAGTCCGGTGTGTTCGGCGGCCCGACGAGAAACACGGAGGGAATCCCGTAGACCTCCAGGAAGGAATCCCAGTCCTTTTGAGTCAGGGTACGGCCCAGGTATTGAAGAGCCAGCAACCGGTCAATGGGAACAGTGTCCAGGATCACAAAGTTGGCCGGGTCAATCGCGCTCCCGCGCTTGCGCCCGCTGACAGCGTTCTCGTTGTATTCCCAGGCCCCATACATCCCGTCACGAACCCAGAACCACTGTTCGACTGGCTCCAGCCGCGTCACCAATCCTGAGGGGGCATAATGCTTCTCAAGGTGTCCGAACCCACGGAAGAACCCGGTAAACAGGAAGGAAACCGCGTCACGGAGATTTTCCACCCGGTCATACGCCTCACGGAGGAACGCCGCCTGCTCATCGGCAAGCACAGCGTCTTCTTTTGCTACGTTTAACGTCTTACGTCTCACGTCTGACGTCTTCCGGATGTCCCAATCACACGAAAGCAACACGGCCCGTCGTCTCTGCATAACCGAAAACACCATCGGATCCGACCGCTCCATGTAGTGGTAAAACCACTGGAGGTCGGCATACTGCCCGCGTTCCCCTGCGTCAAGAAGGCCCATCAACCGAGCAAGGTTCATCCCCCGTAACGGATTATAGGCTTCCCGCCATGCGTTGTTCTTTTGGCCGTAAATACTTAACGCTGTCATGGTGTTCTCCACGGGAGTGACATCTGGCCCGCCCTGACGGGGACAAATGTCCCTCTCGTCTTCTCCCTCTCCCTGGGAGGGGAGAGGGTTGGGGTGAGGGTTGCTTTTCTGCCAACTGCAAACTGCTCACTGCCCACTGGTTTGAATCACTTCCGGCCTGACAATCTCCGGGCTCACCGTCCGCGGCTGTTCCAGTGCCTTCCCCAGCATCTGGTTCCCGTAGTAGAACCCGAGGCCGAACTTGGCCACGCCGGAGGCCCCCTCGACGATCTTCTCCAAAACTCCCGTCTCCCTAGGGATGGCATTCAGCGGCGGCAGGATGGACGAAACCTTCATTTCGTTCACCCCAGTCGCCGAAATGGTCATGTTCGACCCCTTGATCGTGACCAAGTCAACCGACCGCGGCTG
>CAJBSZ010000176.1 GCA_903958395.1 uncultured bacterium | reverse complement strand
TTTTATTTCTCCCAATTCCGGCGAAGAACCGTTGCGGGATTTTTGGCTCGGGTACTCCCGAACGAAAATGCCGCAACATGTTTTCTCTTTCTTTCCCGCCCTGAGCCGTGTCGAAGGGTTCGGATTAGTGGAAATTAGTGAAGATCAGTGGTGAAGTCCCTCTTGCGAGGCGTGGGGATCGCGGTCGTGATTCACTAACGCTGGTCCGAGAGCTGGCCGCCCTCGATAAATTGCTAGCATTTTATTTAGTAAATATATTAAATCACATTCAGAGCAGGCGCAGGTGATGGCGTATGATGACTTGACATGATAACGGACTCCGTTCATAGTGATTGGTGAAGCATGATTAAATCCTTTGGGTGTGGGGCGACGGAACGATTGTTTAACCGAGAAAACGTTCGGTCTTTTGGGCATGATCTTCAGCGCACGGCAAGGCGGAAGTTGGAATGGTTAGAAGCGGCGCATGCTCTTGATGATCTTCGCGTGCCGCCGGGAAACCGGTTGGAGAAGTTGAAGGGCGAACGAGCCGGACAGTACAGCATTCGTATTAATGATCAGTGGCGCATCTGCTTTGAGTGGCGGGATGGGCATGCGTGGGACGTCGAAATCGTGGATTACCACTGAAGGGGAGGGACTAATGAAGACAAAGAGACAGGCGCCTGTTCATCCGGGCGAGATTTTGCTGGAAGAGTTTTTGCGGCCCATGTTGATCAGTCAATACCGCCTTGCAAAAGATATTCATGTCCCGCCTCGCCGGATTAATGAGATTGTTCTGGGGAAACGCGGAATATCAGCGGACACTGCACTTCGACTGGCCCGGTACTTTGGCACTTCGGTAGAGGTGTGGATGGCATTGCAGGCCCGTTACGAAGTTGAAGTGGCGCGAGATGGGGAAGGCGAATGGATCGAACACGAAATTCATCCTTTTGCCAATCGGGTCGCTGTCTCTGCCTAAATCCGGTTCAATTGGGCGACACGGACCTTCACGGCGTCTATGACCAGTTTAATCGACTCAATCCAGCGGATGACGCCATTTCAGCCCTGGGAACTTAGCGAAATCTCGATCCGTGGTGATCCACTCACAACCGGACTCGATGGCAATTGCTGCCAGAAACGCATCGGCCACGAGGTTTCCCTTGGCATCAGCCTTGTGGCACAAGTCGGTGAAGATATCCCAGTGTCGCTCGCCGCATGTGATGCTCCGACAGTTGGGTTGGTTCCGCACCATTCGCACAAAATCGGTTGCTTCAATCCACGTACTGGGCTGCTTGAACACTTTGGGATGGGTCACGATACGCAAGAATCCGCTCATGACGAGGTCTGAGCTTCCAAAGGCGGATGGGGCATTCACAACACCGTGGAGCCAGTCCCGGTATCGTGCATGATCGGTCGCATCTTTGCGGAATGCGTAGACCAAAATGTTAACGTCCATAAGAATCATGGCGTTTCTCCATTACGAAAAGCAGATCGGCAGAATTGTCCAGATCGATTCCCGGTTGAAGTCCACCCTCGCCGCTTTCTGGAAGTTTCACAGGAGTGCGCGTCTTTGATCTCGCGACAGTGCAGGTCAGCATCTGTCGTAGTGCATCTTCTACGAGACTCGCCAGCGATTGGTGTCTCGTCAACGCTTCGCGTTTTGCCAGGGTCAATAACTGATTATCCAGACTTACGGTTGTTCTCATGGATTTTCTCCTCTTATCCTTTCATAGTGTCTATCATCATGACGCAAAAGACAAGCATCAAGATGCTCGCCACGATCTGCAGCACAATAAACATGGGGGCTCGACATTGACCCTCACGGCGTCCATGACCAGTTCCAATACGAGTCTGACGGCCAACGGGGACGGGAACATTGTCGAGTTCTGCATTAAGAGTCTTGAAGACTCCCACTGTTGCGGCAATACTTGCCCGCATGAACGCCTTATTAAAATCGCCGGGTTGGATGATGGTGGTGCTGGGGGGAATCGTTGGCGGAGTGGCTGGATATACACTTGCGCCTGCCCGTGGGAAAGATCAATCATTGCCTTTCAACGCCCTCGCTCCGATGGCCTCTGTTGTAAGCACAGGCAAGGTGCAGGCGAGCGTCACGGGCCAATCGGGAAAACCGACTGCCGTCACAAGCCGATCCGCAGTGAATCTTCCGGCGATTTCTTTCGCGGACTTTCAGGCGGCCTTTGAGGATCTGGCGAAACAATCAAATCCCTACTCCAATCAAAGACAGACTGCGGATCTGATTAAATTGGTTGATCAGCTTGATCCAGGTGATCTTCACAAAGCGGTGCAGTGGGTGTTGAAATATCCCAAACCCAGGATTCGCATCATGTTTCTTCAATCCCTCTTTGAACGGATCGCCACCACGGATTCCGAGGGGGCATTGCGTATGGCCCAGACGATTCCGGCTCTCAACGAAAGAAGAACCGCCCTGACAGGAGTCTTTCAGGCGTGGTCAAGGAAGGATCCTGTCGCGGTGGTGAGGTGGCTGCAGTCACAACCGAGGGGGCAGGGCTTCGACAAGATGCTGGAGGCCTCGATTTCGGGACTTTCAGAAAATGCCCCTGAGGCCACATACCTCCTGTTGCAGAGCATGGCTCCGCAGCTTCTTCGCAATTATTCCTGGCAGATTTTCACCAGTTGGGCCAGGACGGATCCCGTCACTGCGCTGTCCAAAATGAAGGACATGCCTGCGCTCCGGCACGGAGGCGGCGCCATGCAGGGGATTATTTCAGAATGGGCTCAGCGCGATTTCCCGGCCGCTGAGGCTTGGGCGAATGCCTTGCCGAAGGGATCCGCCCGTTCTGAAGCGATCCGCGGATTGGTGGGGGCGCTGGCAAACAAGGATCCCTCCCGGGCCGCCGCCATGGTTCTTGCCATGCCGGATGTCCAGGAACAGATGGCCGCCCTGAGTATGGTGCTGGGGCCGTGGAGTCAGAATGACCTTGTGGGGGCACTGGCCTGGATGAAACAACTTCCTGAGGGAAATCTTAAGCAGTCGGCGGTCAACCAGATCATGGGATCCTGGGCCACCACCAACCCCCGGGAGGCGGCGGAATATGTAATGGCGATGCCCACGGGGAGGAACAGGAGCAGTGCGCTGTCGAGTCTCGTCGGGACCTGGGCGTACTCCGATGCAAAGTCGGCCTTGGAGTGGATTAAGGGAATGGCCCCGGGGCGGGAGCAGCAGACCGTCCTCCAGTCCTCGATTTACGGCCTCGCTCAGGCCAACCCGGCTGCGACCGCCGCCTTGCTCGATCAGTTACCCACTTCGTCAACCCGCCGGAATTGCATCGGGAGTCTCCTGCAGGCCTGGGTGGAGATTGATCCAGCCAAAGCGCTGGCATGGGCAGACGCGTTACCCTCGTCGTCGGATCGTGCCCAAGCCTATCAGAACCTTGCCTATTCCTCATGGGCCCGTCAAAGCCCGACCCAGGCGATGGCCGTATTGATGTCGCTTCCAGCCGGACAGCAACGGAATAGCAGTCTTTCCTCGGTGGTCGCCCAATGGGCCTATCAGGACTTTCCGGGTGCATTGGAATGGAGCCTGAAACTGGAGGATGTGAGTCTCCGGAAGCAGGCGCTTCAAAACCTGCAGGGGCGCTGGATTGAATTAAACCCGCTGGAGGCGATGAACTTTGTGCGGGAGCAACAGAAGGAGGGGACTCGAGCGGGATCCTTGTCCTCGGCAGTGGGCCAGTGGGCACGAAATGACCCCGTATCGGCCATTACGTGGGTGACTCAACTGTCCACCCCGGAAGTGGAGAAAGTGCTGCCCTCCGCGATCGGAGCCTGGGCTGATAGTGATCCGGTAGAGGCGGCCCGGTACGTTTCACAGTTGCAGCCTGGCAAGATGCAGAACGAGGCGGCGGGTCAAGTTGTGTCCCGATGGGCGCAACAGGATCCTGCCCGGGTTGCGATATGGGTGGATGGGTTTGCCAATGAGGAGCTGCGCATTCGTGCCTGTCGGGATGTGGCCAATGCCTGGGTTCAAAATGATTCCGATGCCGTCGGGGCGTGGGTCAGGGAGATGCCGGCAGGCAAGCCGCGCGAGGCGGCCGTTCAATCATTGGTTTCTTCGCTTCAGTATGCCGACCCCAAGGCGGCCGCTCAATGGGCAGAGGCGGTGTCGGATCCAAGCCAGCGGAACCAGCTGATGGAGCAGGCGGCAAAACATTGGCTAGAAAATGATCCCGCCGCGAAAGTCTGGATCGTCAACTCAAGCCTGTCCCAGGACGCCAAGAACCGCCTGCTGCTCCGGGATGGGAAGCCCTAACGCTACGTATTCTCTCCGTTTCAGTCCTACAACACTCCGTCCCGGATTGCGGACAGGACAATATTGGCGCAGGCTTCGGCGTCTGACAGGGCGTCGTGGTGCTTGAGAGTCAAGCCCAGGTGCTGGCAAACATTCGGAAGCTTGGTCGGCCGGATTCCCCAGGCTTTCCGTGCCAGTTTCACGGTACAAAGATAAGGCTGAACCGGTGGCGGCACGGCGGCGGTCGCGCAACAGGCACGCATGACATTGGCGTCAAAGCTGGCATTGTGGGCCGCGATGAAATGGGTGCCTTCGAGCAGGGGCGTGATCAGCGGCCAGAGTTCTCCGAATGACGGTTCGCTGGCCACCTGGTTCCAGGTAATGCCATGCAGGTAACTGAAGGTGAAGCCTTGGCGCGGCGTCCGGATCAGCCGGTGCTCGCGGTGGACAATGATGTGGTTTTCCACCCGGATGAGCGCGATTGAGCAGGCGCTGTCCTGGCCGTAGTCCGCTGTTTCAAAGTCCAGCGCCACAAAGCAATCGGTCTCCAGTTTCAGCTTCCCCCGGGTCGCTGAGCGCGGTGGGGGAAATCGGATCATGTTAGGTTTATCCATATTTATGAGTGTTGTGCACCCTGTCGGGCTGCAAGGGTTTTATCCAGTGAGGCCGCCAAGCCATTAAGGAAAGTCTGGATGCTGAAAGTCTCGGCATGGGCCCTGATGGCGGTGGGGTCCCAGGTTCGTTCCGCGCATTCGGTCACTGCCGTCTGTAAGGACTCGGGGGTTTGCTGATCAAAGAAAATTCCCGAAACGCCGGCCTTTACGGTTTCCAGGGCCCCGCCACGGCCATAGGCTACCACGGGTCTGCCGCAGGCCTGGGCTTCCAGGGGGACGATGCCAAAGTCTTCCTCGCCGGGGAACACGAGCAACCGGCACCGGCGGTACAAGTCCAGGAGAGCCTCATCGGATTGCCAGCCCAGGAATTCGATGTTGGCACCCGCCATCGCTTTCAGCTTGGCGTATTCGGTTCCCGTTCCGACGATTTTCAGCCTCCGCCCGGTGCATGTGTAGGCGGCCACAGCGAGGTCGATTTTTTTATAGGGGACCAGCGCCGAGGCGATCAGGTCGAAATCGCCGGCTGGAGCGAAATCGGGTGTCCACCGGGCGAGATCCACGGGAGGATAGACCACATCCGCCTCACGGCCGTAGAACCGGGTGATGCGATCCTGGATATGCCGGCTGATTCCGACAAACCGGGAGACCCGTGGCGATGCCTGTTTATCCCAGCGCCGTAGCCAGGTCAGGAGCGGGCGGGCCAGGGCCTTCTTGATCGGATTGCCGCCCAGGTACTCATCGTGGAACAGCCAGGCATAGCGCATGGGGGTGAAACAGTAGCAGAGATGGGGCATTCCGGGGCCCGGTTTCAGGCCTTTGGCGACGCAATGACTGGTGCTGATGATGACATCAGCGTCCCCGGGAACCCTGAACCGTTCGATGGCATTTGGAAAAAAAGGCAGGAAATTTCGATAGTGCCGTTCAATTCCGGGAATGGATTGGAGCCAGGAGGTTCGGATGGGATGGGCGTTGATGGTTTCCGAAACCGCTTTCGGATTATGGAGCAGGGTAAAAATCGGGGCCGCGGGAAAGGCTTCGCAGAGCAGTTCCAGAACCCGTTCGCCGCCCCGCATTCCGGTAAGCCAGTCGTGGCAGAGCACAACCTTTAGATTCTTCCAGGAGGCGGGAAATGAATAGTGAGTTGTCACAAGGGGTCCTTTTTCCCGACATCCGCCAATTCCTGATACAGGGCGATGGTTTGGCGGGCCGCCTGGGTCCAGGTGAACCGGCGCGCCTGCTCGAACCCGAGAGGAATCATCCGGTTCCGGAGTTCAGGAGTGGTTAGAACGCACCGGATGCACTCCGCCAGGGCGGGCGCGCTGTCGAGCGTCGCGTAGGTGGCCGCTTCACCGCCGATTTCCCGGAGGACCGGGATGTCGCTACAAATGACGGGCGTTCCGCAGGCCATACCTTCGACCACGGGAAACCCGAATCCCTCATAACGCGAAGGCAGGATGACGGCGTCCGCATCCTGATATGCCTGGATCAACGTATTCGTTGCCTGATACCCGACCCAATTTACGGCGCCCTTCAGACCCAGTGTGTCGACCTGCATCCCGGCTTCAGGATAACGCGGATCGGGCGGGCCGATGATTTTGAGCTGGAGCGGAAAAGGGAGCGACGGACGGGCCCGCGCGAGTGCCTCGATGAGGACGGTGAGATTTTTGTAGGGATCGCTTCGGCCGACATAGAGCAGAGTGCGGGGTCGAGTCGGGTCGTCCGTTTTGTTCGTCGGAGTTGCCGGGAGATGGAAGGAGGACGATACGCCATTGTAGATGACGCGGACGGCATCCTGGCGTGCCGGAGGGATGTTGAGATGGGAGAGGATATCCGCCCGGGAGGCGTTGCTGACGGCGATAATGCGATCGGCGCGGGCTCCGATTTCCAGCATCAGGCGGCGATAAATGGGGAACAGGCGTGTTTTCAAGGCGCGCGGGGTGGCTGAGGGAAAGAGCAGGGGAATCAGGTCATGAATGGTAACGACGCATTTGATTTTCCCCATGCGCGCCTTGGGGAATGCCGCGAGGGGAATCATATAGTTTGTGGAGTGGTACACATCAATGCCGAGTCGCGCGAGCCGGGAAGGCAGCATCAGCTGACTATGCGGGGAGAAAATACTCCAGGGCACGATATCCGGCCGGAAGTTGGGTTTATCACCCAGTTCCGCCTCGCGCCAAGTCCGCTCCGCGAGGGTGCGGTCGGAAAAAAACAGGACATAGGTGTTGCGGTGATCTTCCCGTGCGATGTGGCGGATCAGGTCGCGGGTGTGCGCTCCGATTCCGGAGATTTCATTGAAGATCCACCGCGCATCCAGGGCGATTTTCATGACAGCACCTTTCGATAGACATCCCAGGTCTGTTGTGCCGTGGTGCTCCATGAGTAACTGGCGGCATGGGCGGGGCCTTGGGCGCCGAGGCGATCGCGCCGGGTATTGTCCTCTAACAGGACCCGGATCGTTGAGGCCCATATCTCTGCATCAAAACCTGGAATGGTGACAGCGGAAGATCCGAGCATTTCAGAAAGGGAGCCGCCGCCCGAGGATACCACAGGGGTGCCGCAGGCCATGGCCTCCAAGGGGGGGAATCCGAAGCCCTCATAAAAGGAGGTGATGAGGAATAATTCAGCTCCGGCGTAAAGGGCGGATAACTGTCCATCGGGAATAAAATCGAGGTGCCGGATGCGATCCCGTTTGGGTGAATTTCGAATCCGGGCCAGAATGGGTTCCACCTGCCAACCGGGCATTCCGGCCAGAACGAGATCGCCATCGAATTGATCGAGCTTCTCAAAAACATCGATCATGAAGGGAATATTTTTTCGCGGCTCCAGGGTGCCGACGGTGAGCAGGTAGGGGCGATCCAGTTTCAGTTGACGACGCAGGGTGGCGATTCCGTCGACTGAAGGCCGTGTGAAGCCGGGCGAGATTCCCAGGGGGATGGCAAAGACTCGATCGGGAGTGACTCCCAGCGTTTCCTCGATCTCTTTTTTGCTGAATTTCGAGACGGTGATGATGGCATCGGCGCGGCGGGCTGTGTCATGAATGACGGCCGTCAGGTAATTAAGATTTTTTGTTTCTGCGAATTCCGGGTGGCGGACAAAACTCATGTCGTGAATGGTGACGACCGATTTACCGCGCGTGAGGGGCGGGATGGTAAAATTCGGAAAGTGGTAGAGATCGGCTTTTCCGGCGAACCAATTGAAGGGAGGAGCCTGAATCCGCTTCCAGGCCTGTTGCGCGATGGCTCCTGGAATCCAGCGGACCGGGTGTGGGGTAGCCCCGGGACAGGCGAAATCCAGTCCGCGCTGGTGGAAGTCGAAATAGAACAGGCTTAGAGCGTCGCCGGGCGACTTACTGGTGCCGAGGTGTTCCACAAGTTGCCTTGTATAACGCCCGACCCCGGCACGCTGTGCCACGGCTGACTGGATATCCACACAGATTCTCATTGCTTTCGATCCTGAATCCCTTAGAAATGGTGGCCATTGTATGGCGGAGGCTGAAAACGACAAGCCTGAAGTGCCTAGGGAGGGTAAGAGGAAGAGGGGTCAGGGTTCGGGGTTCAGGCGGGGAAAGAGGATGCCGAAGATCATGGTTTCTGCTCTCGTGGATTTCCTGACCCCTGCCCCCTGACCCCTGAACTCCGGGTAATTCGGAGAAAATAGTATGTTATCAGGATTATATGTGGTGGGGACACCGATTGGGAACCTGGACGATTTATCGCCCCGGGCCATTGAGACGCTGCGGGGGGTGAATGCGATTTTAACTGAGGATACCCGGCGGACCCGGATTCTGCTGGATCGTTTTGGCCTCAAAACGCCGACCCTGAGTTGCCATAAGTTCAATGAGGCGTCCCGGGTGGAAGGGATCCTTGACAGGCTGCGCCGGGGCGATTCGCTGGCCCTGGTGAGTGATGCGGGAATGCCCGGGGTATCGGATCCAGGATCCCGTGTGGTGGCGGCATGCCGCAGGGCGGGGATTCCGGTAATCTGCATTCCGGGGCCGTCTTCTGTGACGACGGCGGTTGCCTTGAGCGGGTTTAATGGCACGGGATTTGTTTTTGCCGGGTTCACGCCCCGAAAAAGTGGTGCGCTGCGGAAGTTTCTCCAGCAGTTTTCGGAGTGTCCGGCTCCCATCGTAATTTTTGAGTCGCCGTACCGGCTTGTCAAAGTTCTAGACGAAATTGAGTCCTGCCTGGGGCCAAGGGAGCTTTTTCTGGGGCGGGAATTGACCAAAAAGTTTGAGGAGACCCTTTGGGGAACGCCGGCGGAGATCCGGCAGGCGTTTCAGGGCCGTACGGTGAAGGGGGAAATCGTCATGGTCATTGCCCCAGCCGCCCGTTGACAGTCGAGGCGCGGGGTGCTAGTTTGGCGCAAATTTGGAATGGGTTTTCTATGGACATATCGGTCGATACAGTCGAAGTCGCGATTCGGGATCAGGAGGCCTTCGTCCGGGTATACGGGCGTGCCACATTCAAGATTGGTCCTTCCCTTAAGCAATTCGGGTTGATGGCGATCGAGCGGGGGTGCCGGCGTTTCATCGTGGAGATGAATCATTGTGTGGGAATGGATAGTACTTTCATGGGGATTCTGGCAGGGTTGGCCACGACCTTGAAAAAGACCGAGGGTACTGTGGTGTTGCGCAACCTGAGCGAGAAGAATCTTTTCCTGGTCAATATGCTGGGGTTGAGTCATCTGGTCACAATTGACAATTCGGCGCAGTCCGTGATCGCCATGCCGGCCAACGGGCAAGTTCTGCGGCATTCCAGCGGAGACAAAAAGCAGATGACCGAGACCATGATTGATGCCCATGAAACCCTGATTGAGGCGGCCCCGGATAACATTATCAAATTCAAGGATGTGCTGGCGTATTTGAAGGAGGATCTGAACCGGACCATCGCGCAGGAGTCGGGCGCGCCGGTTCCCCCGAGGTAGTCGCCTCCGGGTCCTGTTTGTTTCCTTTTTTTCTGCCATTCCCTCCTGACTTCAGGTCGTGTGATGGCGCAAACAATATTTAAGATCATGTGAGGATTGGCGTGTAATGGCAAAGCGAGATTATTACGAAGTTCTGGAAATCACGAGGGCGGCCACGCCCGAGGAAATCAAGAAGGCCTACCGGCGCATGGCGATGCAGTATCATCCCGATCGTAACCAGGGTGACAAGGCGGCCGAGGCAAAGTTCAAGGAAGTCAGCGAAGCCTACGAAGTGCTCAGCGATGCCGAAAAACGGCGTGTGTACGACCAGTACGGGCATGAGGGGATGAAGTCGGCCTTCGGGCCCGGCGGGTTTGATTTCTCCCGTGACTTCACGCACGTTTCCGATTTACAGGATCTTTTCGGGAGCCTTTTTGGTGATGGGGGCGGGATGTTTGAGGACATTTTCGGAGGGGGACGGCGGACCTCGCGCACCGGGCCCCAGCAGGGAGCGGATCTCCGGTTTGATCTGGAAATTGAATTTGAGGAGGCTGTTTTCGGCGTTCAGCGGGAAATTACCCTGCCCGTCACGGAGCAGTGCGCCGCCTGTAGTGGCATGGGGAGCGAACCGGGCAGTACCGAGGAAACCTGCCGGCATTGCGGCGGCCGTGGCGCCGTGATTTCCGCCAGCGGATTTTTCCAGGTGCGCCAGACCTGTCCCGTATGCGGGGGCAGTGGAAAGATGATCACCAAGCCTTGCCGGGAGTGCAAGGGAGCGGGCCGCCAGAAAACCCGTAAGCGCCTGACCCTGCGCATTCCCGCAGGAGTGGAGAGCGGTTCGCGCCTGCGTCTGGCCGGGCGTGGCGAGGGCGGAGTTCGCGGCGGGCCGGCCGGCGATCTGTATGTGATCCTTCATGTCCGCCCGCATGATTTATTTCAACGCGAAGGCGATGAGTTGATTTGTGAAATTCCCATTCCCATGCACATCGCGGCGCTGGGTGGCGAGGTGAGTGTTCCCACGCTGGACGGTTTTTCGATGCTCAAGGTGGAGCCAGGCACCGAAACGGGACGGGTCTTCCGGATGCGCGGGAAAGGGGCACCCAGCGTGGATGGACGCGGGAATGGCGATATGCATGTCCGGGTGCTGATTGAGGTGCCCGTCCGGCTGAACTCGCGGCAGAAGAAAGCCCTCAAGGAATTCAGTGATGCCTGCGAGCCGGATCATTATCCGCTCGGACAGAAAATCCGCGACCGCTCGGATGCGTTTTTCAAAGCCAAACAAGACCTGATCAAGGCAAAAGCAGAAGGATGACCCCGCGTTGTTTTGTGGATCCCGCCGGGTGGCAGAACTCGGTGATGTGGCTCAACGGTGATGATTCCCGTCATTTGACCGATGTACTTCGGGTCGGGGTGGGTGATCCTGTGGTGGTCTCCAACGGGCAGGGTGGTTCCGCTGAGGCGGTTATTATCGAGATCACCAGTCGGGGCGTCTCGGTCCGGATCCTGGATCGTCAGTATCAGTCGGGCGACGGGGTTCTCCTCACCCTGATCCAGGCAGTTCCCAAGGCCCAGAAGATGGACTGGATCATCCAGAAGGCGACGGAAATCGGGGTGTGGTCCATCCTGCCGGTGATGACTGACAGGGGGATTGTAAAACTTGAGGAGGAACGGGCCGACAAGCGCACGAGCCGATGGCAGCGGATTGCGGTGGAGGCCGCCCGGCAGTGCCGGACGACCTGGATTCCAAAGGTGGAGCCGGTGGCACCGCTGGGGGAAATCCTCTGCCGACCCCTGCCTCTGGATGTTCTGTTGATCGGCTCGCTGGAGCCGGATGCCCGTTCCCTGAAGGCCTGCCTCGCCGGGGTGCGGGCGCGTGGGGTGAAGTCGATCGGGTTGATGATCGGTCCCGAGGGTGATTTTTCGCCCCGTGAATTTGAGCTGGCCCGTAAGGCGGGCGCGATTCCAGTGAGCTACGGGTCGCGGGTGTTACGGGTTGAAACCGCATCACTTTATGGATTGTGCGTGTTGCAGTATGAATTAAACACCCTCGCGTGAGGGAACCGGATTTGACAGGATGAACGGTCATGTTTAACAGCGAAGAAACAAATGCCTTTCAACGGAAGTTGGTGGCGACTCTGGAGTATCAAACGCCCCGTGGTCCTGCCTGGCGGCTGGGACCGTTGGAATGGGTTCGTTCACTGTGTTTCCATGTCCGGCTTGTGTGGGTATATGTGGGGGCATGGAAAATCATCCGCAAGGGGAACTTCGACCTGGCCGCTTATGCGAACCGTTCCTGGAAAGCCCTGTCTGTGGCCGAAGCCTGCGGGGGGCGTTTTGAAGTCTCCGGTCTGGCCCATCTGGCCGCGACTCCCGGGCCGGTGGTGATCATTGCAAACCATATGAGCTCCCTGGAAACCGTGGCGCTTTCGGTTCTGATCATGCCCTTCAAGGATGTGGCTTTTGTGGTTAAGGAAAGTCTGAGAACCCATTTTATTTTCGGCCCGATCATGCGGGCTGTGAAACATATCGCGGTGGGCCGTAGCAATCCCCGCGAAGATTTGAAAATTGTCCTGACCCGCGGGGAGGAACTGCTCCGGCAGGGGGTTTCAGTTGTGATTTTCCCCCAGGCTACCCGGTCGGCGGAATTCGATATTGAAGGATTCAATACGCTGGGTGTTAAACTGGCGGCACGGGCGGGTGTCCCGGTGATCCCCCTGGCGCTGAAAACGGATTTCATGGCTAATGGGGTGTGGATCAAGGATATGGGTTTTGTGCACCCTGAGAGAACCATTCATTTCACATTCGGTGCCCCGCTCACGGTCGTCGCTAACGGCCGGGAGGAGCATGCCGCCGTGGTTAAGTTTATTGCCACCCATGTCCTGGGGTGGGGGGGAACGGTCAAGGGAAAGGTGCCGTCATGATTCCGGATCTTCAGATGAGCGTGTTGTGCGACGATGTCCGGCAGGAGCGGTCGGGAAAATTTATTCTCATCGGGCTTTTTGATGTGATTGGAATGCCCCAGTTTCCAGCCCTGTTTCCCCGGGTCTGCATTGTCAACCGCTGGTGCAGCGGGCAGGGTGTTTTCAAGGAAAAGACCCGGATTGTGGGGCCGGATAACGGGATTGTGATTGCGGAAGGGCAGGGCATACCCGTTCAGTTGCAGAACGCCGAAGCCACCGTCACGAATGTGGAATTCTTTATGAATCTGAAGTTTGACAAGGAAGGGGTGTATTGGATTGAGGTACTCCTGGACGACGATCTCAAGTTGCGATACCCGTTGCGCGTCAATCGGGTTCAGTCTTCCCCCATGCCGCAGGGCGACGCCATGCCGGCGTGACAGGGTGCAATCGGTTGAATCGTGAAGGCAATTTTTATGTCTGATCTGGATAGCATGGAGCGGCAAGTGATTCGTCGTAGCAATGCCTGGCTGGAACTTGATTTTGACGTGCTATGCCGCAATGTCACCGCCATGAAGGCGGTGCTTACGCCTTCCACGGAAATCATTCTGGTCGTGAAGGCCAATGCCTACGGGCATGGTTTGACCGCCGTGGCAACGAAAGCCTTCGGGTGCGGCGTGCGCTGGTTTCTGGTGGCGCGGATGGATGAGGCTGTCGCGCTCCGGGCTGAACTTCCTGACGCCACGATCCTGCTTCTGGGTTCCGTTTGGGCCCGTGATATTCCTCTGATCCTTGCCCGGAGGATTATTCCCGTCATTGTTTGTGAGGATCAGGCAAACGATCTGGCCGCCAGCGCCCGGGAGGCGGGTGTGACGGTTCCCTGCCATTTCAAAATTGATACCGGCATGGGCCGGTTTGGCCTTCCGTGGGAGCAGGCGCCCGGGATTCTCGCGCGGCTGAAACTCGAGGGGGGATTCGATATCCAGGGTATCTGCATGCACTTTTCTTCCGCCGGTAAGGCCGGGGATGACTTTGCCGGAATCCAGGCGGAGCGGTTTCAAAAGGTGGTTGCCGGATGCCGGGAACACGGGCTTGAGGGACTCTTCAGGCATGTCGCCAACAGCGCGGCCTTTGTGGGGCATCCGGAGTGGGATGGGGATGGAGTCAGGGTGGGAATTCTGGCCTACGGTTATGGAGGGAGCCGGATCGACTCGCGGGTGCATACCCTGCCATTCCTGCAATGGAAGACTCGCGTTTTACAGGTGAGGAAGGTGCCTGCCGATTTTCCTGTCGGCTACCTGAGCACCTATGTGACGCCTGAGCCGACCTGGTTGGCCACGATTGATGTGGGGTATTCGGATGGATTGTCGCGGCTGATGAGTAATAAGGGGTATGTCCTGATCGGGGGGCGTCGCGCCAAGGTTGTCGGCCGGGTGACGATGAATTTCACCACTGTGGATATCGGCACTGAAGGGGGAGTACGGGTGGGGGATGAGGTGGTTCTGATCGGAACCCAGGGGGGTGAGTCACTTTGGGCGGACGAACTTGCCCGCTGGTGCCAGACGATTCCCTACGAGATTCTCACGAGTATCCGGAGTGAGCCGCGCGCGGATCCGGTTTAGAGCGGCTCAGAGTTGGAGGCGCGTTGTGAGAAAGGTCTTGAACTCACTATGGAATTGGCCGTTTGTGGCCATGACCATCAGGCGATGGGGCGCGGGTTCGGCGAGGGTTTCCGTGATCCCGCCAGCCATCTCAACAATCAATCCGGCAGCCGCGACATCCCAGGTGTAGATGCCGGCCTCGAAATATCCGTCACACTCCCCGGCAGCCACCCGGCACAGATCCAGAGCGGCGGCACCCATGACGCGGGCCTTTTGGACATGATCGGCGATATCCCTGAAGAGAGCCAGTCGGGGCATTTGAGTGGTGTGTTTCTGGTCGAGGCCGGTGAGAACCATGGCTTCCTTCATGGTTTTGACTCCGGACACGGAGATGGGCACCCCGTTACAACGGGCGGGTCCCCCGCGGAATGCGGTGAAGAGTTCCTGGGTCGAGGGGGCGAATACGGCACCCGCGACGGTTTTTTCCGCTTGGGTGACCGCGATCGAGCAACACCACCAGGGCATGCCGTGGGTGAAGTTCACCGTCCCGTCAATAGGATCAATGATCCAGGTATAGGGAGAGTTGTGGGGATTGTCCGCCGGTTGTCCCTTGTCGGCACTCTCCTCGGCCAGGATGGCATGAAGAGGAAAGTCGGACCGGACGATATCCCAGGCAATTTCCTGGCATTCCAGATCGAGCTTGAGCTTGACGTCATGGGCGGATACCAGAACGGTTTCTGATTTCCGGTGACGGTTGGCGAGGGCGTGATTTCCCGCGGTCGTGGCGGCCTTGATGGCGGTTTCCAGAAGGAGGGCGGGGGAGAGTTCAGGGGAGTGGTTCATTATTTCACCGGGATTACAATCTTCCGTGTGCCTGCCTGCATTTCCTTGCTCTGCTCATATTCGGCGAACTTCATGGAGACGGTTCTGGAGATGCCGCTTTCCTGCATGGTGACGCCGTAGATCACATCGGCGGCGGCGATGGTGCGCCGGTTATGGGTGATGACGATGAACTGGGACTGTTTCAGGAAGTCGCTAAGGACATTCACGAACCGCCCGATGTTGGATTCGTCGAGCGCGGCGTCCAACTCGTCAAGAAGACAGAAGGGGCTCGGCTTGATCATGTATATGGAGAATAGAAGGGCCACGGCCGTCATGGTGCGCTCGCCGCCGGAGAGGAGGGAAACGCTCTGCAACCGTTTTCCAGGGGGCCGGGCGATGATGTCAATTCCGCTCTCCAGAACATCGTCCTCGGTCACCATGACCAGTTTTGCCGAGCCGCCGTTGAACAGCCGCTCGTACATGATCTGGAAGTTTTCGTTGATTTTGGCGAAGGTGACGCTGAACAGTTCCGAGGTGGTGAGATTAATCTTTTTGATCATCTCCATGAGCTGATCCTTGGCGCTGACCAGATCCTGTTGCTGGCTGGTCAGGAAGGCGTAACGCTCCTCGAGCTCTTGATATTCCTCGATGGCGATCAGATTGACGGGGCCCATGGCCTCGATCTTGGTGCGCACTTCGGCGATGACCTTCTCATAATCGGGTGCGGATTCCGCAGGGGCGCCTTCCTCTTGTTCAGGGGCCGGGGTTTTAATGGCCTCTTCCGGTGTGATTCCCCATTCCGAGACCAGGCGGTCGACCATGTTCTGGCGGCGCATCCTGTGCTCGGCGTTATTGACCTCCAGCTTGGAGCGCTGATCCCGGATTTCATCCATCAGCTCGCGTTTCGCGGCGAGATCGGACTCCAGAAGGGTCAACTCCTTGACCTTGTCGGTTCGCTGACGCTTGAGGAGTTCAAGTTTCTCGGCGAGCGTGGCGGCATTGGTCTGAAGGGTAGAGAGCTGGCCTTCCGCCTCGGCCGTGGCGTGGGTGAGTTGTTCGATTGTTTTTCCGTATTGAACCAGGCCTTCGGAGCGTGACTTCACGACGGCATCCAGCTCCGTCAGGCGATGTTTAATGGGATCCATCTGGGATTCCATATGTTCGGCTTTCTGCCGGGCTTCGGAGAAGCGGAGCCGGGCCTCGGTGGCGGCGGCTTGAAGCGATGAGCGAAGTCCTTCCATCTCCTGCAGGGAGTGGGTGAGGGATTCCAGCCGGTTAAGGGCCTCGGCCTGCCGGGCACGTCCGTCCCCGATCTGCTGGCTGAATCCCTGACGCTCATCGTCGTTGCCAACCTGCTCGCACAGTTTATCGAGCTCGAAGGTCATGACCTGAAGTTTCTGCTTGGCCTGTCGGGCATCGTTGGACACCACCTGGAATTCACCCTCCTTCAGGGCGGCGGAGCGGCGCTGTTCGGCGAGGAGGGTGGTGGCCTCCGTGATGGCCCGGTTCAGGTCATTCAGTTCGGAGGCCAGAGTGGCAACAGCACTGTTCCGGCGCGCCAGGCCCTGGTCAATTCCGTCAAGACCCTCGTGAAGATCGGAGAGTTGATGGCGGCGGGTCAGCGGGTTGCTGGCGCGGGTGTCGGTGCTCCAGTACTCGAAGGCCCCGTTGGCCCGGGCCACGATGCCGTCCAGCGTCACGATGGCGGCTCCATCCGGAATGCTGGTCGGGATCTGGTCGGCGGAACCGACAACAAACACGTTGGTGAGGAACCGCTCGACGGCCGGTTTGGCAAACGTGGTGCAGGTGATCAGGTCAAAGAGCCGGCGCGAGCCCGCGGGCGGCGTCACGGCGGCGAGGGCAGGGGAGTCGGTGGAGGCGGCCAGCAGCCGGGCGGCGCCTGCCTTGCGAGATTGGAGTTCCTTCAGAATGGCAAGGGCATCGGGCACATCGGCGATGACGATGGCGTCGAGCCAGGCGCGAAGAACGGATTCCAGCGCGGTCCGGTATTCTGGATCCGTCTGGATATGACTGGCCAGCGCACCTAGGACGGTCCGGGCATTGAGGCCGAGTGGATTGCTGCCATCCATGATCAGGCGGGCGCCTTCCGGAAAATCCTTGGCGGATTGTTCATCGGCCTCCAGAATTTCGATCTGGGCTTTTCTCACGGCCAGTTGCGCCTGGAGTTCGCCGCACTCCTTGCGGAGTCCCTCGATCTCGAGCGTTTTTTCATGGCGGCGTGATTGGAGTTCCTCGAGGCGGGCCTCGCGTCGCTCCAATTCCTGCTGGAGTGAGCCCAGGTGGTCGGCGATCTGGCCGAGCTGGGTTTCCGTCTCCGTTGCGCCCCGGGCAACCTGGGCGTGTTCGGCGGCCATGCGCTCGCGCTGGACGATGACGGCCTGCTGACGGGCCTCGAGCTGGCTGAGTTGGTTCTGGAGCTGGGCCAGGGTATGGTCGAGTGCCATGGCGCCGGATCGCAGGGTCTGGATTTCCTTGCGGGCATTTTCCGTCCGGGTTTCGTGGGCGGTCAGCTCCGAGTTCTTCAGGGTCCATTCCTTCTCGGATTCATCGCGTTCGGCCTCGGTTTTAACCAGGCCATCCTTGAGTTCCGCGAGGGTTTTACGCTGCTGCTCGGCCTGGGTGGAGGCGAGGACGCTGTCACGGCGGTCGCGTTCGGCAAGATTGCGGAGTTCCTCGATCCGGTCGTGGTTGATGCGGATCAGGTCGTGATTATGTTCCAGACGGGTCTGGGCAGTGGCGCGATCCTCGGTGGTTTCCCCGATGGTGTGCTCGATTTCCACAATGGCATTTCGTGATTCAGCGCCCTTGGCCTCGCCCTGCTGGAGACTGGTGTGCAATTCGGTAATTTTCACGCCGAGCCCGGTGATGGTGTCCTCGAGGAGCTTCAGGTCGCCATCCATCTTTTCCAGTTTCCGGGCGGTCCAATAGACATCGAACTTGCGCAATTCATCCCGCAGTTCCTTATAGCGGCGGGCCTTGCCGGCCTGCCGCTGGAGGGAACCGATCTGGCGTTTGACTTCGCGAACCACGTCGTCGAGGCGGAGCAGGTTGGCCTCGGTCTGATCCAGTTTGCGGAGCGCTTCCTTCTTATCGGCCTTGAAGCGGGTAATGCCGCTGGCCTCCTCGAAGATTTCGCGGCGGTCTTCCGGGCGGGAGCTCAGGACCTGGTCAATACGGCCCTGTTCCATGAGGGAGTAGGAGGAGGTCCCGATACCGGTGTCCATGAACAGCCGCTGGATATCCTTGAGGCGGCAGGCGGTCTTGTTGAGGAAATACTGGCCTTCGCCCGAGCGGAAGACGCGGCGGGTGACGGTGACCTCGTTATAATCCGTTCCAAGTGTGGCTTCGCAGTCGGTGAAGGTGATGCTGACCTCTGCCATGCCCATGGGCTTGCGGCTATCGGTTCCGTTGAAGATGACATCTTCCATCTTGCTGCCGCGAAGGGCCTTGGCGCTGGTTTCGCCCAGTACCCAGCGGACGGCGTCGGAGACATTGCTCTTGCCACATCCGTTGGGGCCGACGATGGCGGTCATGCCCGGCTCAAAAGACAATGTGGTGGGATTGGCGAAACTCTTAAACCCCACCATATGAAGTGATTTTAAATACACGGCATTACTCCTGCTTTGGGGTCTTTTCGACTCCTGAAAAATGAGGCGGAAAGGTAGCATGAGGGCGGGAGGGCTTCAATCAGAAATCCGGAGGTGATGAGAGGGTTGACAGATTGTCATGATGTGGCAAGATGAAAGCCATGCACGATGAGTTGCCTAGCAACTGGATCATGCGCCATAAAAAAAGGAAGGATCGACCTATGAAGCAACCGCGAAACTGTCTCGATTTAAACCGGATCGCAGGGGGCGCCGGGGCATTGTCCGCCCTGCTGCTTGTCGCCTGGATGATGCCTGCGCAAGCCCAGGCGCCTGCAGGCAGGGATCTGCGCCTGTTTTATTCGCAACAGTGCGCAGGGTGTCATGGGGTGGATGGTGCCGCTCAAAACGCCGCGGGAAAGAAACTCAAAGGACAGAATCTTACGGATCCTGTGTGGCGCAAGGGCACATCGGACGAGGCGATGGTCAAAGTCATTCAGAAGGGGATCTTCTTTGGACTGGCCATGCCGGGATACAAGAAGGAACTGACCCTCTCAGAGTCCCAGCGCCTGGTTGCCGAGGTTATCCGCCAGAGTGAAAAGGGGAAAGTGATCGGGAAAGACTGATGACAAAAACTCTGGCGCTGAAAATTGTGAATCCCGTTCTTGGATGTGTTGTGCTGACCCAGGTGGTGACAGGCCTATTGCATGGGCTGATGCCCCGTGATGTCTTTGAAGCCGTTCATCTTGTTGGCGGCATCCTGATCGTCATCATGGTTGCGCTGCATGTCATTTTGAACTGGTCCTGGATCAAGGCGAACTTTTTCGAATCCAGATGAGGGCCTTGATCATTAAAGGGGGCACCTGCCAAATCTAAAAACTGGGGGTTGCGTCAGTGCTGACTGCATCTGGAGGCGCATAATTTTCATTGCCACACCTGAGGTCGTTATTTCAATCAGCGCTTTCCCGGAATTATAAGTCTATTACGAGTTGATGATTGTTTCGGCTCTATTTTCCATAAATCAGGGGTTCCCTGATAGCGCGGTTTCGATAAGTTTGCTAGCCTCCAAACCGATGTAATGTAAAGTCTGTTGGCTAGCAAGGAGGGCTTGAAATGCATATGCGTAGATCCCTGTTATTAAATTGGATTATGGCGTGCATATGCCTTATCGGCGACTTACCGTCCGCCGCTGGTCCGCATCTGCCGCTGTGGTTTACACCGTTGACGCTGAGGGGGGGGGGCATTGGAATCATTTCGGATGGGTCTGCGCGTTATAAATAAACCCTTATTCGCGCATAAGTTGCTTATTCTATGCATGTTCTGGCGTGACATGTGCCGCAGGCAAAGCGCGGCTTTCTAAAAATAGGTTGTCTTCCCCCCCCAGGGTCAGTATGTTTATACCAATTCAATGGTATTACCTGATGGCGAACAACCTTGATTTGGCAAAGAAATCAAAAGAGAACTGGGAATTAGGGTTATCTCTTCTGTGTATCCCTAATCCCACTAAGGTGAGTTCCGCGACTAGCAGACTATATTACGGGGTGTTTCAAGCTGTATATATGTTTGCGAAGTCCCAAAAGAGCTATAGTGAAGAGCGCGATGTGAACGGAAAGAAACCCAGCATACACAAGAAGATGGTGGATTTTGTCCGGACAGACCCCCGCGGAGGGATCGACGAAGCACGAACTCTTAATGAAATGAAGGGATACCGCG
>CAJBSZ010000175.1 GCA_903958395.1 uncultured bacterium | reverse complement strand
CTCCCAATTCCGGCGAAGAACCGTTGCGGGATTTTTGGCTCGGGTACTCCCGAACGAAAATGCCGCAACATTCTCCCTGAGCGACGTCGAAGGGTTTTCTTTGCGAGCTTCGCGTGCTTCTGTTCAAATTCCGAATTAGCGCAAATTAGTGAAGATAAGTGGTGAAGTCCCTCTTTTCGACAATACTTGCGGGTAACAGAAAGCAAGCGAAGCGGGTGGTGAATCTTTATTATCGGTGTAGCAGGCTCCACAGGGCGCACCTTGGCATTTGCCATGAGGTGAGCAGGGTGGGAATGACTTCGCAGGCATTCCAGCAAATCGGGCATTTCTCGGCGTCAATCAGCTTGCGCGTCTTCTCCGTTTCCGCTGAGGCCAACACCGTCTTGACGCCATCGCGAATATTTCCCAGTTGGCGGCTCCACGTGATGCAGGGATAGAGATTTCCATAGGGGTCGAGATACAAGGAGTTTCTGGAGGCCTGGCAGGGAATGACCATCTTTTTCGGGTCAGCCAGATAACCGGGAATACGGCACAGGAAAAACTCGCGGTAAAAGCTCTTCAGGCGCTGACTCATCCCCAGTTTCTCACGCCGGTTCTGCTGAAGAATATAATCAATATCTCGCTTAACGGCTGCCCTGAATTGATCCTCCGACACGTGGCCGACCGTCTTCACGCCCGCTGTGTCGGTCTGGAACAAATTCCCCGTGTGCTCAAGATTAAATCCCACGTCCCCCGCCGCCAACCCTAACGGCTTCAGCACCTCATGATGGAACGTCTCAAACCGTCCGGCATTCGCCGAACAGAGCGTGTAACTGATCTTGACCTCAATGTTATTCCTGCGTTTTGCCAGCTCCCGCAATCCTTGAATCGTCGCTACCGCCGCCTTATAGGCGCCCCGCTTGCCTCGCACCGCGTCGTGGGTGGACTCGTCGCCATCCAGGCTGATCCCGATAGCCCAGCGGATATGAGGCAACTCTTCCGCCAGACGTCCAACCGTGTCCAGGATCCGGGCTGTCAGGAGGCCGTTGGTGGTAATCACTACGGAGGATAATCGGGTACAGGTCTGGACCGCCCGCCGCAAAATGGCGCCCATATCATTTCGCATAAACGGTTCCCCGCCACCCCAGTCCAGAAACAGGAGGCTTCCCTTCAATTCCTCAAAAATGCGACCGAAATCCTCAAGCGCAAGCTCTTCCTTGAGCTTCCCCGGCGCATCACGGTAAATCGCCCAGATGCCACAGATCGTGCACTCGTGGTTACATAGAAAGGTTGAAGCAACGGTCAACTTCATAGGCAGAAGGTTGTCCCCGCCGGGCAGAAGTCGCTTCTTGACGAACCGAGCCGCCAGATGACCATACAGGTTATTCATCATGCCCCTTCTTTATCCATGGCCAACCGATGGCCGGCGCTCTGTTTCAGGCGCATCGCCTGGTGGGATTCCGTATTCAAGGCGGCATTCCATTGATCACGCAGCTCAACCAGTCGTTGCGGCCCGACCACGGTGTTTTTCATCACCGGATTCTTCCAGTTCATCAGGTCGGGATCAAAATTCGCATCCAACCACCCGCCCGTCAGGGCAATATCAAATAACCGGCTACCGGGGAAGGGAATCGGGATAAACAGGGTGACATAAGGCGCGCCCGCATCCATCAACTTCTTCGCCAGGTCAATGCTCTGCCGGATCTCGGCCTCGGTCTCATCAGGAAACCCGATCATCATGTTGACGGGCGCCTTAATCCCAAGGTCCGTCATCAGACGCATCAACTTCGGGAGGTCCATCCTGTCCAGCTTGACCTTTGCGGTCGCGTAGGTGTCCAGAATCCGCTGCGAGCCCGATTCCACAGGGAACACCATTTGATCAAACCCGCCTTCTTTCAAGACATGCAGGTAGTCCTCGTCAATCTCCCATTGGCCCGGCTTCGCCAGGGAGTGCGGCTTGAACAGGTGGACCAGGTTTACTCCATTCACATTGGCCAGCCGGAGGCCATGCTTCTTGATGGCTGAAAATATCTGCTTCACCCTTGGCTTAGCGGCCAGCATGCTGTCGTCTTCAAAGAACAGCGCCCCCACCCCAAGCGACACCAGGACATCAATCTCGCGCATGACCCGGTCAATGGAATGCAGCCGCAGTTTCCCGATGGCACCGGTCAGGTCGGACTCGTTCTTTTCCTGCGAAATGTGGCAATAGGCACATTGAAACGGACACCCGCGTGACGTCATGATCGGGGCATATCGCTGGTTATGCCGCTCCGATACATCCACCCCGTGCGGGGAGGCAATGCGGGCATATTGCTCCAAAGGCAACTTCTCCCAGGCGGGCATGGGAAGATCATCGAGCGAAGCGGGAAAACAGGAGGCATCGATGGGATTCACCTTCATGACGCCATGTTCGTTTGCCGCCACTCCGGGAACAGTTAAAACCGATTCCCCGCGCGCATGGGCGGCGATCATCCGGGGCAAAATCAATTCACCCTCTCCCAGGCAAATCCCATCAAAAAGACCTGTTCGCAGGAAGGTCTCCCGCAAGGCCCGGGCGTTTACACCCCCCGTGTAAACTTGTATGGCCGGGTTCGCTTTCTTGATCGCCCGGGCTGTTTCGATCACCATCCGTGTCTGCGGAGTAAAGTTGGAGGAAATCCCCACCGTCCGGTAACCGCCCTGAATCACAAATTCCGCAATCTCCGAAAATGACATCCCGATCCTGATCAGGCCGTTTTCCTGCAAGACAGACCGACAGAAGGTGGTTTCAAGGGATTGACCGCTCGGCCCAACCGAGGCGTCCAGAATATCCGTGGGGATACCGTGTGCCTCCAGCGAAGCCGCCAGATACAAGGGACCGAGCGAACCATCAGGCCTCGGGGTTTCCACCGGCAGGAGCTGGTTTGGCGGATAGATCAGAAGTACGCGTGAAGTCGGCCTGCTCATAGTGTATTTCCCCGGATCACTTTTTCAGCCCCGGCCAGATCAGGCACGATGAAATCCGGCTCGCATCCCAGATCCATCACACGCTCGAGATCGTGAATCTTGATCCGGGAAACCAGAATCGTGCGGCAACCCGCCGCCTTACCCGCCTGGATGTCCACAATTCCGTCACCCACCATCCAGCTTGCCCCCAAATCGATGGCATGCTCCTGCGCCGCTTGCAACAACATCCCGGGCTTAGGCTTCCGGCAGTCGCACTCGCGGACATAACTCGAGCCCTCCCGCCCGGCACCCGTAGGATGGTGTGGACAGAAACGAAGCTCATCCCATGCCGCACCTTCTGCCCGAAGCAGGTCGGCAAGGCGATTATTGACCGCCTTTAATTCCTCATCCGTCAGGGTTCCCTTGGCGAGCCCCGGCTGGTTGGTCACAACCACGATGCCATACCCTTCCCGCCTGACGGCGGCAAAAAACGCAGCAACGCCAGGCATCAAGGCCACCTGCTCCGGGCGTCGCGGCGAATCCAT
>CAJBSZ010000174.1 GCA_903958395.1 uncultured bacterium | reverse complement strand
TTACTGAAAATTATATTCTGGTGTCATCCCGGCATTTCTCCACAACTTCCACCGGTACCCTCAAAAGCGCAAAGCCAGGGGATCCCGACTGGAATAACAGGATCATTGTCGGGTCGGTGGCGGAATCCCTCGTAAGTGGAAATCTTCAGATTTCTTCAGGATTTAGAGTGGGGACGGATGATTGGGAATTTCCGAATTACGGAGCCTATATCGCCCCTCCCGGCATGTGTGTTGGGCAATCCTGCGTCGCGATCTGGTACTATAATTATCGCAAGAAAACGCTGGGCGACGCATTTCATAAATTTGATACAAACCTGAGCATTATCCGTCCGGATCAGTACTGGTTCGACAATCCGAGGGCATACCGTTTATCCGCAGTTATTCACCGCGACATCGAAGATAGTAAGAGAATTTTTGGATGGAAAACCTTGATGGAAAAGCAAATGAGCAACCCGGGAATCATCTGGAAAAGCGTGCTGGTTCAAATGATTATTCGGAATTCTCCTCAGCTTTTGTTCCTGCGCGAAAGTTCTACCGGTCTTGCTCATGCCGTTATATGCTATAAGGTTGACCTGAAGGATAAAAAATTATATATCGCCGACCCCAATTTTCCCGGTGATGACACGAGGACCATCTCCTATTCTGAAACCAGCATAGGTACGTATACCTCAAAAACCAGCGCTTCCGAAACCGGGGATGTCGTTTTCGATCAGGTGTGCTATATCCAGATATCCAATATCCTCGATAATGATGAGATGCAACAGCGATGGTCTGAGTTTGAAAACGGCACGATCGGAAATGACAAGTTCCCTAAATACAAACTTTTTGTAGGTAACACCGGAGGAACTGAAATTACTGACAAGATGCTGGTGAACAATGCTGAATTCAAGATCGTTTGTAAGTCGGAAGATTGCGAAGCTTTTATCAGAGGAACCGACAGGCTTCAGAGAATCTATATCGTCGATAGCTATGGAGGCGATATCGGTAAGGTTGATTTTGCCTCGCAGGGTGTGGCAACCTGTACGTTAAAGCCTGTCGACAATAAAATCGGCATATATGTAACTGGCCTGAGAGCCAATCTGAAAGAGTATTATGTCGATTTTCAGTGGTTTACCATTAACCTTGGGGAAGTCAGCCTGATTATCACTCCTGATCCTCTTCAAACCATGGTTGACAAGTCCTGTTTCTTTTTTGCGGAGGTAAAGGGAAGGCTCCCGGCGAGTTATAAATTAATCTGGGATTTTGGCGAAAATACCGGCGAAATATCGTCCGGCACCTCGCTTCTGGCTGAGCATACTTTCACGAAAGAAGGAAGTTACAGCGTTACCTGCTCCCTTTATGACAATGCCAACTCAAGTCTGGTGGCGAGAACTACCTCCCAGGCCAGAATTATTTCCGCTTTCGTTTCCGAATTACTGGATACACGATATCTGTTTGTTTCTTTAAATGGCAACATGCAGTCCGACGAAGGAATATCCCTCAATCCACTCACCATCGATATGGAGTACAAGCATTACGACCACCAAAAGATCAAATGGAACGGACTGGAGTTTTTCCTGGAGTTCGATTACCAGGTACCCGCCTCCGGTACTGATCCGGTGGTGGTTAGCGGTTCACTGTCGGGCAAAGTGTCATCGGACGGTAAGGTTCTGGAATCGTTGGTCGGTTACCAGAGAAAGGAATTGAAATCCAAAACGGGCGGCTGGCGGGAGGAATCGGTCGAGCTTAAAATGGTGCCATACAGCGATCACAGTGCTGATGCAACGAAATATCAAATGACCGGTTCGGGGATCAGGGCTGTGGTAGCCGGCGCCTCCATATCCTGGAACAGGCAGAATCCTGACACGGGGCAGTGGGAGATCATCGAAATGCGTTATTACGATTTTAACAGTACCTCAGCAATACCTACTCTTTGGGTTGATTTCTATAAGTACTAGCCTTTGTATTTTTCAAGAACACTTGCTCATTTCCCAATTTGTATCTCTCACTTCCTGTTTCAAATCAAGCGTTTATCCATTTATATGTCCCGGGGCCAGTTTTGCCTGTAATATTCGGGTTGCTGCGCTGTCCTATTAGAGTAGCTATAACCTTCATGCAATCAACGAAATATCAACCCCAAACTAAGAAGTTATGAAAAAATGGTTTACTCTAGCGATGGGCTTACTGCTGGCCGGAGGCTTTGCAATGGCTCAGTATAAAAAAGTGGCTGCTGATGCACCGACAAAAAATGTTGCCATTCCTGTAAGTCAGGTAGTTGCTCCAACAACTAAGAGTGGAGGAGAGGTTTTCTGGAAAACTACCTTTAACTGGGCCGATCCCACGCAGGAGCGCGGCTGGACCCTTCCCGATGGCTGGGAAATCAAAGACAATTCCGACAACGGTAACGTGTGGATGTGGCGCATGGGCGGGACTCCTTGCGGGTGAGCATCGTCAAAGCCGCGTCAAGACTGCCGATTCTGTCTGTTGCCGGCAAGCGGGTCGGTCACTTCGCCGTCAGGAACACCGGGTTCGCTATCGCCCACACCGGCCGCACCTGCCCCGGGCTGGTGGGGTTGGCCCCGGGGCGCAGCACAGCCGTCCAGCGCACTTGCGACGAGCCCAGCGCGCCGACCGTCGTCTCGGTCTCCAGCACCGCCTGACGCCGCCCGGCCACCAGCGGGGTGTCGGCGACCGACTTGCTTGCTGCGACCACGCCGTCGGCTGCGACCTCCAGCGTCCCCAGCGGCAGCCACTGCGTCGCCTGAACCGTCGCCCGCACCGTGACCTTGGTTCCCGGTGGCAGCTGCAGCAGCTCGCCCACCATCGCCGCCTCTCCGTCGGGGCCCAACAGCGTCAGCACCAACAGCGGACCCGTGCTGGCCACGGCATGGCCGGCCTTCAGACGCTGATCCACCTCGGCCGGGGTGAATTTCCCTTGCCGATCGAGCCATTCGCCCTTGGCGTCCTTGCCCAGCCACACCCAGGTGCGCCCCCGTCCGATGCCCGCCGACAGGGTGTGCGTGTCGCTGGAGCCAACGCCTGTGATGCGCAGCCCACGCGCGAACAGTCCGTACCAATCGCCAAGAACTTCGGTCGTGTCGTCGAACCGCTTGCCGTTGATCAGCTCCATCGCGTCAAACGCCAGCAGCTTGTCCGGCGTCTTGGCGGGGTCGTAGTCGATGCCGTCCAGATAGGACTGCGAGCCGCGCGGGTGGTTGCACTGCAGCACGCGCTTGGGGTCGCCGGCGCGCATCTCGGCCAGCAGGTCTTCGGCCTCTTTGCCGAACCACGCCACCGCGCCGCCCGCTGCCAGGTTCGGGTCGGGCTGGATCGGCCACACGG
>CAJBSZ010000173.1 GCA_903958395.1 uncultured bacterium | reverse complement strand
CGCACCCGGCCCGTGATCCCGCCAAAGCCGTGACTCACGGGAATCTTGTAGCGTCCCCACGGCTCAGCTTTTGTGTCATTCCACCAAAAGTTGCCATTGGGGTTGGTGATGCGGACGGCCAACTGGGCCGCCGTCCCCGGTTGGGCCGCTTCCGTGATATCGACCTCGAAAGGGGTATTGCCCACCAGGTCGTGACCGAGCAGTTTCTGATTGAGAAAAACTTCCGCCCGCAGCCGGACCGATTCGAAACGCAGGAGGAGTCTCTGCCCGCTCTGGAAGCGAGGCACTTGAATGGTGCGGACCCACCAGGTTACCCCTTTGATGGCGCTCAGCCGGCCCGTTCCCGTCCCCAGGTATTCCTCGGTGGTTCCGGGTACCGAAACCGTCGTTCCGTCAGCCAACTTTTCCCAGCCGCCGGTGGGCGGATTTATCGGCAATTTGCCCAGTTCCATCGGCGGGAGAAAGAGATCGTCGTTCTGCCACTTGGCCGCCTGATCCTGCCAGAGCCGCCAGCCGGGTCCGGAAAGATCCACCTCCAGCCGTGCGGCATGAGCCGAAAGGCTAGAGAAAAGCAGTGCGAGAAACGCGTAGCGTGCAAACGTAAGGGATCGACTCATGGCAACCTCCTATTTTTGGGATGATTTTTCGGATCGGTTTTTCCGGGCTGTTCGATCATTGGATAGAGGGGTTTTGGCGATTCCACCGCCCCTGCCGGCCGTCTGGCCCGGGGGGTCTTGCCGCCGATCTCGGCCTCCATCTTTTCTGCCAGCGATGTCAGCTTCTTGATGATGTCCGGATGTTGTGCTGCCACATCGGTCCGTTCCCCGACATCAGCTTCCAGGTTATACAAGCTCCCGGCCTTTCCCACCTCGCCCTTTTTTCCCCATTCGGACTGTGGCTTGACCGCCAGTTTCCACGGACCTTGGCGAATCGCCTCCAACTCATAGCCATGGAAATAGTAATGGGTATCGCGGACCGCCTGCGTGCCCGTGCCAAACAGCAAGGAAGAGATATCCCGCCCGTCGATCACCGGCTCTGGCGGAACCGTGCCGCCCGCGAGAGTGACGCAGGTAGGCAGCAGGTCAATGGTCCCACAGATTGCATTACAAACGCTACCGGCAGGAATTCGCCCCGGCCACCACGCCAGTGCCGGTACCCGCACGCCGCCTTCCCAAGTGCTTCCCTTGCCACCGCGCAGTGGACCGGCATTACCGCCATCGCGGCCTTTGACCAGCCAAGGACCATTGTCACTCGTAAACACAACCAGTGTCCGTTTTTCCAGCTTCAGCTCGCGAAGCGTAGCCAAAATCCGACCGGTGCTCCAGTCTACTTCTTCCACCCAGTCACCGAATCGGCCGTTCGCCGATTTTCCGGCAAAGGCGGCGCCGGGATGGATCGGCGTGTGCACGGCCGTGTGCGGCAGGTAAAGAAAGAAGGGGTTGTCCGAGTTTTGACGGATGAACGTGATGGCCTCTTCGGTGTAGCGCTGAGTCAGAAGATCCTGCGCCTTTTCGTTGACCAATTCCACGACCTGTTCATCCCGGATCAGTGGAACCACCTTTTCGCCGGTCGCTTGGGATTGGGGCTGCATGTCATTGGAATAGGGCAGCCCGAAGTAATGGTCAAACCCCTGCCGGGTGGGCAGGAACTCCTGTTGATCTCCCAGATGCCATTTGCCGATGCACATCGTGCTGTAACCCTGTTGCTTGAGCCGTTCGGCGATTGTGACTTCGTCAGGATGCAGGCCTTTTCGACTGGCGGGAGTGTATACCCCGGGCACGGAGACCCTGGCGTTATAGCAACCGGTCATCAACTGTGCCCGGGACGCTGAACAGACAGGGGCCGCATAGAAACTGGTTAACTTTATGCCCTCCTGGGCCATACGATCCAGTTCAGGGGTCTTCTTCTGGCTCGCTCCGAAGGGGCCGATATCAGCATAACCCAGGTCGTCAACGAAGATAACGATCACATTGGGTCTACCCTCTGCCCATGCCGGTGCCGTGGAGGTGAACCACGTGAACAGAACCGTCGCGGCTGCGACCCCTAACCCGTAAACCTGCCGTCGTATTGGCATGTCAGTCTCCTGTGTTCTATTATATAAAGCTTTCAATAGATCCACTCCCGATCTTGGGAATGATCGAACTTCATCTGCGAGAGTCCCTCTTCGGGTGGCGCCGGGTTGGCGGCCTCGCCACTGAGTTTGTTCACCCAGGGCGAGTTGTCAAAGCAATCGCCCCGCCCGAACATCCGGGGATCGCCCTGCGCCTCGAGCAAGGCTTTCAGGCGAGTCGAAAGCTCCTGCTGAACTGAGGCAACCTCTGGCCGTCCGGCCAGGTTCTCCAGGCAGCCGGGATCTTTCTTAATATTGTAGAGCTCGAACTCGGGTCGTTTTTCCGTGCCTTTTCGGAATGCCTCCATGACGCCGGGGCGGGTTTCCGTGCCGTTCTTAATCCCGCTGAAGATCGCAGGGTAGTAATACCAGCCGATATCTCCGTAACTGGGTCCGACCGGCCAGCGGTTGGGCTTCAGGTTCCAAATGAGCAGATACGGGTCGGTTCGGATGGCGCGCACCGGATAACAGGCGTTTCCCGCGCGCGCCGGATTGTGCCGCTCCTTGCCCGCCACGACCCAGGTGCGGGAAGGATCAACCAGGCCCCCGCGCTCCGACTTGAGCACCTCCAGGAACGAACGGCCGCTCATCGTCTTGGGGATCGGCACATCGGCCGCCTCCAGCAGGGTCGGGCCAAGATCGGCAAGGCTGATGAAGTCATCGATCACGCGTCCGGCGGGCATTTTGGCCGGCCAGCTCATGGCCAGCGGGACATGGATGCCGTACTCGTAGCACTCGCGCTTCGCCCGCGGCCAGGGCATGCCGTTGTCGCTCGTAACGATCACGATCGTGTTGCGATCGCGTCCGGTTTCACGCAGCACCTCGAGCAATTCGCCCACCTCCTTATCGAATCGCTCAATCTCGAAGCCGTAGTTGGCAAGATCCTCCCGGAACTCGGGAATGTCGGGCAGGAAGGGGGGAACGTCCTTGGCCGTCGCCTCCCGTTCGCCCCAGGCGGCCTTGCGCTCCGCCGTGTCGTAGTTGCGGTGCGGGTCGGTGCTTCCGAACCAGAAGAAGAACGGCTTCTCTGCGCTTTTCTCGAGAAACTTTCGGAACTGCTCAGGGCCGCGCCGGATCGCCTTTCCCCCCACCAGATTACCGCCGAGTCCCTCCTCAATGCCGCCCTGTGTGCGGGCGACGTTCGGGCCGCCTAACCGATAATTTCCCGGTCCCCAGACTTTGACGCTCGAGCCCAACTGGTAACCGTTGGCTTTCAAGAGCAGCGTGAAGAGCGGGAACTTGGCCGGAAAGATCGACCCGTGGACGCCGGCTTCCTCGTTCTGCCAGATATAGCGCCCGGTGAGCAGGCTTGCCCGTGAGGGCGAGCAACTCGGCGCGGTGACAAACCCATGCGTGAAGAGCGCGCCCGCCTTCGCCAACCGATCAAAGGTCGGAGTCCGGGCCAAACCGGTAACTCCATAGGCGCTGGCATGCGCCCACGATTGGTCATCGGAGATGCAAAGCAGTATATTCGGCCGCTCCGCGGCCGTTCCCGCCGTGTTCGCTGTCGCTGCATAGAGTGGTGTACTCGTTGCGAGCGCCGCCACCAACGGCAACAAACCGCGTTTCCTTGAAATTCTCATGATTAACGATCCTTATTGCTTCCAAAGCCATGATTCGGGCATGGGGCTTCCTTCATTACCGAAACCGCAGTGCCGGCGGCCGGTGCTCCCTTCCACATCTGCTGCTCGAGCCAATCCCTCTAACAACGAATCGGCACCAGGCCCTATTGCTCCTGTCAAGTATCTTTAACGGCGCGAATTCGAGCGTGGGGGTTTGCTGGAGGGTGTTCTCAACCGCCGAAGTTGCAAATGTGAAAGTTGTCATTTTCAGCCTCTCCAGCAGGGGTCACCACTCATCGGTCCGGAACGTTTGCGCGGGTAGGCCGTCTTGGTTGAACAGGTTGGCCCAGGGCGATCTTGAGGCCCAGGCATAGCGAACGGCCGCCGGCACGGATATCTCAGAATGGGAAACCACGACGGCATCGCTCTCGATGACCGCCTTGGCCCAGCGCCATTGGCGATCAGCTCCGGCGATCTGGAAGCCTTCGAGTGTTCCTCCCCCGCCGGCTGCCAACCCCTTGCCGACGTGGGAGAAACGGATGCGGATTTTGTCTCCATCGATCTGATGTGATCGGTACAGCGGGCCGCAGTACTCGATTTGTTGGCCGTAAACAAAGCCGGCAGCGACGCGGGCGGCCCGGGTTCCGTAGCCGGACTTGTTGGCGGGATGGAGGCCGGAGCCCAGATCGGTGCTGATGATCATGGCCGTATTGGGGTGCTGCATGATGCGCAGGTGCAGCTCGCGCGCGATGCCCTCTCCGGCCCCTGGGGGCGTGGCGGGAAGCGGGGCGAGTTTTTCGGCCAACCTGGTGACCGGATCGTTGTCGGCAAAGGCGGTGCCGCCACCACTGGGTTTCTGGACGTAGAGAAAGGGGAATGCCCCCTGCCCCCACTCCTTTCGCCAACCCGCGATAAGAGCGCCCATCAGGGTGAATTGGTCAACGCCGGTCATGCCGGTGCCGTTTTCGCCCTGGTCCCAAAGAACGCCACGGATGCCGTAGGGGATGAAGGGGCGGATGTGGGCCTCGTAGAGGTCGCCGATCCGACCTTGTGCGCACTGGCCCGGCGGCGCCGGCGGGACAGGTTTCCGGGGCTCGGGCGCAGATTTCGCCCCTTGCCTTTGAGAAGTCTCGGAGCGGATCGCCTCGATTCTTTTGTTCCAATTATCGAGTTTGCGTTGGTAATCGTTCTGAGCTTTTGCGAGGGCCTGGGGCGTCGCGGCTTGGGCGATGGCCGCCTGGCAGGCGGCGTCGGAGTCAAGGGCCTCCTGGCTGATCCAGCGTCCCGAGGGGGTCCCCCCGACGGCGCCGAGTATCAAGCCCACCGGCACATTGAGCTCCTGCTGCAGGCGAATCCCGAAGGTCAGCAACTCAGCGGAGAATTTGGCCGCGTCTTCAGCGCCGGCCGGTTGCCAGCCCTGACTACGCGACATGATCAGGCGAACCGTTGGTTGAGGGGTGGCGACAAGCTCGGCCAGCACCGGATCCTTTTCCTTGTACAAGAAGACCGGGTGGGCCATGTTCGACTGCCCCGAGCCGACCCAGACCTCACCGACCAACACATCGTCGAGCTTGACGGTGCTGGCACCGGCAATGGTGAGCGTGTCGGGGCCGCCGGCTTGTAGCGGATCAAGACGGACGAGCCACTTGCCTTGGGCGTCGGCGGTGGCTTCCTTTCGCTGAGCGCGGAATGTGACGACAATCTTCTCGCCGGGTGCGGCCGAACCCCAGATCGGAACCGGTATGTCGCACTGGAGAACCATGTGGCTGCTGAGGACGGGTGGAAGTTCGACCGCAGCGGCAACCGGTGCTGACAGAATCACCAACAGCAATGCCAGCATGGCCACGATGATGGAAAGGACTCGTGATGGTTTCATGTTCATAAACTCCTAATAATCCTTATGGCTTCGCCCCTTTGGAGGCGCCCGGCTCTCCCATTGGCTTACGGCTGGTAGCGTATTCGACAAAGTTGCAGAGCAGTTTAGCCGCAACGTGCGCCGGCCCCTGAAGATTCTCCAGGTTTGCCATAATATTCAGAGTGGAGACGACGATCCGCCCCTTGCCGAAAGGAATCACCCCAACTGCGGTTCCCAGCTGGAAAGTCCGGGGACTGTCATAACAACCCGCCACCAATTCTTCCCCCTCCAGAGCCAAGCCCTGGCGTTGGCCGGTGATAAGGTTCTGGTAAGGCCAGTTCATGCCGACGTTGACGGGAAGCTCCTTAAAAAGCGGATGTTCCCGGACGAAATACTGCCCACCGTCGTGGATCCTGCGGACCGTGAAGGGGCCGGAATACTTGATGTCACTATTCTTTTGGATGGGCGCCAGCCAACTGTCTGGGTCGTCAATAATAATGATCGTGGTTCCATCCCGTTGGGCCCGGTCCAAGAGCGGCTGCGGATCCACAGGCTTGGTCTCGGGGAGAAGCCAGCGCAAATGGATTTCCGCCGTCTCGTCATCCGCAACCGTATCGTTCCCCTTCATGGTGTTGGCGACCTGGAAATACTCCAGGCGGATGGGGACGGGTTTGCCCGCTGCCAAAGTCACCTTGCCATTACTGGAGAATGTATGTGCGACGTTCTTCCAGGCATCGATCACCTGCTTGCCATCGATCCAGAGGCGGACGCCGTCGTTACTGAGGGTATTGAAGAGGTATTCGCCACTCTTGGGCGGGAGCAGGGTGCCTTCCCAGCGCACGAACAGCTTCTTCCGCGACTTCAAGGCCGGGTCCTGGACCTGCCGTTGCATCTGGAAATCCACCTTCGCATCGACCCGCTCGAGCAGCGTGTCCTTGAAATCAAACCTCGACGAGAAAGTCGCCTTGAGGCCGGGCTTCGCCCCTGTCGGCGTGCGCAGGCAGGAGGTTGGAATCACCGCCGGCTCCGGCTTCAGGGGCCGAGCCACAATGACCCAATCCAAGGGCCCCAACTTTTCATCGAGAGGCGGGACCTCCAGATTCTTTTGCGTTTTCAAGAAATCCTGGATTTTGCCATCGACCTCGAGCACGGCTCCTTGCCCCACCAGGGGACGATTCTTCCAGTCGACCGCCAAGATCTGCTCACGCCCGGTGGCTTGTTCCTTTCCGGTGGCATCCGCCAGACTCGCGGTGATTTTGAAAAAGCCGCCCTTTCCGGTGACAGGAATCGTCACCCCTTCGACCAGAAGCTGGCCATAGACATCCCCGCCCTGGAGCGTTACGTTCGTCTCTTTGGCAAACACCTCTTGCCCGCTCTGATCCAGAGCTTTCATTTTTAAAAGATGCGGGCCATTGAGGTTTTTCTCATTGATGACGTAAAAATCCACGGTGATGCTTTCCCCCACATGCGCAACCTGGTTGCGTGTCTTTACCGCGACATAGAGCGGTTGATTGTAATAGGCCAACAAGCCCGGGTCAGCCTTGGGGTTGCGGAAGCAGTCCACCATTCCACCGTGATTGCCCTCGGCATGCTCTTCCCATCCATTGATGGCATAGGCGTCGTTGGCATCGCAGATCCGGTGGTCTTCAATCTTGCGGCCCGAGTGCTCCTGGCTGATGACGCCCATCGCCTGGCAGAGATCGTCCAGCGTGGGGAAGGCGCTCGCGAGGTTTTTACGTTTGAAAAAGGAATCAAAAGCCTCAACCATCTGCCGGTAGATGGTGCCATCCCAACCGGTGGGCAAGTTCTCCATTTCTTTTTGGATCAAGCTCAAGCGCGGTGGTGCCGCGACCGCGCTTTCCTCGCCGCGGAAGACGATCTCCCCACGGTTGGTCGTGAGGCAGAAATGTTTAGTTGGAGAGCTGTAGAAATCCTCCCGCCAGCCTTCATCGCCTTGAGGCCGATGGTAGTCCCACCAGCCAAGCTGGTAGGGTTTGTCGTCGAAGGGACGCAGGTGGAGTTTGGCCTTTTCTTCCTGGTCAAAGCTCTTACACCATGCCGAGGTGTAGGTGATGGTCCGGCTGGGATCGAGGTTATGGGCGGCCTTGAGATCCCCCATGTGCTGGGAAAAAAGCGCCTCGTCCTCTTTCGCCCCGTAGATGTACCATTGTTCGTTGATCAGG
>CAJBSZ010000172.1 GCA_903958395.1 uncultured bacterium | reverse complement strand
GTACAGCCGCCTTGGGACTGCCGTCTGCCTCCCTGGCGCTTATCTTGGTAAGCTCCTCACCACGAGCGCTTGGATCGTGTTGATCATTGGATCAGCAAGGGTGCCCTGGTCAGCGATACGGTGAAGAGCCTGATCAAGAAAAACCGGGCGGCAGCCAAAGCAAGCGCATGAAGGATTTTGTGACGTTCATCGCCCGTGCGATGGCCGAGCATCCCGATGAGATCGTGGTGACGGAAGTGACGGGCAAGCAGACGACGATCCTGGAATTGCGCTGCCATCCCAAGGATGTGGGCCGCCTGATCGGGCGAAGCGGGAAGACGATTTCCGCGCTTCGAACCCTGGTCAGTAATTATGCGGTTCAAAAGGGGTGCCGGACGGTTCTGGAACTGGCGGAATAGCCCATGGACGGGCCGCTGAGGATTGATGTGATCACCCTCTTTCCGGGGATGCTGAACGGCTTCCTGGAGGAAAGTATCCTCAAGCGCGCGGCGAACAAGGGTGCGGTTGTTTTTAACACGGTGGAGTTGAGGCGGTTCACCACGGACCGGCACCAGACGACGGATGATCGTCCGTTCGGAGGAGGGCCGGGGATGGTGATGAAGCCTGAGCCGCTTTTCGAGGCCGTGGAGTCGGTTCGGACGCCCGAAGCGCGGGTGATTCTGATGACGCCCCAGGGGCGGCCGTTTGTTCAAGCGGAGGCGGTCGGGTTTTCGAAGGCCCGGCATTTGATTTTTGTATGCGGACACTATGAGGGTGTGGATGAGCGGGTTCGGACGCACCTCGCGACGGATGAGATTTCGATCGGAGACTACGTTCTCACGAACGGGGTTCTGCCGGCGGCGGTGGTGATCGATGCGGTGGTCCGGTTGGTGCCCGGGGTGTTGGGGAATGACGAGACGATCCGTGAAGAGTCGTTTACGGACGGGGTGTTGGAGTATCCCCAATACACGAGACCGCGGGAGTTCAGGGGATTGGAAGTCCCTGCGATCCTTGTTTCAGGGGATCATGAGGAAATAGCCCGGTGGCGGAAAGAACAGTCGGAGCGCCGGACGAAGGAAAGAAGACCAGACTTGTTGAGAATGAGGGAACTATGATTGCTAAAGCATTGGCCATGATTCACAAAGAGAACCTGCGCAAGGAGGCATTGCCTTCTTTTCGCGTCGGCGATACCGTCAAGCTCGAGGTTAAGATCCGCGAGGGCGGCAAGGAGCGCGTCCAGGCGTTTACCGGCGCGGTGATTGCCCGTGACGGAACGGGCGCAACCGAGACGTTTACCGTTCGACGCATTTCGCATGGCGTCGGCGTGGAGCGTATTTTTCCCGTCAATTCCCCCAATCTGGCCAGCCTCGAGGTGGAAAGCTCCGGCCAGAACCGGCGCGCCAAGCTCTATTTCTTGCGTGACCGCGTGGGCAAAAGCGCCAAGCTGCGCGCCAAGAACAAGAGCAAGACCGAAGCGTAAGGGATTCCCTTGCTTCAATTTGAACGGCAGGCTTGGGAAAGCGGCGTGGTTCGGCTGGCGGGAGTGGATGAAGCCGGAAGAGGACCTCTTGCCGGGCCGGTCGTGGCAGCGGCGCTGGTTTTTGACCGCGCCTTCCTGGAGACGGAGTCGTATGGTCGCCTTCAGGCGATCGACGACTCCAAGACCCTCACCGAATCCCAGCGTGAGGAGAGTTATGTCCTGTTGACCGGGTCCTGCCCCTGCGTCTTTGGCGTGGGGGTCGCTGATGTTGCCGAGATTGACCGCCTCAATATTCTCCGAGCCACCCACCTCGCGATGGCGCGCGCCCTCAACGCCCTGTCTACCCTGCCCGATTTCGCCCTGGTGGACGGACTACCTGTGCCGGGGCTGCCCTGTCCCTCGCGGGCCATTGTGGGGGGGGATGGCCAGTCTCTCAGCATTGCGGCGGCCAGCATCATTGCCAAGGTGACCCGGGACCGGATGATGGGGGAGTTGGATGCCCTCTATCCGGGGTATCAGTTTTCGCGGCACAAGGGGTATGGCACCAAAATTCACATGGAATCCCTTTTCAAGCTCGGCCCCTCGCCTGCCCATCGCCGCTCTTTTCGTCCTGTCCAGGAAGCCCTGCGCGTGTGGTCCGGGGGCGGAAAAGAATTTTAAACAGAAGCGCGCGAAGATCGCGAAGGGGGGGGGTATTGGTTACGCTTCGCGTAATAGAATCCATGTCCATATATTAGTTGACGATATAATATAATTCTGTATTAATTAGTTACATGAGCCACTTGCAAAACTTCCAGCGGACGGCGAGGCCGCCGTCCCTCGTGCGCCGTTTCTTAATGAATTGGGAGGGTCCGCGGCCTCGCGGACCGTATGGGGGTGGAGTTATGCAAGAGGCTCACATGAATAAAGATTATGTCAGGGCGGATAAATGGAGCGAGCAGGTAATCGGAGCGGCCATCTGTTTAGAATTCTTGTTTGAGCAGAAGCGTGCGAAGGAAGAGGGTTGTATTGCCGCCGGAGGCGGTAGCCGTAATCTCCTCTTTGCGAACTACGCGAGCTTCTGTTCAAAAGTATTTCTTTTTCACAGTGTCAGTGACGGTATATGCCCATCAAGATGAAATTGTTACAGCCATTTCATTTATTGACCGGGCTGTGGGGGGAAGGGGAGGCTGAGCGATTTCTAGCGGCCAAG
>CAJBSZ010000171.1 GCA_903958395.1 uncultured bacterium | reverse complement strand
GTGATGCTGTCCCCGAGAAAACAGACCGTCTCCCCGTCCTTGAATAACTCGGCGCGCACAACCGTCCACCCGGACAAGAGCGCCCCCAGCAGAATTGCAATCGTAGAACTTCTTTTCATTTAATCTCCTTTTCGTGTTTTTCACTCTCGCGCAGGAGAACCTGCGCCCGTTCCGCCAGCATTATAGGACTGTCCCACATTGGCAAGCCTGCGAATGAGGTGTTGCCCTCTGTGACCTTCCACACATCCTTCTCCAGATTGTAGACCCGCCCCGTGATCATTTCCACATAGACGGGATCCTTGAACACAACACCCTTGATCGTCAACGTAATGGAGTCAAAGGTCAATGTGTCGTCCGGGATCTGGTCGTTGAACCAGGCCATCACGACAGGCGTATCACCCTTACGGAACCCCGCGACCTCCATCTTCCGCTTGGCATCGGATTCATACGCAAGAATTCCCGTCGGCTGCACGGTACTGTCAAAAAAGGCGGCCATGTGTTGAACCCCGTAAAAACTGGGACGCTTGTAGATGATCTTGTGATTCAGGTCTGCTCGCAGCAGGCCGAATGACTGTAACATAAAACCGTAATTCAAATCAACGATTGTGAAGATCGATGTCTCAATATTGCGAGCCCAGTCGCCCGCCATCCGGCGCATATTCCACTTGGCCTGACTGTATTCGGTCCAGGGGTAATTGTTGAGGGCATGTCCCCACTCCAGGATGGAGGGGCACCCGCTCTCCCCCTGATAGAGTTTGAGACGGGGATTATAAGCCTTGAGCAGATTTTGGAACTCATCGAACTTAGCATAGAATGAGTCAGGGTTTGACGTGTACGGGTGGTAGGTCACAATGTCGATACACTCCAGCTCGCCCTTCTCCTTGAGCACTTCAAATACCGCGCGCGGGAACTTGAACTCGCCGCCGGAGAAGCTGCCATGCACGGTAAAGCCCATGATGGTGGCCTTGGGTTGCACCTTGCGGATCGCCTTCGACGCCTGGATCATGAGGTTGGCGTAGGCTGCCGGATCTGCGGAGTGGCTCGGTTCGTTCCAGATTTCCCATCGGGTCACGGAGTCTTTATAGTGCGTGACCGTCGCCTCTACATAGTTGCGCCAGCCGGTCATCGTCTCCTCTGCCGTGAAGATGCCGGCGCCCAGATCGATTTCGGATTTGTATAGCGGGTTACCGTAACAGAGGCAGACCCAAGGCTGAACACCTTGTCCTTTTAAGCCGCTGACGATCGTATCCAGCCAGGCGAAGTCGTAGATGCCCTTCTGCTTTTCAGTCTTGGCCCAGCCGCTCTGTATCCGCGCATGCTTGACGCCGAGTTCGCCCACGTAATCTTTGTACTGGCTGAAATCGCCGTAATCCCGGTCCAGCGTCTCGCATCCGACAGACCAGGGCGATGACGCGATGTCCCGCGCATGCCGGACGGCAAGATGGCCGAGCTGCTTCAATTGCGGTCCCGTCTTGTTGAACTTCTCCCACGTGATGCTCTTGTACTTGGGAGGTGTGGTCACCGCCGCACTCGACGTCATCGCCAGTAAAATCAATACAGCTATTTCTTTCATTTGGTTATCGCTCCCTATTCATCTTCACTGACCTGATTTCCCTCTTGGGACGGGCTGAGACAAGCCGCTTACTCCTCCAGCACGACGCGGAACCCCACATCATAGATGCGCTGCCAAGGGGCGTAGGGGACCCGTGCCGCGAAGGTGGCATAGTGCGGGCGTTTCCACCAGGAGCCACCGCGTGCAAGGGCGCGTCCGTCCGGGAGTCGGTCGGAGGTCCACTCCCACACGTTGCCGTGGACGTCGCGCAGCCCCCAGGAGTTGGGCGTGAAGGTGCCGACGGGCGACGACTCGCGGAAGCCGTCCGAGCAGTTCGTGACTGCGGGCCGCCAGGCGGGAATTGCCGCGCCCGGCATGT
>CAJBSZ010000170.1 GCA_903958395.1 uncultured bacterium | reverse complement strand
CAGCTGGCCATTCAAAATGGCCGCAAAATTGAGGAATGGCTCGGCAATGCAGGCCCTGAAATAATAAAAGCCTTTCGCCATCAACGAGATAACGCTGATAATAAGAAAAAACGGGCTGCGAAAAGTTAGTGGCATTGGGCGTCGCGCCCGTGGCTTGAGTTGCAGACGGTAGTTACAGGCAAGCCGCTGGTTGTGAATGGGCCATAGTCGGTGATGTCTTATCTGTAATCGGCGCGCGCTTGTGCCGGCCAGTACGGGGTCGTTAATTTAACGACATGACAGGGACAATAGGAACTGGCATGACTCCGGAAAATAAACATTAAAGAAGGAAATGGTGGGAGAAACAGCATACAAGATTAACGGGCTGCCAGCGGCAGTGTCGCTATTTCGAGGACCACACCGTCAGCCACTCGACCTGTTCAGGCATCTCACTAGCAGCCTGTCGGACTTTCGCCTCGTCAAGGGCCCGGATGGTCGCTACCGGCGGAGGACCGCCGGCTCCAAGTCGCATTTGGACCGATTTGGAGCCGGCCATCCTTGGCCGGTAGCGTCTCTTCAAACGGGAATAAGTTCCGTTCCGCAATTTGGTAGATCTTCGAGGCGCTTGTGCCGATAGGTCTGATGTGCTATTATTTGGACGTTATGAGCGTAAATATTTACCAGGAACTGACGCAGGCCTTTAACGCGGGGCGACTGCGCGCCATTCTAAGCAGCGGGCAGGCTGTCGTGATGCATCGGCTGGACGCATGGGCGCGGATCGATGCCGAGATCGCCGATATGCCACTGCGCGAGGCGCACGCCACTCTTGTCGCCCATGCCGAGGAACGGCTTCCGTTCCAAGTGGAGTCGGCATCATGACGGCTATGCGAGACGAGTTCTTGAGCGAGGAGGATCTTGACCTGCGCAACCTCAACGATGAGGAGCTGGTGGCCTATTGGAACCAGTGGCTCGAGCAGGCCCAGGCCACGAATGCCGCCGATGAGCGCACGTACTCGCACGGCGTCTTCGCTTGCGCCGAAAAAGAATCGTCAAAAATCAACGATCCCGCGTCCGTTAGAGGCACGGCGCAAGGCTGTGCCGTTGCATCTTAAGGAAGGGATCCCAGTAATAGTGATATCCCAGGAGCTGGGAGTCACCCGGGAAACTATTCGCAACTGGGTAGGGCGATAGGCCGGCCTCGCGCATCGTGAGGCAGTTACGCGCCCTCTTCGACCACTTCGGGGCACCTATCGTGCTGAAGCGGGACAACGGAAACTTTAGCCACGGTGCAGTTCCTCCCTGCTCCAGTGGTTCACGCCCCTTTTCGATGGCCGCCCATGGGTTCACCGGGTGCTTACTGATTGAAGCAATGCTTGCCATCGTTAGTGTCGTTAATTTAACGACATGACGGGACCCACATGGTTAAGATAGACTTTACCTAACAAAAAACAGGGAGGGCTTGTCATGAATCAAAGGTGTCTTCGGCTTGGATGTGTATTTGTGCTCTTGGTCTTTTGTCTCGCCCCGCTTGTCGCACAGGCGCAGACTTATACTTGGAACGCGTTCACGGCTGGTCCCTATGACTGGACCAACCAAACCTATTGGGGCGCGGGAAGTGGTGGTTACCCCAATGGAGAAGGGGTGTCCGCTGTCATTACGGGGGATGTGCCCTTGGGACCATTGATTATTTCCCTGAACCGCGACATCACTCTTGGCCGTCTTGAAATGGCCGATACCGCGGGCACTCCCAGGGCCATGTACATTACAAACGACCTCAACGGTTCTCTGGTCTTCCAAGATACCAGTGGGACGGCGACATTGGCACGGACGGATACTTATTTGAGTGGGGTGGAAAGTAGTATCTATGTTCCTGTCACTTTAAGCAGCACGTTAAACATGACCCTGATCACATGGGGCGTCCGTTTTTCTGGGGCCATTACCGGCAGCGGCGGGATAATCAAGAATGGTGCCGGCTTGTTGACTTTAACAGCATCGAATTCATTTGCGGGGGATCTTGTGATCAATGATGGACGGGTGCTGATCAATAACAATTCGGCCATGCCCTCCGGAACCGGCAAAGGCAGCATTGAGGTGAACGCCAACGGGGTGCTGGATTGCGCAACTACGGCGCCAATCATCAACGGACTGCGTGGGGAGGGGATCGTGTCCAATTCGTCGACTGCTTATTCCCCGGTTTTAAAGATAGGCGCCAATAGTCAGGACAGCGTGTTTTCAGGTTCGATCAGGGACAAAACAAAACCCTTGAGCATTGAAAAGCAGGGCAGTGGCACGCTGACCCTGAGTGGGAACAACACCTATACCGGCACCACTTCGGTGGCTAACGGCGTGCTCCTTGTGAACGGCACACACTCCAACGCGGGCGAAGGCAAGGGCTACGCTGTTTCCGGTTCCGGGTCGACACTGGGCGGCTCCGGGACGATCAGTCTTAACAATGCCAGTGTCACGTTTGTGGCTGGCTCTAAACTGTCTCCGGGCGCGGCGCCCGGCGCCGCCGGTACGCTGACCCTGGCGCTCGGCACGGGCACCAATAATCTCAGTGCCGCCATGGCCGGGTCCAGCGGGGCGCTCGTGTTCGACCTCGGGTTGACCAATGATAAAGTGACGGTGACGTCGGGCAAACTGGCGATAGGGACGGGCCAATTGGATTTCGGTGACTTCGCCTTCACGATCGGGGCGGGCCTGGGCGGTGGAACCCACGTCCTGTTGCATGCGACGGATGGCGTCGTGGGATCCCTCGGGGGTGCCGTAACCACGAATATCGCCGGGCTCAATCTCACCTTGCGGCTTGATGGCAGCGACATCGTGCTCGACGTGCCGCGCCGGGGCACGATGATCTCGATCAAGTAGACGCCAGGACGTTCGGTGTCGGTTTGCCAAACGTCCCGGGAACAACGGATGGCATCGGCATGTCCAGCGTTTGCCTGCCATTCAGAAGGTCACAGGAACAAGCAATGCGATTTTACACGACCGGGACGTTGCGTTACACGAGTTCGGGCTTGGGGCTCCTGTTCTTCTGGTTGTTGTGGGGCGATTTCTGCGTCAATCTGATGGAGGCAGTGATTCCCAATGTGATCCCGTTGAAGTTGAAAAGCCTGGGCGGATCCGCGACGCTCATTTCCATCTTCATGACCAGCCTGCCGGGTGTCGTTCTCCTGGTCTGGAATCCCGTCATTGCCACGTGGAGCGACCGCACCCGCACGCGGTGGGGGCGGCGGATTCCCTTCCTGCTCGCGGGAACGCCGGCCATGGCGTTGATCCTCACCGCGCTGGGCTTCTATGATCCGGCGGGGAGGTGGCTGGCGTCCTGGATGGGGGGCGCATTCATGACGGCGGCGGGCAGCATCGTTGTTCTAGGGCTGCTCGTGCTGATGTTCCACATGTGCAACTCGTTCGTCTGGTTCCCCTATTGGTCGCTGTTCAACGACACCGTTCCGCGCGAGGTGATGGGGCGGTTTTCCATGCTGTTCCGTATCGTCAGCACGGCCGCCGTGGCGGCGTTCAATTTTCTTGTGTTTCCCCACGCGGAGACCCACTACCGGCAGATCTTTGTCGGGGCCGGGATCGTGTTTGCCATCGCCTATCTACTGATGTGCCTCAACGTGAAGGAAGGCGAATACCCCGCCCCCAGGGTCATCCGTCGCCGCGACGGGGGCTTTGGGGAGAAGGTCGGCGCCTATTTCCGCGAATGTTTCGGCCATCCCTTCTACTGGTATCTGAACCTGGGCGCGGCCTTCACGGTGGTGGGTGGCGCGGCGACCCCGTTCATCCTGTTGATGAACAAGAGTCTGGGGCTCGACCTCCAGCAGATTGGCTGGATTAACGGCGGCGCCGCCCTCATTACGCTGCCGGCCTTCTTCGTCGCGGGCTTTCTGATCGACCGCTGGAACGTGGTCAAGATCATGTTCTATGGGCGCCTGCTCCAGACCCTGGTTACGGCGGGCTTCCTGGTGTTCCTGTTCGCTGACCTGACGCCGCGACAGGTGCTGACCGTGACGGTGGTGTTGAACCTGCTGCTCCTGATCGTTACCGCGATCCTGCTGGTGGCCACGTTGCCGATGCAGATGCGTTTGTTGCCGCGGGAGCGCTACGGTCAGTTTACCTCGGCCATGAGCGTGACGGTGGGGGTGGCCGGCATCGTGGCCGGGGCACTTATGGGTGGATTTATCGACGGGATGCGATACGTGCACCACGGGAGCGATTTCGCCTTGCGTTACGCGCCCTTGTGGCTGACGTGCTTCTATGGCGCCGCCACGTACATGCAGTATCGTGTCCACCGCCATGTGCAGGCCGTGTGCGGGGGCAACCTCTCAGCCTTCGTGCCGCCCGACACCTCGGAGATCCCCGAAAGCAGCTTGGCACGAGCATGCGAACCGTTGACGCAGGAGAACGAATGTTAATGAGAAAGTACAAGAAGGATTCCGGGGTCGCCTTGGCGTTGCTCATGGGGGTATGCATCCAGGCGTCTGCCGCCCTGGCGGGGGGTATCGCCTACCACGTTTCGCCTTCCGGGAGCGACGACAACCCCGGGTCGCGCCGGCGCCCGTTTGCGAGCCTGGAGGCCGCGCGCGATGCCGTGAGGGGGCTGAAACAGCGGGGTGAGTATCCTCGTGGCGGCGTGACCGTCTATCTGTGCGGTGGCGTTCATCTGCGGCGGCAATCCTTCGAGCTTGGCGCGGCGGATTCGGGGCAGGCGGGCGCGCCGGTGGTCTACCGCTCATATCCCGGCGAAACGGCTCGGCTCGTGGGCGGCCGCGCCATCCCGGCTTCAGCCTTTGTCCCGGCCTCCGCCGCATTCCGCGACAGGATTGGCGATCCCGCCGCCCGCCGTCATCTGCTGCAGTCGGACTTGAAAGCCGCCGGCATCTTGGAGTACGGCCAAATACTGCCCCGCCACGCGGTTGATTTCGGATCTCCCACGCACTATGTCGTCGCTCCTGCAGAGGTGTTCGTTGATGGCCGGCCCATGACTCTCGCGCGGTGGCCGAACCGTGACGAGTGCCGCCCCCGCAGCGGGTTCATCGATGCCGCTGCGGTCACCCTTGAGCGCGATGAAAGCGGCAAGCCGCGAGCCTACTCGGAGGTGGCGTTCAGGAATGTCCAGGGCCGTCCGGCGGAGGGCGATCTTCCCGGGATGTCGCCGCTGTTGGCGGCGGAACGGTTGCGCCAGTGGCGGTCTGTTGACGATGCCTGGTTTGCCGGCGGGTTGGTTCGGGCTTACGCCTACACACAGCGGCGGATCGCGTCATTCGATGCGAAAGGCGGGTGCATCGCCCTGGCGACGCCGGTACCGCTGTGGGCGAGTTGGGATCAGAAGTCCATCTATCAGACTTTCTTCTTCAATGTCCCCGAGGAATTGGATGTTCCCGGGGAGTACTACATCGATCGGAAAGCGGGAATGCTTTATCTCTACCCCCCGGAGGGGTGGGGGGATACATCCGAGGTTCGTCTTTCGGAACTTGACGATGTGCTCGTGGCAGTGGCGGATGCCTCCCATGTCCGGTTGAGCGGGCTGGTCCTCGAGGCGACGCGGTCTTCGGGCGTCGCGATCGTGGGCGGTGAGGATGTCGTGCTGGAGGACTGTGTCATCCGCAACACCGGGATTGTGGGCGTCCAGGTCGGATATGGTTACGAGGGCGAAACGGGGCGGTTCTTGTCGCGCCTGCCGGGGGGATATCGTCACATGCTCTGCACGGGCATGGAAAGTGCCCAGGTGCGCCCGGCTGGGGCCACCGCCCTGGACCGGAAGGCGGGCCGCGGCAACGGTTTGGTTCGGTGCCTTATCCACGATACAGGGTGCGGGGGGGTACTGCTTGGCGGTGGTGATCGCAGGATCTTGGAATCCGCCGGTAATTTCGTCCGGGATAGTGAGATTTTCAGGACGGATCGGGTGATCGGCCGCTATGCCGAGGCGGTGGTCGTGGACGGGGTAGGCAACGTGGTGTCGGGGAACTACCTCCACGATAGCGACGGGGGCATCCTGTACCTCCACGGCAACGATCATGTGATCGAATACAACGAGATCGCCCGGGCCGTGAAGACCTCGGAGGATTGCGGAGCCATCGAGATTCGCCAGAATCCGAGTCAACTTGGGAACCGTATCCGGTTCAACTACATCCACGACATCTCCCGGTTGAACGTCAACGCCCATACCTATGCGATCTATCTGGACAATGAGAGCCATGGCGTGGAGGTTTTCGGTAACGTGATCCGGCGCGTCGGCGGGCGTTCGGTAACTCCCTTTGACCGCGCGGTGATTGCGGTCAACGGCGGGCACAATCACGTGATCGCCAACAACCTCTTCCTCGACAACGATGGCGGACGTGTCGGTGACGGGCACGATTACCGGAAGACGATGGAAATCTTTCGCACGCGGAAGCGGATGCTGGAGGAGGATGTGAACGTGACCCGCCCTCCGTATTCCACCCGCTATCCGGGGTTCCTGAATACCTATCAGGCCGCGGAGGATACGCCCCTTTACAACGTGGTCACGAACAATGTGCTGGTCGGGTGTGGGGCGGATGTGGGGCCGGGGCGCTATCCGCAAGCCGGATATCGCCATCACAACCTCCGTGCCGATGCTGACTCGGGATTAGCCGATGACCTCGACGGCAATCGGGCATGGCTTTCAGATTCTTGGGTGTGTCGCGAGATCCCGGGGTTCCGGCCGATCCCGTTCGACCGGATGCGCAGGGCGGGAGCAGCAGGCCCCGACCGGCGGCAATTGAGCGGCGGCGCGTGGTAGGAGAAAGAGGACTTAACGTATGGCGATGCGGTTGACAAATCCCTTGATTGGCGAACCGGGCATGTCCGATCCGCATGCCCTCGTGGTTGGCAACGCATGCTATCTGTTCACCGGGCACGATGTCGGCTTCGGCATCAATGACTGGGTGATGCCGGACTGGAGGATTTACCGATCGGAGGACCTGACGGCCTGGACGCATGTGGGAACGATCTCTCCATCCGACAACTACATGGGCCGTGGCAACACCTCCTGCTGGGCTGGCGACATCGTGCACCGGAGAGGAAAATTCTACTGGTTCTTTTCCAATCGCAAGGCAAACACCGGGGTGATGGTGGCCTCCCGCCCGGAGGGCCCCTATGCGGACGCGCTCGGACATCCTCTTGTTGATTCGTTTGACCCCACCATTTTCGAGGAGGATGACGGAACCGCCTATATTGTCTATGGTGAACACGACTACAAGATCGCGCGACTCAAGGAGTCGATGCTTGAACTTGACGAGGAACCCCGGTGCATCTCTTTGGATCGCAAAGGCATCTTCCCCAACACCGACAAGAACAGTCTCCATAAGCATGGGGGCATCTATTATCTCGGCTGTTCGGGGTATTACGCGACGTCGCGGAACCTTTATGGTCCCTATGTCTATCGAGGAGTGGTGGGGCGGGGCTGGGGATTGGATACCGGGTTTGGCCACGGCGACTTCTTTCAATGGCAAGGGCGTTGGCATCATGTCTGGTGCCGCTACCGCAACCGCGATCACGACCGGATCCGCGATTGTTTCATTGCCCCGGTTCGCTATGAAGTTGACGGGTCGATGCAGGATGAGCTTGACCAAATGCCTCTACTGATGGACGAAAGGAAGCAGCGGAACTCATGATGAAGGTAACGGATGACAGAGGCAATCGGGATGCCCGTATGCTGTGGTGGCGGGATGCCACGTTCGGGATGTTCATCCACTGGGGGCTGTACTCCATCCCCGGGCGCGGGGAATGGGTGATGAACCGCGAGAACATCCCGGTGACCGAATACGAGAAGTTGGCTTGGCAATTCAATCCGCGCCACTTTGATCCACGCGCCTGGGCCCGGTTGGCCAAGGACGCGGGGATGAAGTATATGGTGCTGACCACCAAGCATCATGAGGGGTTCTGTCTGTGGGATTCGAAATTGACCGACTTCACCTCGGTCAGGACTGCCGCCCGGCGCGACCTGGTGCGGGAATTCGCTGAGGCGTGCCGGGCCGAGGGGCTGAAGGTCGGATTCTATTTCTCGCTGATGGACTGGCATCATCCGGATGGGGATGGGAGGGGGATCGAGGATGCGGCGGCCCGGGAGCGATTCATTGCTTTCGTCCATGGGCAGGTGCGCGAACTGATGAGCCACTACGGGCGCGTCGACATCCTCTGGTATGACGTGCCCTGGCCCTACGATGCGGCGGGGTGGCAGTCGGAAAAGCTCAACGCCATGGTCCGCGAGCTGCAACCGCACATCCTGATCAACAACCGCAGCGGGCTGCCCGAGGATTTTGGCACGCCCGAGCAGCAAGTGAAGCCCGAAAGCGCCGATCGCGACTGGGAAACCTGCATGACCCTGAACGATAATTGGGGCTACCGTCGCGGGGATAACCATTGGAAATGCGCCCATGAGGTCATCAAGTTACTGGGCGAATGCGCGCGCAGTGGCGGCAACCTGTTGCTGAACGTGGGGCCGGACGAGGAGGGGCGGATCCCGGACGAGTCGCAGTCCATTCTCCGGCAGGTGGGTGCCTGGTTGCGGCGGAATGGCGTGGCGATCTATGGTTCCCACCGCGCCCGGGTAGGCTGGGTCAATTTCGGGCTCATGACCGCCAAGGGCAAGACCTTATATTTGCTAGTCGATAAGTGGAGCGGATCGGAACTGACCGTGGGTCGCATCACCGGCAAGGCCCGCGCCGCCCGCCTGCTCGCGACCGGCGAAGCGGTTGCGGCGCGGCAGGAAGGGGCGTGTATTCATCTGACGGGCTTGCCCGAAGCGATGCCGGAGGAGCCGTTTTGCGTAATCGCCGTCGATTTCGAGGATGAGCCCAGCCAGGCCTCGGGCCCGAGCTGTCTCTGGCTCACGCATGACTGGGGTGACCCGCTGAAATCGCCCACGGACGGGAAGGACGCATGAAATCCATTACCTTGACCACCTACCGGCACGAAGCCAAGACGACCCTCGAATCGCCGGCCATCCAGGCCGCGCTCGACGCCTGCGCCGCTGCGGGCGGGGGGCGTGTGACGCTGACGGCCGGGACCTATCGCTGCGGGACGCTCTACCTGCGCGATTCGGTCAGCCTTCATCTGGAGGCTGGGGCGGTCATCGTGGGTAGCGCCCGGTTATCAGATTATCCTCCGCCCGCCAGCGGCTTCACCGATGCGATTGGCGATGTCCGGGGCAGGGCGCTGATCGCGGCGGAACGGGTGCGCGATGTGGCGATCACGGGCGAAGGCGTGATAGACGGGAACGGCGGCGCCTTCCCTATCGGCTCTCCGGAGCACAAGGTGCGTCCGTTCCTCTGCCGGGTCGCCCATTCGCGGAACATCCGGGTCGAGGGGGTGATCCTCAGGGCGGCCGCTGCGTGGACGCTGCATGTGATGGGGTGCGAGGATGTGACGATCCGCGGGATCAGAATCGACAGCCGCATCAACGAGAACAATGACGGGATTGACATCGACAGCAGCCGGCGCGTGACGATCTCGGATTGCGACATCGCGTCCGACGACGACGCCATCTGCCTCAAGGCAACCCTGCCGGAGCCCTGCGAAGATGTTGAGGTGAGTGGTTGCACATTGGTTACCGAATGCAGCGCCCTTAAGCTGGGAACTGAGTCGTACGGGGATATCCGGCGGATCAGCATGCATGATTGCCGCATCCGTTATGCGGCTACCGGCGCCATAAAGTTACTCACCTCCGACGGCGGGATTTTCGAGGATATCGAGATTCGCGACATCCTGATCGAGCGCGGCACGGGGCCGATTTTTCTGCGCCTGGGAGCGCGTGCGCGCACCTACGTGCCGGGAGTCGCCCCCAAACCCGCTGGCAAGCTGCGACGGGTTCGCTTTGCGAATATTCAGGCCACGACGTTCGTTCCGCCTAAGGAGATCGTCCAGCCCTTTACCGGCGAGATGAAACCGGCCCGGGCCTTTTCCGGAATATTCATCACGGGCTTACCGGGGCATCCGGTCGAAGATGTCAGCCTCGAGAATGTTGATATTTCCTTTTGCGGTGGCGGGCAGCCCGGGGATATCGGGCGGATCCTGCCCGAAGAACCGGCCATGTATCCGGAATTGTTCTACTTCGGGGCCTTGCCGGCGGCCTGCGCCTATGTCCGTCATGCTCGGGCGATTACCTTCCGCCGGGTCGTGGGGCGCGTCATGTCGGCGGATGTCCGTCCCCCGTTTGTGTCCGAGGATGTCGAGGACTGTCGGCACGAGGACTGCACGTGGCCCGGTAATGACGGGCGGGATATAAATTTTCGGTGATGCGCATGGTAGAGTATTTGTGATAGAATTGGTTATCTTAAGGAGGGAATTATGAAAAGAATTACTGCCTTTCTGATGCTTGCTTTGGTGGCTGTCGCTTCATATGGGGTGATTCCAAACCTTGATGACAATTTTGATGGGTATGCGGATGGAACTAATTTTTTGAGTTCCCTTGGTAACTGGCAGGCGTCCAGTGCCGCTGCGTATGTTACCAATGGCGGGGCTTACGCCAACAAGGCCGTGTTCATGGGGCAATCTGTAGCGTTGTCCAATACCCTGAATGCGGATTCCTCTCTTACCGTTTGGACGCATATGCGGGTCAAGCCGATGCTGGGCGTTGAGGTGTCGAATTCGCCAACCAACACGTCCAGCTTTTGTTGTTATTTCAATAGCAATGGTTTCGTTACGGTGGCAACGCCGTCCGGGTGGCGGGTGTGTTCAAACGATGTGTGGGGCGGTGTCGTTGAACCCGCAACCAACGATTATGTGCAACTGTCGGTCTGGCAGAACTACACTATCCGGACCCAGGCGTTTTTTCTGAACGGCCGGTTGATTGTCCAGGATTTGGGGTTTGTGGGGTCGGCGGTGTCCAATAGCCAGCGTGTGATTGAGAATGCGGACAGCAATTTCTGGCTGGATACGGTATGGGTAAAGACGAATTATAACGGGTATGACAGTTCGGCGCTCACAAACGACCTCAACGGGATCAGTGGGCTTGATGCGGATGAATTGAATGCCTTCAACTATGTCGCGCGGCGGCTCTATGTGAGTACCTCGTCCACCAATCTCACCCCGTATTTTTCCAGCATTACCAGCGCGCTGGCCGCCTGGCGGCCCCGCGACATCATTCATGTTTTTTCGGGGAACTATTCAGCCGAGACCATTGTGCTCGCGGCCAATCCCTCGAACGTCATTTTTGAAGGGGATGCCTTCACCGTGGCGAGTCTCACGGTGGCATCGGGGGCGTCGGCGGCGTTTGAGCAAGCGGTGACCTGTTCCGGATCGCTTTCGGTCTCCGGTCAGGTGGCCATGGCGCAGTCCACAACCTTGACGTCCGGGGTCGCTACGGTGGTAGGGACTGTGACGATGGCCTCGAACGCGACCTTCGCGGTCGGTGGGGCGCTTACCGTGGGGACAAACGGGCGGCTCGACTTCACAAACAACGCGCATTTTGCGGCTAGTACGGCCGGGGTGGAGATGAACGGGACGTTTACCCTTTCCAATACCTGGACGTTGGCCAACAGCCAGCTGGTGAGTATGTCGCTGCCGTTTGGCGATAATTTCGACTCCTATAAGGATGGCACGGTTGTGACCAACCTGAAATTCCGGGGCTGGTATGCCTCGGATGGGGCGGTAAAGGTTCAAACCACAGTAGCCCATTCCGGGTCCGGGAATGCGGTGGTCTTGCCGGATGGCACGGTG
>CAJBSZ010000169.1 GCA_903958395.1 uncultured bacterium | reverse complement strand
TGCTCGTGGTGATCGGTATCTTGGGTATTCTCTCGGCTGCTCTCTTTCCCGCAATCTCAAATGCAATGATGAAGGCGAACATGGCAGCTGTTGCTGCTCGTGGTCGTGATATTTATATCGCGATTACCAGCGCCAATACAGATCGTGAACCGCTGGGGCTCGGCAATGTGTGGCCGAAGACGTCTCAGGAGAGCGGTGTGGATACAGCTTCGCAGGACATTGGAATCAAGACCTTCCAAAACAGTTCAGATTATTTCTATGAGCTCTATGACGGACCCAACGTGGGCACCGATACGCATGATCCGTATGTCAAGGGGTTTGACTATTCCAAGCTGGCAGGCGCAGGCGTTCCTGCTAAGGCCGGTCAGGGTAAGCTTCAGGCTGCGAACAACATGTGGGTAATCGCGGGTAACATCCGTGATGAAATGGAAGATATCATCCCCATCCTTGTGACACGTAACCTCGATTGCACCTCCCTGCGCAAGGACCTCACCACGGTTGAGGACACGAAGCTGGTGTGGTCTGCGACTTATAAGGCTCCCTTCTCCAACAAGGGATTTGTCATGGTTCGAAAGGGCGGCGGAACCTTTAACAACCAGGCTCGTTATGCCACGATCCGCGTACTGTATAATAGCCAGACCTTTAAGACCACCATTTCTGGAAGCAATGTTCAGCCCCTGACCTATCTAGGCCCAGAGTCTGAGCAGTCCCCGAAATAAGGTGCTTCTTCCAGAGCATAGAAAAAAGGAGCGGATATCCGCTCCTTTTTTTATGTCCCAGACAGACCTTCGAAGACCATCCCGTTCGGTTTTTTACGCTTATGATTGTACGCGTCGCTACAGATATTGCCGCTGATCGGCTTTTCGATTATGCGGTGCCGCAGGAACTAACGGAAACAATCCGCATCGGTCAGCGCGTGCGCGTGCCTTTCGGCGGACGCGAAGCAGATGCATATGTGATTGAGGTTATCAGCGAAGAACTCTCAAGTCCTGCGCGTTGGCGGAAGCCTGTTGAAACCGGCGAGCTTTTTGACCTGCCCCCTGACAAGCCCAAGCTCAAGTCCATCATTTCTGTAGACACGCAATCATTTCTTTCACCCAAGCTCATTGAGCTGACCCGCTGGATGGCAGGCTATTATTATGCGCCCTTTGAATTGACGCTACGCTGCGCCTTGCCGGCAGCCGTCCGCAACCGCGATATGCGCTCAAAGGAGCAGTTGTATGTGCAGGTGCGTCTCCACGTCGTGCGGGCCGCCGTCACCGGAACCGTGATCCGTCCGTCCGACGACTCGCCGGAAATGCGGAATCCCGCCTACTGGATCCTCGTCAACGACTGCTTTGTTGTGGCTCCCGGAATCGCGCCGGTCGATGCCATCGCCGATCTGTGGGTTCTTCACGGAGCCGACGGGGTTCCCGTGCCGCGGATCCGCTGCCTGAAATACACCACGCTGGTCCTCATTCAGGGCCTCATTCAGCATTTCCGCGATACGAAAAACCTCCGCGGCCTCGAGGCGATCAATCAACTCATCGGCCGTAAGGTCATTCCCCAGGAACTCCCGAACAGAGGCGACGACATCCTCTGGCGCCGCCACTTTGACGCGGGGAACCTGCTGCCTGGCGATCAGGTGTGGTTCGACAATCCGTTTTTCGACCGTGGCCGCGAACTGCTCCGGCAGCGGTTTCATCAGGACGCCCTGCATGCGGGAAAAAGTCCGGACGTCGCCACGACCGTGGCGCGGCTGCGTGCCGAAGCCCTGACGGCGGGCGAGGAGGGCAGCAACGCGTTTTACCTGGGAGACGATCGCTTCATTCTCGGGGCGGACTCGCTCGTCCGAGCGTTCCGCGGGCCGCTCCGATCCGGATTCACGGATCAAGCTCCCGCGCATGAGTTGATCTTCACCCGGAAGATCTTCAGCCTGGCTCGTTTCCGTGAACACATGATCGAAGACAACCTCTCGGCGCAGGCCTGCATGCGGGCGGACCCAGCCACCGTGCACCCTGGGTGCTTCACCATCGAGCGGGTGCG
>CAJBSZ010000168.1 GCA_903958395.1 uncultured bacterium | reverse complement strand
GTTCGGCCAGAAGGCGGGTTGCCTCGCGATGGCCGGAATCCAAAGCCACCGCCCGTTTGCATTCCCCGATTGCCTTCTGAACATCCCCCTTGTGGAGCCAGGCCATGCCAAGCAGGTACCCCCCCTGCGCCACCTTGGGAAATGCGGCAACCAGTTTCGTGTAGGCGGCAATCGCCTCGTCGTCCCGCCCCTGCGCCAACTTGACTCGCTGTATCAGAAGGAACGCGTCCAGGTTGGAGGGCTCGGCCTTCATGATCCCGTCCAGCAACTTCAGTGCGGCCGCATAATCGCGCTCGCCAAAGGCGATCTCCGCTCGACTCATGCCTGCGGCGCTGAGCCGCGGCGCCTGCTTCAGGAGATCGTCCAAAATCTTCTTGGCCTCCACCGTTTTTCCGTTGGCCCAGCGGAGCCGGGCCAGCTTGACCCGGGCCACGGACGTCGCCGGTGAAAGGTCGGCAGCAGCCTGGTATTCCTCACCCGCCCGGGCTGAATCACGCTTGAGCAGGGACAAGTCCCCCCTCGCAAGACGGAGTTCCCAGGATTTGGGAAGCTTCCCGATAGCCGTCCGATAGACTGCTTCAGCTGATTCAAAGTCGCCCTGACGGGCATGCAGGGCGGCCAGAGTCACATAATACTTGGACTGATCGGTAAAGCGTGCACTATATGATGTAAGGCGGCCGATGGCCGTCGCCACCTCATTGGAAGTGGAGACGCCCGCTCCCCACAGTACGAGCGCGTCCAGATTGTCCGGGCTCCCCTTTAAGATCGCTTCCGCACGCTGCCGGGCACGGACCCTGTCCCCCATGACCAGGAACAGAGTCCCGAGCTTGATCCGGACCTCCGCATCAGCGGGATCCAGCTCCTCTGCCTTCTGCAAATAGTAAACAGCACCGCGCACCTCTCCCATTTGATACAGGGTCAGGCCCATCCCGCGAACCGCCAACCGGTTCGACGGATCAGCCTGCAGCACATTCATGTATTCTATGGCTGCCTCCCGGTACTTTTCAGCCTGGACATATTGACTGGCACGGGCAAGGTGCCGGGCGGTCTTCGCCTGGGGGGAACACCCGGCAACCACGCCGATGCCGATGGCTGCCACAAGCATCATAAACCCTGACCGGATGAGCCAAAGGGCACCGGACGTCTTCCTGGGTAAACTCATATCAATCCTTCTTTCTTCTTTCGGTCCTTCTCAACCCCCATAAAATGGCCCCCAGTACCCCGAGCGAGAGGACAAAATAGACCGGCCCTCCCTGGTGATGCAGTGGCGAATCAATGATGCGGGGATCGACATGGATGGTAAGCAGTGAGATCGAGACAATCCTGAACCCGTTCCGAACCAGGCCCAAGGGAATTACCACGGCGACAAGCAGCATGCGGGTCCAGGGTTTCCGCAGGAACAGCTGCCCAGCGACCAGACTGGTGATCACCAACACGAGCGTCGAATGGATCCCACTGCACTCTTCCGCAACCTGGATCGCCAGGCCCGGCAGCTGGAAGCTCAACCCTTCCCTGAATACGGCAGTTCCCGTCAGTGCAAACATCAGGGAAGCCACCTCGGCCGAGCCCTGTTGCAACGCCACTTTCATCCCATGCGCCAGTGGCTCTGGAATCGGTATCATAAAATAAAGGAACAACCACGGGAACAGCGCGATCCTGAAAGCCGGCCACCCGAAACAGAAGACCGCCCCACCGAGGAGTCCTGTGACAAACGATACAACCGGCAAGGCCAGCGCGCTTGCTTCCCCCTCGATCCGGCCACCCGACATAAGAAAACCGTGAATGACGAGAACGACTCCAGCGACGCACCCAAACATGACGGCGGCAAACCGCCGAGAGCCGTCAGTGCCAGATGTTGTCGTCTCCGCGGATTTCCTCGTCACCAGGAGATAGAGGGAAATGAAGGGAACCAGGGGGACATAGGACTCCAGTTCAGAGCCGAGGGAAAACCGGATGAGGTGAATCAATACGGGGGAAAATAGTGCGATCCATGCTCCCGCAAAGATAGCGAATCCTAACCACGGCCGATGTGGGCGTGCCAGTCCATCCCTGATCATGACTAGTCCCTCTTGATCGCAAGTTTCTCCATCAGTTCATACAGGGTCGGCCGGCTGACCCCGAGGTCATCCGCCACAGCCGTAATCTTCCCCTTGTTCCGAGTCAGCGACCGCTGGATCATATCCCGCTCCAAGTGTTCGCGGGCTTCCTTGAGACTCTGTCCCTGGAGTCCCGACGCCACAGCCACGGCCGACAGATCGAGATCATCGACACTGATCTGCTTTCCTTCGGCCATGATCACGGCCCGGCGGATACGGTTCTCCATTTCACGCACATTGCCCGGCCACTCATACCGGCTGATTGTCTGGAGCGTCTGCCTGCTGAATCCAGAAATCTTCCGCTTAGTCTCATGGACGAACTTCTGGAGGAAAGCTCTTGCAAGATACTCGATGTCACCCGCCCGCTCCTTCAGGGACGGCAACCGAATGACAACAACCGCCAGACGGTAGTACAGATCCTCGCGGAACCGCCCCTCCGCCAAGGCCCGGTTCAGGTCCACGTTTGTGGCCGCAATAACGCGCGTATCAATCTCGATCTCCCCCCGCCCTCCCACACGCTCGATGTGCTGTTCCTGGAGGAACCTGAGCAGTTTCACCTGGATGGCGCCGGGCAATTCGCCGATTTCGTCGAGGAACAACGTGCCCCCGGCTGCGGCCTCGATGCGTCCCTTCCGTTGGACATGCGCACCGGTGAAGGAGCCCTTCTCGTGGCCGAACAGCTCGCTTTCCAGAAGGGTTTCGGGAATGGCACTGCAGTTGATGGCGACAAAAGGTCCGTTTTTCCGGGCACTGCGACGATGCACAGCCAGCGCTGCCATTTCCTTGCCGGTTCCACTCTCACCCAGCAGAAGCACAGGGGCGTCCGTGGTGGCCACCTTACGGATTGACGTAAAGACCTGATGCATCTGGACGCTTGTCCCCAGCATCCCCTCGAATCCCTCGTCGGCCACCTGGTCCCGTAGCGCCATAGATTCACGCTCCAAGCGGGCCAGGTAGAAGGCCCGCCTCAGGATCACCTTGAGTTCCTCGGTATCAATAGGCTTGCACAGGAAGTCATAAGCGCCGTCGCCGATGGCCCTGATAGCGTTGTCACGCTCTCCCTGCCCTGTAATGACAATCACCTTGGTCAAGGGATCCCTCGCCAGTATTTCACCGAGGGCCTGGAACCCTTCCACAGTATCCCCGGGACTGGGAGGCAGCCCCAGGTCAAGCAGAACGACGGGGGCACTTGTTTCCGCCAACGCCGATAAGGCGGCGGGTCGATCCCCGGCCAATGACACCTCGTAGTCCCCGGCCAGGGCCCACTTCATTTGCGTCCGGATCTCCTCCTGGTCATCCACGATCAACAGTTTCGGATTCATACGTTCTCCCCGGTCACCGGAATCATGACGCGGAACGTGGTCCCCTCTCCAGGCCGGCTATCCACCTCAATCTTCCCACGATGCGCGTCAACAATCATCTTGCTGTGAAACAAGCCTATCCCGAAACCATCATGCTTTGTAGTCTGGAATGGACGAAAAAGCGATTTCTCCATGAACTCAGGAGTCATTCCGCACCCGTTGTCCGACACCGACAAGACAACCATGCTCTCGCGTGATTCTGTCCGGATGCCGATTGTGCCGCCGGGTCCTGACGCATCACGGGCATTCAGGACAAGGTTGGTGATAACCTTTTGGATTTGCCCGGGATCAACCATGAGCAGGGGCAATGGATTGAAGTCCGTGTTCAGCGTGCCGGGCCAGACACCGGCCAAACCCGCCAGGGTCGTCCCGACCAGGGCATTGAGGTCAGTCTGAGCCGGCTTGAGTTCCATATCCTGCCGGAAATAACCGAGGCGGCTGATCATGGCATTGATCTTGTCAACGCTCTTTGAAATCGCCCTGAGGGCATCCTGCCGGAAATCCGGGTCCTCAAAATGTTTCGGCAGGTTTTGCAGCATGAGCGAGAGGGTTGACGCTGTATTCTTCAGGTCATGGACAAAGAACGTGGACATGGTCTGGAACGCCTCCAGTTTTCTGGCCTCCCCGAGGCGTCCAGCCAGCTTGATGCTCAGCAATGTCGCCACAATCTGGTTTCCAAGAGTTTTCATCAGGTCGAACTCCTCGTCAGTGAAAGGGAGTCCACTAACCCTGTCGCCCAGAATAAGAACCCCGAGTATTTCATCCCGGGTTGCCAGGGGCAGGAAATAATAGTCGCCCCCGTTCTCAAATTGTTTACGCCCGAGTTGCCGCATCAGTTCCCCCAGATCACCGGAAACAGCCAGAACAGCCGTCGGATAGGCATGGTCGTGCAACATCTTCACCACATCCGGGCTCAGCCGTCCATCTCCAAGCAGG
>CAJBSZ010000167.1 GCA_903958395.1 uncultured bacterium | reverse complement strand
CGGATATCCCTGCGGCATATAGTCCGGTGACCAGGTCCAATTTGCCCGGCCCGGCTGACCAAACTCGAACCTTATCTCGCCTTTCTTGTCCTGGTTCTTCGCGGCGTTCATAACATCGTAACAATCCTGCGCGCACTTGACTGTCGGAGGAGTCGGGAAATCAAAAAAGCCGAACACGGTCACTCCGTTCATCAGATCCTCGGCAGTATGGAGATAGGCCTTTTCGAACGGAATCGGCGGCTTACGTGGCCGCACCGCAAAATTCTTCGTCTCGTCAGGTTCCAGTTTGCCAAGCCGGTCCATGAAGAAATCCCGGTAGGCATTCAGCGCCGTCTCATAGTCACCCTTGGCAACAGCATTACGAACCGCCTCCGGAACCTTGCCCAGATCGACCAGCGCAAAAAATGTCTTTGCCAACTGCTCCTGGTTTGGCTTCGAGTTCCGTTCGGCAAACGCCTTCACGCGGGCATCCAGATCCGAGGGCGCGGGCGATTTGACTTCCATCTTGAAGTTCGGCTTCCACCCCGCAGGGTTACCCACATTCGCCAATGCCATCGTACTTGCAAACAACAGCCATGCGACCATGACTATCATGTTCTTCACCACTCGCCACATTGCGCATTTCATCATTGTCATTGTTCTTTCGTTGTTCTTGCACCACGGAGATACTCAAAAGACAGGGCGCGTCGAGCTTGATCTTGCCTTCGTCCACCACCGTCAGGACCGTGGCGGTTTCCAGCACCTTGGTACCCGAGGCGATATTGGCGATATTGTCGGCCTGGTTGTAGCAGCCCCAGTGCCCGGCGTAGATAATCTTTTCTCCCTGATAGACGCGCAATACCGCCCAGGGATAATGGCCTTTATCAATCCAGGATTGCACCAACGTGGAAATGGCGGAAAATCCTCCTTGGGCATGTCGGCAGCCAACGCCGGCAAAGCCGATAACACGCAAAGAGCCATCAAGCACCTCACAACGATATTCCTCATAGTATTCCTCCCCGGTGGCAGGAAAGCGTGCGTTCCTGCCAGCACAAGTATTATTGCGACGCCGTCAGACGACCCTGTCAATTCACGTACCACTCAACAGGAACCTGTGCATCCTGTATATCCATGTTTGGAAATCGGATTTTGGTTCCGTCAAAGCTGGGTTAGGCGCCCCTACCGGATCTTGAACACCGAGCCTCTCGGATAAACCCGGATATTCCCGTAGAGTGCAATCTCCGAGGCATCAGGTATCCGGTCGAAATTCAAATCACCCACCAACCCCGGCACATTCGTCCAGATCTTTACGGCATCAAGGCCCGCCGGGCCACTCTCTCCGCAGACCACACTCAGGCTCCTGTATTGCGATACTCCGGCGGAAATGAAGGGCACCTGTTCCCGGAGCAGTTGGTCGTTCAGGAAAATGGCCGCCGTGTGGTTGCTGAAGTTCTGGAAAATGCTGACCCGCGCCCATTGCCCCGCGTTTACCTGCGCCACCGGCCCCCTCATCACATCGTTACTGCAGACATCCCAGGTATTCGAATTGTAAACCGTCAAGTACCTATTGGATCCGAAGTACACCATCACCGCACTGTTGGCGACAACCGGCGGTTCCGCCTCAGGCGTCACCTGCGGGTCAGTCTTGACATACAACTCCGTCCACACATTCGTGATCTGCGCCGCGCTGACCGTGTTGGAGACCGACACCCCCGCCGGAATGAAGGCCACATTGGCACCCTGGTTCACAACCGCCGCGCCGTTGGTCACCACGGCGCCAGCGTCCGTCGCCGCCCAGCCGAAGGCACCCAACGAGGCCAACGTGGTGCCAGTCAGGTAATTCTCGAAGCCATCGGTGAAATTCAGCGTGGACGCCTTGAAGTTGAACGAGCTGGCATCCAAGGTGAATGTCCCCACTCTTGTCACGCCATAGACCGTCAGTGTCCCGTTCACAACCTGAACCTCCCCGCCCGCCCCAAAGGTTACCCCGTTGAAATTGACCGCCGTGTTGCTGATCGTCAGCAACCCGCCCGCGGCAATCGCCACCTGGCCCGTTACCGTAAACGCACCCGAAGCCGTACTAACCGTGCCGGTCACCACGGTCATCGTCCCATTCACCGTCAGGTTCGTGGCATTCACGCCCAGATTCGTTCCCACCAGCATCACCCCGTTCGACAGGGTTACCGAGCCGTCATACACCGCGTTGCTCACCACAATCACATCACCCGCCTGGGCCACTGCCAGTGCGCCGGTGATCGTCACGTGGTCACTCGGCACATACCGGACGCCGTTATAGACAAACGCCGCAATGATGTTCTGGTTGTTTGTGATGTTCGCCGCCGGATTCGTGTAGGTCGCCGTCTTCGTGCCCGCTCCTACAAGCGCACCGCCGCCGACACTGACCCCGTTGTTCGTCAGGGCCCCCACCACATAGCCCGCGTTCGTCGCCAGCAGGCTGTAGACCACATTCGACCACGTCGAGATCATCGTGCTCGTACCCAACGGCGTGATTGTGCCGTTCCCCGCCGACGACACCGTGTTCGTCACCAGCGACAGCGTGAACGTCGGGCCCGAGTTGGTATAGCTCCCCACCACCAGCGAGCCGTTCACCACCTGCAATAGGCCGCCGCCCCCGATACTCAGCCCACCAAAGTTCGCCGCCGCGTTGCTGATCGTCAGCAACCCGCCCTCCGCAATGCTCACCATACCCGTCACCGTGTACTGGCCAGGGGCGCCTGCTGAATAGACCATCCCCGTCTGCACCACCGTCATGGCCCCGTTGATCGTCAGGTTCGTATTTCCGGCAGATCCCGTCATATTGGTCCCGATCAGCACCACGCCGTTCGACACGGTGATCGAACCCGCATACGTCCCGTTACTCACCACAATCTGGTCGCCGCCCTGGGCCACCGCCAGGGTATCGGTGATCGTCAAGCGGTCGCCCGGCACATACCGGATACCGTTGTAGACAAACGCCGCCGTGATCGTCCGGTCACTCGTGACGTTGAGATCGGTGTAGGCCACCGTCTTCATGCTTGCAACAAAGTTGGTGACCACGCCATTGTTCGTCAACGACCCGACCCCATAGGCCTCGCCGCCGGTCAGGGTATAGGTCACGTTCGTGTTCCAGGTCACCGTGAATATCCCCGGGGGATTGATCGAGCCGGAGCCGGTCACGGATACCGTGTTCGTCAAACGCCTGACCGTCGTGACATTGCCATAGGTGTCGACCTCAACGGCATCAGCCTTTCCATCATTGTCCAGATCCAGAGTCAATGATGCCGGAATGGCATTGCTGATGAAGACATTGTCCAGGAAGCCATTCGTCAGGCTGCCTCCAACGGATTTGAATGCTCCGTAGTTGGTCAGCGAATTACTGATAAACGGGAGCCCCGCCCGCATCAGATGGCCGTTCAGGAATACCGCGGCGGTGGAGTTGGTGAAATTCTCGAACACCGAAAAAACGGCCCAAGCATTGGTCTCAAGGTGCATGGTGGTCCCCCACACATCATTGGTGTAGGTGACCCAGTTGTTCACTCCGGGGTCATATACAATGGCATAGCCTCCGGTGCTGACCCCCAACATGACACCCTCAGTTCCTCTCGGATCCGGTTCCGCACCCGGGATCAGCCGGTCGCTGTCGTATACGGCAAATTCCGTCCAGATATGGGGATAGGTCGCTCCCGGCAGGCTGACGGCATTCGAGACCGTCAGCAACTGCGGGACAAAGACCGAGTTCGATGGGGAGTTCCATAGGAGATTGGTCACCACGGCGGTATTGTTATCCGCCCCCCATCCGTTACCGAGTTGATTGACGGTCTTCGGCAAAGTGTAGCCATCGAAGTTGTCCACCACAAACCCGGCCTCGGCTTGCCAGCCAACAGCAACTACCCACCCCAGGGCCACCGCTGAAAACATTTTTTTATAAACAGTCATAACACCCCCATCGTGATGTCGTTACTGCAAGATGATAACCATGCCATAGAAGGTCTTCAGGAGCACCTGGTTATCAGATACGACGGCACGCGTCGATGTCTTGGCGCCCGTGATCGTCCACCCGCTCAAGTCTGTCGCTCCGCTGATGGCGACTGGGTTTGCTGAAGAAAACAATAAGACTTGGGATGGCATGCCTCCGGTTCCGCTGACGTTTACCGTCGCGGTCGCAGGCAGTGTTAGTGTCCCGTTCACGTTCACGACATCTGCCGTGGTGGCGCTGTAGTTCCAATAGACCTTGGCGCCTGCATTCAGGGTCAGATTGCTGGCACATGTCAGAGTTCCAATGTCATTCGTAACCCCGCCAGAGACTCCGGCGCCGGAGGCGACCACGACCGAACCGGTCACCAATCCGTTCCCTGATAGGATCTGGTTCGTAAGGGTGTACCCCGAGGTGTAGGCACTCACATCGAACACGGCGCCGCTCGCCACATTGATAACCGGACTGTTGCTGATCGACCCCGTGGCTGACAGTTTCAAGACGCCATTGCTGATCGTTGTGTTACCGCTATAGGTGTTGGTCGCACTCAGCGTCAGCGTGCCTGCGCCGATCTTGGTCAGACCGCCGTCAATGGCATTGTCACCCACGATCGAGGAGTGCAGCAGCGGGTAGGAAATGAGGATGTTGGCGCCTGCGGAATCGATG
>CAJBSZ010000166.1 GCA_903958395.1 uncultured bacterium | reverse complement strand
TGCTGTGGGTGCTGTCTGATGTTGCTGCGGTCGCCGAATACAGCATCCCTGCCAGGACCACGCCTGCGCCTCCCTGGCATCGCCCCAGCCCTCGCCGGACTCCGCGCACCGTCACGTTCTCGCCCTTCGGCACCGCCGTTAGCGCCGCCCTTTTTTTGGGCGGCGAGCAATGATGTGTAAAATGCATGTGCTACCCGAGTTACAGTCGCGCCTTTTCAGTAGCAGTGCTCGGCTCCAAGAAAAGGGGCTGCTAAGAGGCCGCTATCCCGTCAACCTTGTCCCTCCTCTCAACCCGTCAACCTGTCACCCCGTCAACCGGTCAAAAAACACCACCAACTCACGAACTAATGAACTCACGCACTCACGCACTTCTCCCAATACGCGCCGTTTGTGGACGACGCCAGATGCGCCTGTCCGCTGTCCAGTCCGCCGTAGCTTTAGCGTAGGCGGAAGTCGTATTCGCGAAGGCGGGTACCCGCCGGAATACCCAAGAGAAGTAAAGCCAAAGAGAAGTGCGTTAATCGGAGAAAGCTAGGTTCCTGCAAACAACTCGGAACCGAGCCCCTATATGCGGACGAAATACGGGATAGAGATGAGTACGCTTCCGATGGCGATGAGCGCGATTGTATTTGAAACGAAATAGGGGAAGACTATTAGCGCGACTCCGCAAATCAAGGGGACTGGAGCTTGTTGCTTTCTTCCATAAATGAAAAAACCAACGCCAATGGATCCAAACAGGAGTCCCCACACGAGTACAGATGCAGTCATTTTAGTTTCTCATAAAGAGGGTTAATGTTTAAACGGAGCTTGCGGATCCTCATACGTGAAAGTCATTGTCATCCCTGCGACGCTGATGTGGCTGATCTGATTGGGCGTCCGTTGGATAACGCCGTTCTGGTAAGCATCTGTGGTCGGACGGAACGGAGGGGTTTTCGGATAATCGGATGGGCCTTGTCCGATCACTGCGTTAGTGTGTCCGCCGTAGTAGTCTTCCCCGTCGCCATTATTTTTACGTCTTTCCAAATGATAGCAGCCATCCGCCTGGAGCAGGGCGACTTTGTAATGGCGCCCATTCTGCGGCCAGCCTTCTTGCCCGGGATACCCTTCATCCGTATTGCCCTTCTTGGTTTCGTCGATATGCCAGATGGCCAGCCCGCCTTTGGGCACCTTCGGACCATCGTAGGAGAAGAGGGGCTGCCTGTTTTCAATCAGCAGGTATTCACCTTGCGGAAAACCTCTTGTTATTTTGAAAACATCGGGGAAAACTATGCTGGACCGTGCCGTATAAACACCATACGTATCCAATACTGTCGGCTGAACCCAGCCCGCTGTCACTTTGCACCAGGCACAGGGGGGAGAGGCGTAGTCGGGCCTAAGCACTTGCCAGCCTTTAGTGCCGGCAGCCATCAGGCAATGATGCCCGCTCCCGGCGCTGCTGTGATCGGTGTCGTATTGGTCAGGCAGGCGTGCTTGATGCATCATTTCATGGGCGATATTTCCCAACATACTCCAGGCTGATGAGAGGTTCACCAGATAGCGCACCTTCGTCCCTTCAGCGCTGGTATAGGTCTTGCCACCCAGTGAGAAGGCGCAGTTCTGATATAAGGCCGGTCCCGAATGGATGAATTGGATGGAATCGACTTCGCCGTTGTTGTCGCTGTCGAACTGTTTAAAGTCCACCTCGGGATCAATCTGCATGAGCGCATTTGTGTGAAATTCTCTCCAGTGCGGCAGATTTCCCTTGTCGTCTTTCTGCGTGTAATAGGTGCTTGGCTTGGGCAGTTTGACCCAGCCCACGATGGTGCTGGTGATGGTGAGTTGCCCATAGGAGTTGGTGGCAAAGAAATCCCGGACGCTGCCGCCCGGAGCATAAAGCGGATGCCCGCCTACACTGTTGTAGCGAGCCTCATAGACCTCTTTGGCTGGCACATCCACAGAGCCATCCGCGTGATCAGG
>CAJBSZ010000165.1 GCA_903958395.1 uncultured bacterium | reverse complement strand
GCCAACAGTGCGGCACAAATAAAAAGTCGGTGAAAGATGATGGCAAAGCCGAAGGGTTTCACGGGTGCGTCAGGACAAACATGTTGTCCAGCATGATTATTCGCAAAGTTCATTTCACCAAGTTAATTTTGCCGCACAGTTCACGGATGGGCTGGTTTGGTTTCCGATTTGTCGTCGTAGCTGAAGGGTTTCAGATCGGGATACGCCGTCCACGGTTGCCACGCTTGGGTGATCGGCCCATAGGCCTCAGGGCGGCGTTGATGGAACATGCGGTTATTGAGGCGTTGCTTGCGGATTTCCCCCAGATCGAGATTGGCAACAATGAGCTTCTGCTCACCGAGCTTTTCCGCTACCGCCGCCATTGTCCAACCGGGATAGGGAACGATTGCCGAACCGCAGCCAACGGATTGATTCACCGCAACAACGTGCGTGCAGGTGATGAAACTCGCCGCCTTGAGAATATGCGGTTCGACCATACCACCGCGCGAGTTGACCCACACGAGCACTTCCGCCCCGCGTAGGGAGGGCATTTGGAAACTTTCGAAGAAATAACCGTCGTAGCATGTGAGCAACCCGATGCGGCCGAAGTCGAGGTCCACCACGGCGCTCTCCGTGCCGAGCACCATCGTTTGTTCGCCCCGCTCGCCGGGTTCGGGCGGCCAGCTATACGGCGAATTAGGGCCGACGGCGGAGTGCATCTTGCGGTACTTCCCAGCGATCTTGCCGTCGCGACTGACAACGAGGACGGTGTTCGCATAGGTGTAAGGCTCGGGTGGATGCTGAATTTGCTTACCGGGCAAATACTCCCAGCCGCCAACAATAATATGAATGTCATTGGACTTGGCGGCGACGCAAAGTTTGTCGGTCAACGGGTCCGGCAGGTGAAAGGCGCCGAGCAGATATTCGGGAAGAACCACGAGGTCGGCCTTCTCGGCAGCGGCACGTTTGATCCAGGGCAGCAGTGCGTCCACGGTATCTTGACCAGGCTTCAACTCGTCGGGTTTAATGACCATTTGCGCGACGGCCACGCGCACAGTGTTCTTCGCTTGTTTGAGGGGCGGGACGCTGTCGCCGGCCAGAACCAGCCACGGCGCGAGCAGCAGCAGGCCAGCGATGGCAAGTTGGTTTAGCGAGACAGTTGAATATGCTTTCATGGGGAAGTGGAGTTGTGGTGAGCTAAAGCCAGGTAGCAACCAATCTAGTTTCCGCCATCCACAATGCTGGTGTTTTTACGCAACACCGGTTGGGCGGCGGGCGTTACGATTTTGATGATCAGGGGAGTTGATCCGGTAACCGCGTTGTTCTCCAACACGATATTCCGTCCCGATTCAAAGGTGAAGAATGGGTTAGTCACATCGGAATTCCAAAACGTCTTGGTGAGGCGGAAGGATTGGGTCGGATTAACATAAATGGTAAATTCCACGATGCCGTTTTTTAGCCCGCCATAATTATGTCGCATAGTTTGGCGTAGTTGGTCCAGTCGTCATGGAAACGATTCCCGTTGGACGTGAAGGCAATCACAGTTCGCGTTGGCGGATCCAGGAGCAGGAG
>CAJBSZ010000164.1 GCA_903958395.1 uncultured bacterium | reverse complement strand
TCACTCATACTTCATCCTTTCCCCCTACGTAGCCGCCGCTGTCAAGCGGTGGACGGAGCGAGAAGAGACCACGCCGTGACCCTCTCGGCTACGGGCACGCCAGTAGCCGCGCCAGGGGCGATGCCGCCGGCATTGTCCTTGCCCCCCTGTGTATGTTCTGGCCATCATGAGAATGCCTGAGCATTCCATTGCAAGCGGCTGTAAATATGATATTTGTACTGTCACATAACGGCGACGACTATAGGTTTAATATTGGGTGTGATGGTGTGGATTCCCAAAAGGAGTGAATAAATGCGGGTTGATAGACTAGAGCATGCCGCACAATTGGCCGCAGGTTGCCGGGTGCTCGATATTGGCGGGAAGAAGATGCCCAACTGCGATCCGAAAGGAGCATTTGCGCGAGCGTATAGAGCCATTCAAGCCGGGGCTTCCGAATATCGGATCGTGGATGTTCAGCAGGATGCCTCGGTTGACTACGTGGCAGACCTGAATACAAGTGCCGGGGTGGCTGTTTTACGGGATGCCATTCTGGCATACCGTCCCGAGACAATTCTCTGTATGGAGACATTGGAACACATCAACTACCACTTTGAAGTCATGAATGTGCTGGCGGAGGCTGTTCGCGATTATCAAACCACGGTATTTATTACCCTTCCGAACAATGGTAACTGGATATTTAACGCGCTAGGATGGAATGTGGATCACAGTGTCGCCTTTTTCCAGAGTATTGCCTGGCGTTTTGTGACGCGGTCGAACTTGGGGCGGGAAAATGTGCGAATGTTCCCTTGTATGCAGAAATATGTCTGGTACTGGTGGTTGGTGTACGCTTTGGGTGGCTTACAGCCGTTTAACTGGGGGTTTGAGGTGCGGCCAAGGAAGTAGAAGAAAACAGGTAACGATGAAATCGAAAGCGGAAATCATTCGAAATATCCTGAGTGGGAAACGGGTGTTGGATATCGGGGGTGCCGGGTTTGGGGCCGATAATGCCTACGAACGCGAATTGCGCGCGGCTTGGGGAAAGGTTGCCTGTCGAACCGTGGTCGATGCGAGCGATCGTGCTGATCTCAGTGTGGATTTGAATCATCTTCCTTTGCCCGAACTTCAAGGGAAAGACCCGTGGGAATACGTAACGTTTTTCGACGTTTTGGAGCACTTGGAGCATCCTGTTGATGTTCTGCGATGGGCTCCTGCGCCCAGGATTCTTGTTACGTTACCGAACGCTCTTTCGCCTTTAGTGCGGCGGATGGAAAGCCGCGGGGCCATGGGGCATCTCTATAGTTTTACGGCCTATACAGCGAGTCAGATGCTGGAACGGGCGGGATGGAGAATTATCAATCATTCCTACATCATGGGGAAATGGTCGTTGGCGACAAAAATCGTAAATGTCGTCGGATCGCTGCATCCGTCCTGTGTCGCCTCGGGGTTGTTTTTCGAAGCCGAGCGGGTGATGCCTGAAGGTGCCCCGTCAGCCTCATGAATGTAATATTCAGAACACTTCTAGCGAGGCCTGCTTTAGTGGCCTATCGATGCCGTTGGCCGCGCGTTTCGCTCTGGCTGGATCGGAGCCGTCGCGAAGTGATTGTCGAGGCGGGCAACTTTCTAACACAGGAAGGCTTGATGCCGTCCGGCCGATCGGTGGCGGAACTAGCCCGGGTTTGGCCTAGGTTGTCGCGTGCTTTGTGGGCGCGGACCACTCCTGAAACCTTTTACCGGTCATGGGACGGCGAAGCCGGTGCGTCCAATCTGGCTGCAAGTGCAGTGGGGCAGTTTTCTCGCCCTTACGTGGCGGCGGGGTTTTTTAGGCATCTCAGGGGTTTCCAAGGACGAATCCTAGATTATGGATGCGGCACGGCGACTCTATCGATGGCTTGGCGGCGGGATTTCGCGCCTGATGCGGTTCTTTATCTTGCTGATGTTGACAATCTTGCTAGACGTTTTGTGCAATGGCGACTTGACAGGAGCGTCGATCGGCATGTCGATATGGTTACATTAGATCTTGAAGGCATTCCCGACTGCAGCCTAGATGTGGTATTTTGTTTGGATGTGCTTGAGCACCTCAAGAACCCTTCTGAAGTGTTTTTTGCCGTTGATCGGAAACTGAAAAATGGCGGTTTGCTTTTTCTCCAGGCACCTTGGGGGGGCGGGTTCGAACATCTTGATGAGGCGCCGGTTGACTGGGAAAAGCGTGGTGGGGCGGCGAGGTTGGTGTCAGGATACCGCCTGCAATCCCGCCTGAAGCCATGGGGTGATTTGTCT
>CAJBSZ010000163.1 GCA_903958395.1 uncultured bacterium | reverse complement strand
TGTGAGGGGTTTGGGCCAGGGTGCTGTCATGATCGTCTCGTCATCCGCCCCGTAGCCCATGCCATGCCAGAGTTCCTCGGTCAGATGCGGCATGAATGGATGGAGCAGGCGCAACGCGGTGGAAAAGGCATAATGCATCACCTTGAGGACTTCCGCGCGCCGGGCCGGATCCTGACCGTAGAGCACATCCTTGGAGTATTCCACATACCAGTCGCAGTACTCATGCCAGATGAACCCGTACAAGTCCTGCGCTGCATCATTAAATCGAAACCGTGTCAGGTTTTCGGTACAGGACTCGGTGGCCCGGCTCAGTTTGGCTAGAATATGAAGATCATCCGCACTTAACAGGGCGGGCTCAAGGAGGGGAACAAGGGCGGAGGGGCGCGATCCCGTAACAGCACCTTCCCCTTTCTCCTGCATCTGCATATAGCGGGCGGCATTCCAGATCTTGGTTCCGAAATTCCGTCCGATTTCAAACTTATCGTTCGACAGAAACACATCCTGCCCCGTCGCCGTAATCATCATGAGGCTATAGCGGAGCGCATCAGCGCTGTACTCATCAATGATGGTGAGCGGATCAATGGAGTTGCCGAGGCTCTTGCTCATCTTGCGCCCCTTGTCATCGCGCACCGTTCCGTGGATGTAGACCTCCCGGAAGGGAATATCGCCCATGAACTCTATGCCGGCCATAACCATGCGGGCCACCCAGAAAAAGATGATTTCCGATGCCGTAACCAGTGTGTTGCCGGGATAATAAAGTTTGAGGTCAGGATTCTCCTGCGGCCAACCGAAGGTGCTGAACGGCCATAACCAGGAGGAAAACCAGGTGTCCAGGACATCCTCATCCTGCCGGATGGTGGTTGTCTTGCACTTGGGACACTCCGTCTGTTTTCCTCGCCCGGCCCACTGATGGTTGCAGGCGTCGCAATAATACACGGGAATTCGGTGTCCCCACCAAATCTGTCTGGAAATGCACCAATCCCGGATATTCGTCATCCATTCGACATAAACCTTGTTCCATCGTTCCGGAACAAACTTGATCCGGCCATCCTGAACCGCCTGGAGCGCGGGTCCGGCAAGGGGCTTCATGCTGACAAACCACTGCAGGGAAAGACGCGGCTCGACCACGGTGTCGCACCGGTAGCAATGCCCGACGGCATGCTGATGGGGATCGATTTTTTCGATCAACCCGGCGGCCGTCAGGTCGGTGACAATCCGTTTCCGGCATTCAAAGCGATCCAATCCGGCATAGGGTCCCGCGCCCTCGTTCATCGAGCCGTCCTGATTCATCACGTTGATCGGTGTCAGGCTATGTCGCCGCCCCATCTCAAAATCGTTGGGATCGTGTGCGGGGGTCACCTTCACAGCGCCGGTCCCAAAGGCGGGATCCACAAAATCATCGGCAATGACCGGCAATTCCCGGTGCAGAACCGGAAGACTGAGGGTCTTACCGATCAGCGCCTTATACCGGTCATCCTTTGGGCTGACGGCCACCGCGACATCACCCAGCAGCGTTTCCGGCCGGGTTGTCGCCACCACCACAAACTCGCTGGCGGTCAACTTGCCGTCACGTTTGACGGGATACCGGATGTAATAGAGTTTGCCGGTGGTGTCCTGGTGTTCGCTCTCCTCATCCGACAAGGCAGTATGGCAGCGCGGGCACCAGTTGGTGATATAGTTCGCGCGATAGATCAGACCCTTTTCATACAACCTGCAGAAAACTTCCTCGACCGCCTGGCTCAACCCGGCGTCCATGGTGAAGCGCTCCCGCTCCCAGTCACAAGAGGCCCCCAAGCGCTTGAGCTGGCGGACAATCGTCCCGCCATACTCTTCTTTCCATTCCCACACTTTGCCGACAAACGCCTCGCGTCCTAGGTCATGACGGGTCTTACCCTCCTTGCGCAAGGCGCGTTCGACCACATTCTGGGTGGCGATCCCGGCATGATCCGTTCCCGGCATCCATACCGTGTTTTTGCCATCCATGCGCTGCCACCGGACCAGGATATCCTGAATGGTATTGTTCAAGGCATGACCGATGTGAAGAATGCCCGTGACATTGGGAGGCGGAATCACGATGCAATAGGGTGTTCCACCGCGGGCCGCATCTCCGTGAAAACATCCTTTTTCCTGCCACCAGTTATACCAGCGGGTCTCGACGGTCTTCGAATCGTACTGCTTTTCCAGTTCTTTCATTTTCCCTCTTCCCGGAACAGCTTGTACTCCACACTATCCACTAGGGCCTCCCACGAGGCTTCAATGATGTTGCCTGAAACACCAACCGTGCCCCAGTTTTGTTCGCCGTCACTCGACTCGATGATCACCCGTGTTTTGGCCGCCGTGGCTTCCTCGGGGTCGAGAATGCGAACCCGGAAATCGGTCAGGAACACCTTTTCGATCGCAGGATAGAACCGGGTCAGCGCATTGCGCAGAGCGCGATCCAGTGCGTTGACAGGACCGTCTCCCTCCGCCACGCAGTGCTCCACCTCTTTCCCGACGCGAACCTTGACGCTGGCTTCCGATATGCAGGGCTTATCCTTGCCATTTTTTTCAATGACGACCCGGAACCCCTCCAGTTCGAAAAACGGCTTGTGCTTGCGGAGCACCTTCTGAACGAGAATCCGGAACGAGGCATCCGCCGCCTCATAGGAATACCCCTGCTTCTCCAGCGCCTTCAGCGCCTCGAGGATCTCCTTCACTTCGGGCGACGATTTCTTGAGATCCATACCCAGTTCGATGGCCTTCAGCAGGACGCTACTCGCTCCGGAGCCCTCGGAAATAAGGATGTGGCGCTCATTCCCCACGCTTTCCGGGAGGATGTGCTCGAAGCTGCGGGGGTTTTTCTGGACCGCGTTCACATGCATGCCTGCCTTGTGTGAAAAGGCACTGGCACCCACATAAGGCGACTTACTGTCATGCCTCACGTTCACCAGGTCGTCCACAAACAGCGACAGGTTCCGCAACTGCTTCAAGGAGCCGTCGGGAACGGCCCGGCAGCCCATCTTCAGTTCCAAGGAGGGAATGATCGAGCACAGGTTCGCGTTCCCGGTCCGCTCGCCATACCCGTTGATGGTGCCCTGAACCTGAAGGGCACCGGCCCGGATGGCTTCCAGACTGTTGGCCACGGCAAGCCCGGAATCGTTATGGGTATGGATTCCGACCGGAATGGAAAATGCTTTCACAACCTCGGCGGTGATGCCAAACACCTCATGGGAAAGCGAGCCGCCATTGGTGTCGCACAGCACAATCGAATCGGCGCCGGCGTCCACCGCCGCCTTAAGCACATCCAGGGCGAAGGAGGGACTGTCCTTGTACCCGTCAAAGAAATGCTCCGCGTCAAAAATCACTTCCCGCCCCTGCTGCTTCAGGTACTGAACCGTTTCAAAAACCATTCGTCGGTTCTCCGCTGCCGAGGTGCGCAGGACATCGGTGACATGCAGGTGCCAGGTTTTCCCGAAAATGGTGACCACCGGCGTCTTCGCCTCGATCAGGCGCAGGACGTTGTCATCTTCGCCTACCGGAACATCCGCCCGGCGGGTACTTCCGAAAGCCGCAATTTTGGCATGGCGCAGGGGATGCTTCCTGATTTCATAAAAAAACTCCATGTCCTTGGGATTGGAACCGGCATAGCCGCCCTCGATGTAGTCCACACCGAACTCGTCCAGCTTCAGCGCCACCTGGATCTTGGAGGATCCGGAGAACGAGATCCCCTCCCCCTGCGACCCATCCCGCAGGGTGGTGTTATAGATATAAACTTTTTTTCGCTGGCTCATGCTCCACCGCCCGGATTGACTTATGCCCGATTCTCATTGAAAAACGCCTCATACAGGGCTTGAACCGCTTTTTTCCGGTCCATGGCCTTGACTCCGAACATCATGCTGATTTCCGAGGAACCCTGGTTCAGCATCTCGATGTTCACGCCGGCATTGGCCAGAGCCATGGTTGCCCGCGCCGCCACACCCACCGTGTAGTGCATCCCCTCGCCCACAATCATGACAAGGGCGAGTCCGCGGTCGAGGTCGATATTATCCGACCCAAGCTCAGTCCGGAT
>CAJBSZ010000162.1 GCA_903958395.1 uncultured bacterium | reverse complement strand
TTTTATTTTGGAGTACCAAAACCAAAAATTCCGCAACGCCTCTTCGTAGGAATCAGGAGAAATAGAACAACGCTACCTGTGCGAAGCGCCTCAAAACTTATTTCTTCCCGGAAGGGCGTTTCATGATTTTTGCTGGACGGGTACTCCCGTGCTGCAAAAATCATGAAACATTCTCTTCTCTTCTCCCCTCCCCATTAGCGTAAATCAGTGCAGATCAGTGGTGAGGTCTTCTCTTCCCCGCTTTGCTTCGTCCCTTCCAGCCAATCCACGACCACCGGCTTGTTAGCCGCGGCAAGGCGTTTCAAAGAGGATCGGCGTTTAGGGTCTTGGGTTTCTCTGGAATGAATAATTTCAAACTTTTGAAATAGTCCCGTAAATATCCGCGATCGCGCGCCAGCAAACGCTGAGCATGAAGCTGGGCATGAGCTCCAATCAGAAAATCGGGCATCACCCTACCTTCACGCCCACCCCGTTTTAAGTAGTGGTCGAAATGCTTTCCAGCCAACATCGCGGATTCAATCGTGGCAGGAACGAAATCCAGATGCCAGTCCTTCAGGAATGTCCGCAAATCAGGCTCGCTCAGCGCGGGTCTGATTTCAGCCAGAACACATTCGCACACGATCAGGCGCCCTTCCCCCATCGCGGTATAGAGCGCCGCACTGGAACTGTCGGCGTGAACAGGATCATCACACAACACGTCAAGCAGAACGGAAGAGTCAACGGCCGTAATCATCCGCGCACCCTGGCCAAATAGTCATCCGTACGCATCTTTCCAGGCAAACGTCCCCGTCCCCTCCATTTCCGGATCGGATCGATGAGCACTTCCTTGTACCCCACTAGTTGATGCCCCGAAATATCCATATGCAATACCACCCCGGGAACCAGCCCCAATGCATCTCGCAATGCCTTTGGAATGGTCACTTGTCCTTTCTCCGATACAATCGTTTTCATACTCTGATGGTAGGAATTCCTACATGCCGTGTCAAACAAAGAAAGGATCAGCGGCGGCACCCTGCGGCGTCCCCACACCCTTAACCCCTGAACCCCTTCTCTCCTCACTCACTCAACGCTATAGCGAACTGTATGGCGGCTTTGAGTTCTCTCACTCGAACGGGAGAAAGCGAGGTGATCAGCGCCCCGATCCTGGCCTTGGAAACAGTTTGCATGTGATCGCAGTTGACCGCACAGCCTCTTGGCATCCCATCCCCCTCGTCCAACAATACTTCACTCGGAATGTCACGTATGGTTGAAGTCACCGGAGCCACGGTAATCTCTCCAATGTGCGGAATGATCGAGTCACGCGTCAGAACAACGACAGGACGGTTCTTATCGGGCGGACCGAACTTATACCACCGGACCTCGCCGCGCTTCATTCATCACCCCACGCCTGTTCTTTCTCCCAACATGAGAATTCCTCCGAACCCGCGGGATGGGCGAGGTAGCCCTGCCGATGTTTTTCCTCAAGTCGCCCCATCTTAACCCGGGCGACGGCCTGCTTAAGCGCTTCGCGCGTAAACGCCGATCGCGTCGTATGTAAACTTCTGGCAACCCTGTCCACATCCTGAATCAGCGGATCATCCAGCGTCATTTGAACTGTTCTCATAAAAGCCTCTTCATGTTGATCTTTATAGCTATAATGATCCCTATCTTCATAAATGTCAACAGCAAGGCAAAAAAGGATCAAGGCATACCGGCGTGCGTATTCCTAGGCGCGCTACCGGCGGCACGCCCTTCGGCAGGCTGGTTCGACGGTTCGGCAAGCTCACCGCAGGCAGGCTCACCACGGGTCAGGGCAGGCGCGGTTACTACAGCTCCGCACTTCTCCACGCGCGCTACAAGCCCTTTTTCGTAAATGCCTTGGGAAACACTCTTGTCTTTGCAAATTTTGAGGTCAAAATTTTCGACCGCAAATCCATCATCCCTCGCTCATCACTCCCTCCACCGCTTGACAGCGGCGGCTAAGTATCCGTTAGAAGTTTGAAGTTCTGAGGGGATGCAACAGTTCGTC
>CAJBSZ010000161.1 GCA_903958395.1 uncultured bacterium | reverse complement strand
TGGCGGATAAGCAATGGCAATTTTCATAAATGAATTTGTAACCGTAAAACAATTGGTTCATTAGTATACTGGTTTTCAGGCTAATCGGCAAGTGAGGAACCGTTATTGAGGATTGCATTTTGAAACTGCAATCAGTAGACTACCGAAAACAAAACATTGTAAGGGAGATATGTCATGAATGTCCGTTTCTTAGTGTCTGCGATGATCCTGCTGGTTGTTGGTGCGTATGCAGGGGAATTAAAGCTTGCGCCTTTTTATTCGAGCAATATGGTCTTACAGCGTGACAAGCCTATTGTGATTACGGGTATAGCCGGAGCTGGCGAAGCGCTCACGGCTGAGTTTAGAGGGGCAAAGGCTCAAGGTGTCGCGGATGAGAAGGGTGTGTTCAAGATGACGCTGCCTGCGCAGAAGGCGTGTCGTGAAAATAGCGTGTTAACCGTGAAGTCTGGCCAGACTACGGTCGAGTTGAAGGATGTGCTTGTAGGCGATGTGTGGCTGTGTGCCGGACAGTCGAACATGGAGATGAATCTGAATAGTTCAAATGCTAAGGAAGATATGCAGAAGGCGAATTATCCGCTGATGCGCCGGATTAAGTTCCAGCGTGTCACGTCTCCTTTCCCCATGAATCCGATGCAGGTGGCGACCGAAGGTGTTTGGCAGGTGGCCACGCCTCAGAGTGTCGGGGGCTGGACCGCAGTCGGCTTTTATTTTGCCCGCATGATCCAGCGTGAAAACCCGGATATGCCGATCGGCCTTTACGATTGCAACTGGGGCGGATCGCCAATTGAATGCTGGATTCCGATGGAATCGTGGGCTAACTTCCCTGCACTCAAGAACCATGCGAATGAAGTAGCGAATCGGGAGAAGATTGTTGCTGAGCGAGTCGAGAAGTATATCCAGCAAGTAAAGGTCTGGAGCGTTTTAGCGCAGGAAAACACTAAAAATAAGGTGGGCTTCCCGAATCCGCCGAACCCAGACCTTGGCTATGGCAACGCTTCGACCATGTATAACGGCATGATGGAGTGTCTGACAATGACGCCTATTGCCGGCGCGCTTTGGTATCAGGGAGAGTCCAATGCCGGACAGTTGGATTATGACATCAAGATGGACGCCCTTTTTTCGGGCTGGCGCAAGGCTTGGGGCATCGATTTTCCCTGTTACTTTGTGCAACTGGCGGCATTCATGCGCCCGAATGAGGACCCGGCAGGACGTGACGGGTGGGCGGTGTGCCGCGAGACGCAATGCCTGGCTTGGCGGGCGATTTCTAAGACCGGCATGGCTGTTGCAACGGATGTGGGCGAAGAGAGCGACATCCATCCGAAGAACAAGTTCGATGTGGGTGAACGTCTGGCCCGCTGGGCGCTGCGTGATGTTTACGGGGATAGCAAGATTGTTGTCTCGGGTCCGCTCTACAAGGCAATGAAGGTCGAGGGCGACAAGATCCGTATCAGTTTTGACTATGCAGAGAGCGGCTTGATGGTGGGCAAGAAGAGTGGCAGGGCGCCTACAGAGGATGTCACCGGCGGGAAGCTGGGTGGATTTGTGATCGGCAACAAGGACGGGAAATGGGCTTGGGCAGAG
>CAJBSZ010000160.1 GCA_903958395.1 uncultured bacterium | reverse complement strand
TGGGAGAAGGTCCAGGACGGCGTCTGGAAGGCGACCCTTCCCAACACCTTTTTTGGCAGTTTCAATCCCTTTGGGAAACTCATTGCCGGCGACTGGTTTGATTCCAGGGGCCGCAGCCATCACGCCGGGGCGGTCTATCTGAACGGCCACTGGTTGACCGAGGCGGTCAGTTTGGAGGAGGTTCTGAAGCCCGTGACCGCGACGCCGCTATGGTTCGCCAGCGTGGACACGACCAATACCGTCATCTGGGCTCAATTCAAGGATGTCGCCCCCAATGCCCAGCAGGTCGAGGTCAACGCGCGCCAGAGCGTATTCTATCCGGACAAACCGGGGCGGAACTACATCACCGTGCGGGGCTTCACCCTGCGCAACGCGGCGACGCCCTGGGCACCGCCCACCGTGGAGCAGATCGGCCTGATCGGGGTTCATTGGAGCAAGGGCTGGATCATCGAAGACAACAACATAGCCTATTCCACATGTTCGGGAATCACCCTGGGAAAATATGGCGAGGACAAGGATAAAAATTCAGGCTCAGCCAAGGGCTATGTCACGACCATCGAGCGCGGCTTGAAGAATGGTTGGAATAAGGAGACCATTGGCCATCACGTGGTGCGCAACAACCATATCGCCCATTGTGAACAGGCGGGTATTGTAGGTAGTCTGGGCGCGGCGTTCAGCACCGTCATCGGCAACACCATTCATGACATCCATGTCCGGCAACTGTTCTCAGGTGCTGAGATGGCGGGCATCAAATTCCACGGACCCATCGATACCACGATCATCGGCAATCACATCTACCGGACCTGCCGTGGAATCTGGCTGGACTGGATGACTCAGGGGGCGCGGGTCACCGGCAACCTCTGCCATGACAACGCCACCCACGATCTCTTCGTCGAGGTGAATCATGGACCCTTCGTGGTCGACAATAATATTTTTCTGTCTCCCAAGGCGATTGAAGACGACTCGCAAGGGGGTGCATATACCCACAACCTCATCGCCGGGGGCATCGATTTGAATCCCACCTTTTTCGATGGGCGCAAGACTCCATTCCACAAGGCCCATTCCACCGAAATCGTGGCCCTCCATGACAATCCGTCCGGCGACAGCCATTATTACAACAACCTGTTCATGCGCAGCGGCAGTCTGGAGAAGTATGACCAGGCTCATCTGCCGATATGGATGGATGGAAATGTGTTTTTCCAGGGGACGAAGTCATGCAAGCATGAAAGCGCACCTATCAACCGGTCCGCATCCGATCCGGGGCTCACCCTGGTTGAGAAGCATGACGGCTTCTATCTGACCATGACCGTGGCCAAACCCCTGGGGAGCGAACGGCCCTCGCAACCCGTGACCTCGGCACGGTTGGGCAAAGCCCGCATTTCCGGTTGCGCCTTTGAGAATCCTGATGGTTCTCCCATCACGATCGGCACGGACTATTTCGGCAAGCCGCGCAGCGCCACCAATCCGACGCCCGGCCCCTTCGAGGCTCCCGGGACAGGAACCCTCACCCTGAAGGTGTGGCCGCTTGCGTCTACGTCCGGTCGTGCCGAGGCGCCGAACTTCTGGGATGATATTCCGCTTTCACCCAGCACCAAGATGCCATCCGAAGTTCTGGACGATTACTGGAACAGCGAATTCCAGAGGGTCAATCGCGAGGTGGCTGACGCACAAAACACCCAGCTCATTTTCTTCGGGGATTCCATCACTTGGTCTTGGTCGCTTGGTCCTGCAACCGGCAAGGAGATCTGGGAAAACCAATTCGCTGCGTATAAGCCCATCAACATGGGAAACTCTGGCGATATCACTCCGGTCATGCTTCACC